>JBBRMZ010000134.1:0-12982 GCA_038230555.1 Chitinophagales bacterium
AGGGATTTAATGCGAACGGGTCGGGTATAAGCATTTTTTGTTTGGCTGAAATCTACGACCAGGTTATTGATGAGCATCCGGTTGCGATTGTAGGTAATATTTCCGCCCGTTGGAACAATGGAAATCAATACGGCCTGGTTGGCGGGAATATTTAAACTGGTCAAACCGGTTACGCTCTTTGCTGCAAAGGTTTCCGTTAATGCGTCATAAAGATCGGCAGCCGCCGCTCCCGCGTCAAATTGCACGGATTGAGCGGAGCCATACGGATTATATATCAAATAGGTCGGGTATGCGGCTGTGCGGTTCATCGAGTCTTTGCGACCGAAGAAGTCTGTTTTCAGGACGTCCAGTTTTAAGATTTTATCCACGTTCGTGGTTTCGATCATTGAGCCGAGGTAGCCAATGGACGAGGTACTATACAGGGATAAATTGGTTCCCGCCCAGCCGTTTTTGAGCGCGTCGCCGGTTGAAAATGGCGATAATCCCTGATATTGCTGGCGCAAAGCCTCGTAGCCGATCACTTGGTTTGGATCGTAGGCGTTCGACCAGGCGGTCGCGTCCTGCCGGTCGGCGGGCAAAAAGCCCGGATAAAAGAGGCGGGTCGCGTTGGCCAGATTGAGCGCCCATTTTCCGATAGCTCTCGCAAAACGTTTATCGTAGCGAACCATTGGAACCAGCGCCGCCGTCTGTTGCACCCCGTTGAGCTGGAAAGCGTAATCGTTACCGGCGTCGTTGGCCTCGCCGACCACGCCGGACACGTCGAATCCGCCCCAGTTTCCCACAATAGTTCCCCAGCCGCGCAAAGGGCCGCGATCAAAAGACCAGTTGACCATTTTTTGGACGTCGTAGGTCGTTCCCAATTCTGCGTTCATTTTCGCGGCCGTATAGGTCCCGTAAGGAAGTTGCAGTTCGTAGGAAGGATCGGTCGGGTAATTACTTAAAAACTCCATCGCCCACTCGGCGCCTTTCAGATAATCCCGGGTCCCGGTCCGTTTCCAGGCGTTGTATAATACCCAGGCGTACGCGCCCGCCGCTTCCGGTTCATGAACGCCGCTCGCGTTGGGTTGCATCGTTAGAAATTTCCACGCCCGGTAATCCATATTCGGAATATTCCAGGGCGTATCGCTACCGCCCATCGCGCGGACGGCTTGCAAAAAGCGGTCGGCAATGATTGTAAACTGGCTATTGGCCTCGCCGCCCAGGTTTGGATAGAGATCATAGAGTTGATAGAAAAAAACGTTGGGCATGAGATCATACCACCAGTCGTCGCCGCTGTTTGAACCGGCATTGTTGAGGTAGAGATTTTCGCCGTTGGCTTTATTGAAAAAGTCCTGGCTCATCAACAGCCAGTTTTGCCCGTATTGATTACTTTTATCATCGCCCGCCAGGGTAGCCCCGACCAGCGAAGGCAAGACGTTCACTGCCTCGCTTCCGTTGGGACTGTTGGTTCCGACATAGCTGCGGAGTTTAATCGTTTTGTTTTGCGGATAGTTGACGCCCGCGGCGCCAATGGTAATCAACGGGAGATATTGACCGGTTTTATTGACGTCGTAGACAAAAGAATCGTATTGCCGCGCGACCTGTTTCCAGTTGCGCATATTATATGGCGTCGGCGCGTCGGGCATTTTATCGATGCGCGGTATAGCGACTTGTCCCGATTGTCCGAATACGGCGACCGGTAAAACAACTAAAGAAAATAAACGCAATATGTATCTCATATAAGAAGTCATGCTATTTGTCTGAATCAGGATTTTCAGGATTCAAGGATTTTCAAGATAAGACGTCAAAACCGTTTTAGCTATTCCGCCGCAATCCATTTCATCATTCATATTTTATATTTCATATTTAGATTTAGTAGTTTGGATTTTGCACCAGTTGAGGATTTAAATCTATTTCCGTTTGCGGAATCGGGAATACTTCGTTTTTACCCGCTTTAAAGCCAGGAATGGTTTGCGCGGCGACGCCCCAGCGGACTAAATCGAAGAAGCGGTGCATTTCGAAGCCCAGCTCTACTTCGCGCTCATGGCGCACGGCCGCTCGCAGGGTCGGCTGATCGGTCGCCGTGATTTTTGGTAAAGCTGTTTTAGGGTCCGTCGCCTGCGCGCGGACGCGGGCGCGGACGATTTCGAGCGGTACTGCCGCTTCGCTTGCGCGTCCTAATTCTATCAGCGCTTCCGCTTCCCAGAGTAAAACTTCGGCATAACGGATAGCGGTATAGTTAATATCGCCGTCCGCTTTTTGCGTGACAGTACTATCCGGCTGCAAATATTTGCGGGGACTATAATGCGTCGATGAATAGGAATTCTTATAAATGAAACCGAAATAATCCTCATTATTCATAGCCACCGTAAAGCGCAGGCGCGGATCGCCGGGCTCAAAGGCATTCACAAACGTGTCGGTTACTTCATTAAAACCGTAGCCGCCCGTTGTTTTTTTAGAAGCCCACCATTGATTGAGCGAGTTGCCGACGCCCAGTTCGAGATTGGTATGTTCAATCTCCCATACTGATTCGCTGTTATTTTGTGTTTGCTTCCTGAAATTATCGCCATAGTCGGGAACCAAAGCATAGACGTTCAACGCTTTTATTTTAGCAATGTAATCCAGCGTTTTAGTCCAGTTTTGCTGATACAGGCTAACCTTAGCCGCTAAGGCCAAAGCCGCGCCCTGCGTCGCCCTGCCGGCGTCTGAAGAACTATATTTTACAGGTAACAAAGTAGCGGCGCGGTCGCAATCCGTCAGGATTTGGGCATATATCTGGGCTTTCGGGGTTCGGGGGATTTTTAATTTATCGGGCGAGACAATGGTTGTGTATAAAGGAACGTCGCCGAACACCTGCGTCAGCAAAAAATAATAATAGGAACGCAGGAAAAGCGCTTCCCCGGTTACGCGGTTTTGCATGGATATGTCGTACGCAATGGTTTGATTTTTATCTAAAACCAGGTTCGCCTGCGTAATTCCGCTATATTGAAGTATCCAAAAACTATTCAGTTCCTGCGTGCGGGGCGTCTGGATCAAAGCGTCAATTTCGACCAGCCCGGGTCTGGAACCGTCTCCTCCGACAATAGCTTCGTCGCTTGCCAAGCTTCCGAATGCCCAATAAAAATTATTATTCCCGCTGCTGAACGTCAAATATTTATAAGCGGCGTTCACCGCCTGGATGGCGTCGTTCTGGGTTTGGAAAAAAGAGCCGGCGTCTAAAGTGGCAATCGGTTCTTTATCGAGGAATCCTTTACAGGAAGCCAGGAAAATAATAACCGCAAACAGGGTATATTTCATCGTCTTTTTCATCTTGGTATGTTGTTTTAAAAGTCTAATTTAAAACCGCCAATCACGGTGCGGGGCGCCGGAACGGTTCCCCAGTCTATTCCAACCGCCAGGTCGGAAGACAGTCCCGCTCCTCGCGTATCGTTGGTATTGGCTTGAATTTCAGGGTCTAAACCCGTGTATTTTGTCCAGGTGAAAGCGTTTTGCACCGTTATATATACCCTAAGCGCTTCTATACCTTTCCAGCGAATGACGTCTTTGAGGTTATAACCTAACGTGATATTTTTAATGCGCACATAAGAACCGTCTTCCAGATAGCGCGTGGAAGCGCGGGAATTTCCGTTGCGGTCGTCCAGGCTGACCCTGGGGATGTTAGTATTGGTATTGGTTGGCGTCCAACGGTTGAGAATTGCCTCGTAGGAATTGAAGCCGCGCGACTGGACGTCGTAGGCAAAGTTGCCGTATAAAAAATAAACGTCGTTGCCCTGTATACCCTGCGCCAGCATGGAGAAATCAAAGTTCTTCCACGTAAATCCGGCGTTCAGTCCGTAAGAAAAACTGGGAAACGGGCTTCCTATATGTACCCTGTCTTTATCGTCGATCTTGCCGTCGCCGTTGACGTCTGCAAATTTAACGTCGCCCGGTCTTGTATACGTAGTTTGAAACGGGCTGGCGTCGATCTCCTGCTGCGATTGGAAAATTCCAACCATTTTATAGAGGTTAAAAGAGCCGACAGGGTAGCCGGCCTCCGTTTTGGTCAGCGGCCCATCCGATAAGCCGAAACCGCCTAAGATAGGTTCGCTGCCGGCAATGGATAGCACTTTATTCCTTACAAAAGAAATATTTCCTCCTATATTATAACGAAACTCTTTGACCCGGTTCCTGTAATTGACTCCAATTTCCAGGCCTTTATTCTCGATAGAACCCGCGTTGACGTAAGGCGGATTTTCGGCGCCGCCTGATTCAGGAATGGGGACGCGAACCAGGACGTCGTCGGTGACTTTCCGGTAAACGTCCGCAAACAGAGATAAGCGATCTTTCCAAAGGCTCATATCCAGACCTATATCCGTTTGAGTGGTCGTTTCCCATTTAACAGATCCATTGCCAGTTTCGACAAGGGTTGCTCCGGTGGCGACTTTATCGCCAAAAGAATAGACCCGCTGTCCGATCTGCACCAGCGAACTATAAGGATAGATACCAATATCCTGGTTGCCCAGCTTAGCCCAGCTACCCCTGAGTTTTAAACTTGAAATAGCGGATATATTTTTAAAGAACGACTCGTTGGATATATTCCAGGCGGCAGATACTCCCGGAAAAGTACCCCACCTGTTGTTCGGGCCAAAGCGCGAAGAACCGTCGCGCCGGACGGAAGCGTTGACAACGTACCGGTTATCGTAACCATAGCCCGCCTGCGCAAAATAGGAAAGTAAGGACCATTCGGTGGCGGTACCCGACCCTCCGACGTTTCCAAGCGCGGTGTCAAGGCTGCTGTTAATATAACGAAATAAGGGGTCGGTCCGGGAGAATTTGTTGGCGGAGGCGCCCAGGTAATCCGTGTGATTTTGAATGGCTTCCGTTCCAATCAGCGCGGAAACGCGATGTCTTCCGAAACGGCGGGTAAAATCGGCGGTATTGTTCCAGATGAGCGTTTGATCGAAAACGCGGCCTTCGTTTAGAGAGGTAGGGTTATAAATGGCGTCCGAAAGGCGTTGCTTGAATAATTTTTCATTTTGAAACTGAAAATCGCCGCCGAGGCTGGTCCTGATTTTTAATCCGTCAAACAGATCATATTCTGCAAAAACGTTTCCAAACATACGGTAACGTTTGATAGTCCAGTCGGTGGCGTCGATCAGCGCCAGCGGGTTAGCGTTGCCGTCGCCGTAGAGCGTTGGATCCCCCAATAGCGAGGTGACGTTTATATAGCTCCCGTCGGGATTTCTGGCCGGGAAAACCGGCGCGGCGATCAGCGCGTAGCGAAGCACATTAAGTTCATTGCCCGGACCAAAACCATCGCCGGAGGAACCGTTCAGCCTTCGGTTGGTATAAGAGAGAGAAAGATTATTGCCAATTTTGAAACGTTTATCGCCGATCTCCCCGTTAAAACGCAATTGATATTTATCAAAACCCTGCCCTTTGAAAATACCGTCCTGCGTCTGGTATTCTCCCGACAAATAAAAATTACCGTTTTCTCCTCCTCCGCCGCCTGCAAAAGAATAATGTTGAATGGGGGCAGTTCGGAAAACCATACTCAGCCAGTCGTTATCGGGCAAATTATTCAGAATAGCCGGGTCATAGGTCTTAATTTGACGGATTGGATCGCGGAGCTCGTTGGCGTTAACGATAGCCTCGTTGCGGATGGTCAGGTAATCTTTGGAGTCGAGCAGCTTTGGCGTCTTGATTGCGTTCTGGAAGCCGGAATACACGTCGAAACTAAAGCGGGGCTTCCCGGATTTACCTTTTTTAGTGGTAATAACGATGACGCCGTTCGCCGACCTAGAGCCGTAGATAGCGGCCGCAGCCCCGTCTTTTAAAACCTCGATGGATTCAATATCGCCAGTAGAAAACATATTAATATTGGAAGTGGTCGGCACGCCGTCAATGATATACAGCGGGTTGTTATTTCCCAGGGTTCCCGCGCCCCGGATACGAACTGCAATATCGTCGCCGGGCGCCCCCGTTGCCTGCGTGACCATCACCCCCGGAACCTGCCCCTGCAATGCCTGATCGACGCCCAGCACGACGAGGTTTTCTATATCTTTGGATTTAACGGAGGAAATGGCGGCCGATACGTCCGAACGAATTTCTTTTTTATAGCCCGTCACAACGACGTCTTTTAACATGGCGGCGCTTGGCGAAAGCGCGATGCTGAGCGCCGTTCTCCCCTGTACAGAAATTTCTATTTTGTCAAAACCAATATAACTGACGACCAATATGGAGTTGGCATTCGTCGTATTGATACTGAATGTTCCGTCCACGTTTGTAACGGTTCCGTTGGCCGTTCCTTTTTCAGAAACCGTGGCGCCTACGACGGGTTGACGGTCTTCCGTTGAAACGACCGTTCCTGAAACAGATAGCTGTTGCGCTTTTGCAGTTTGAAGAAGCGCTATAAATAAAAGCGGGATTAAATAGGCTTGGAAATAACAGGAACAGGTTCGCGCCGGCAGCGCTTTTCTTTGTAAAAAAAACATGTCCATATAGTAGTATTTTTAATAATGATAAAGGTCGGGGTTTAATACGCCGCTTTATGATACAATGAAGGAAAAATATGGTACTTTTATGAAACTTTGAAATACCTTATGGAAAATGAGCCTTTCTAACACATAAAATCCTTTAAAATGAATATTTATCAGGAGATGACGCCGTTAAAAGGAAGCGACGTTTTCGTAGTTCTGGACTCTTTTAATAACGGATTTGATTATCCTATTCATAATCACCCTGAATATGAGTTAAATTTTATCATGGGAACTTCCGGCGCTCGCATAGTAGGAGACAGTACCGAGCGGTACGTAGATAACGACCTGGTTTTGCTGGGACCTTATTTATATCATAAATGGGATGGCGATCATCCAAAAAATGAGGGCGACCCGCCTTACCGCGTGATCACTATACAGTTTGCGATGGGTTTACTGAGCGGACAGTTTTTTCAAAAAGAGCGTTTCTGTAAGATCCGTAAACTTTTGCAGGATTCCAGTAAAGGAATTAAATTTTATGGAAAAACGCTGGAGGAAGCCATGCGAATCGCCGTCAATCTGACGGAGGATAAAGGATTTACAAACGTCATTGAATTTTTACAATTGATCGATCTGCTGTCGCAATCCTCGGAAGCGTCCTTTTTATCCAACGAAGGGTTTTCTTCCAAAGAATTGAGCGCCCCGAGCGCCCGGATTCAACTGGCGTACAGTTATATGCTCAAGAATTTTACTAAAACGAATTTAAAAATTGGCGACGTGGCGGCGCAGGTGAACATGACCGAATCTGCTTTCAGTCATTTCTTTCATAAATATACGTTCCGGAATTTTACACAACTGCTAATCGATATTCGGATCGGGCATGCCTGCAAACTATTATTAGACACCGACGAAACAGTCAGCCAGATCTGCTATAAATCCGGTTTTAATAACCTGGCTAACTTCAATCGCCTGTTTAAAAAATACCGTCTTTCCACGCCGTTGGAGTATCGCCGCCGGTATATAGAAAAAAATGAATTCGATTGGACCAACCAGGTAACGCCCTCGCAGTTTTTACCCCCTAAAAATAAAATGCATATAACTTCAAAACCGCAAACTTATGCAACGCGGCTGGTACATATATAACGTTATGTTATTCCTTCAATTCGATTTAACTTTAACCGGACGTTGATTGCCAAAACCGAAAAGAAAATGCAGCAGGGCGACTACGTTGCCGTCTTTCAATAACTGGTTGTCAAAATCTTTACCGACGCTAAAGGTGAGCAGGTTTGTTTTGGCCAGGGCATAGTTGATGTTGACGGTATATCGGTCAGTCGGCTGGATATCAACGTTGTTGGGCGTAAGCCGTTTTAGGTATTCAAAGGAAGCCGAAAGCGTAGAATGATTGAAATATTGTATTTTAAAACCTACGTCTATATGCTGGTCGTTTGCTACTTTCATTTTTGTATTGTCCGAAGGATCGGTATACATTTCTTCCGGCAAAACAGCATAGCGCCCAACGCCGAGAACGCTCAGATTGTCGTTGAAAAAATAAGAGCCGCTCAACCACGCGCTCCAGATGGGAACCCTGGTATACGAGAAACTCAGGGTGGGAAACTCCACCGATAAGCCTGTTCCGAAATCTAGGTTAAAACCGACGCTGTAAAATTTGAGGTATTGATATGCAGCTTTGAAAACGGAGTCGATCTGGGGACTTAACGTCTGTAAATAGACCGTTTGTGAATCTTTTTCAAGATGCTGAATGAGGGAATCGTATTTTGCGTTCAGCGCCTTTCTGTCTTCGGGATGTGCATTTAAGGCTTTTTTTCTTTCAGCCCTCAATCGTTGGATTTCGGCGGTGTCGCCGGCCTTGTAACGATGCTGATTAAAAAATTCGTCTACATATTTGAGGGCGTCCGCATAATCGGAGACAATTTTCCCTTTCATCAACGGAACCCGGAAACCTACGCCCAGCCGGGTGTGGTTATCGGCGTTGGTATAGGCAAAAGAAATTTTTGAATCGATCCACACTCTGTGGCGTTGAAGCGGCTGCGCTTGAGGGGAGGCGGAAGAAGCGCCGGGCGACCCTTTAGAGGAATCGGTTTTAACGCTGTATTCTACAAAAACCGGCTTTTTTTGGGGAAACGCCCAGGCAGGCGCTATGTCGAGAGCAAAAGTATTGGGGAGCGTAGTAAAATTATTGGTAGCGTTTCGTATGGAAAGGCCTATATCGTGGTTTTCATCCGGGTTAGGCACCTGAGTCGCTTCCAGTCCTAAGACAGAAAGAGCGGGCGAAGATGGATATTGAAGCAGGTTGATGGCTATTTGTTGCGAATCCGAAGTATCCTTTATAGGGGCGGTCTGGGCCTGGGCGCTCAGGACGTTCGACGTCAGAAAAAGGAGTAGAACGGAGGAAAAAAGCGGAAAAAGTTCGTTGGTTTTCATAGCCGGTTTTATCGTCGTTGATGAAAAAAGTATTGTTGTAATCCTAAATGGGTCTGCCGGCGGGGGGTGACCAGGGGCCGAAATTGATGGTAAAATTAATCAGAAAAACGTTGACGGCGTTTGGGTAAGGCGTCAGATAGAAGTTAATTTCGTGCGGCTGTTTGGGCCCTCCATGTGCGACGACTTCTATCTTCTTCTTTTCAGGATCTGTATTGGAACAATTTAATACAACGACGCGCAGCACGCCGTCTAAGGAATAGTCGGCCAGATCTTTTGATTTCCCTATATAGACTTTCCCATTGGTCTGAACGGGCAATGATATGGCGTGTCCGTCTAACAGTAGTCGTTCAAAAACTGCGCTGAGTTGATCGTCTGTTTTGAAGTCTGCGGAAACCGAAATCGGATCCTCCGAATGATAGTCTATATAATAATCATACGCATTGACGGGATCGGAAGTTACTACGGTGGTTATGGAAGTAGGCGAAGGAATATCCCGGCTGATGGAAGAGTGGTTATTTGGTTTTTTATTTTTCATTTCCTTTTTTTAAATTGTCAATGAACCTTATAATGAGCGGGATGGTGGTTAAGTCGATCGATTCGCAAATATAACAATGGTTCATTGTTAATTATTGTTTTTTTAATTTTAATTGTTCATTTTTTTGTAAACGTTTATAATAATGGTAAGCGACTCCTTCCAACCTTTTGCATTCAGGCTTTTCTTTGGACTTTGCGCCAAAAATATATAGAGCTTATATGGGAATAAGGGGGGTTTTTATACCGATAGTCCCTATATATTTGCCCGACCTAATTATATACGAATATAGTTTTTTTTTGATTATTTGTCAATATTGATGGCCCTATTTTAAAAAAATGATAATGAATAAGTGTATACCCTGAAAATTCAGTACAAAAAAATACCAAACCTGCAAGCCCCATGCTGCTAATCTTTACATCTCTGCAAATCCCAACTCGGACGTCCGTTTATCCTTAATAATCTCCCGTGATTCATAAACCCCTGAGTCACATATAAGGCACATATAAGGCACATATAAGTCAGGTATGAGTCAGGTATGACCGCCCCGCCCAAAATGTATTCAATTTAGGAGAAGGTCGAACGAATAGGTAACTCAAAAACACCCTATTCATAGGGTATATAAAATGCCTGCCTTTTTTTCCTTATGCCTCATTGAGCCCCCTCGCCCCCGGCAACAGCCCCCTTCATCGTTCCCGTCGGGCGTGATCCTTCCTCAAAGCCCAGGCTTCTTTCGCCGCCCCCTTGTCCCGTATATAAGCCCTATACGAGCCGTATATAAGTCATAGATACTCCCGCAACCCCATCACCGTCAATCCTTAAATACCGCCCATCTTGGTCCAGATCAAACAATACGCGCAATAGCAACATTTAGTTTAAAATTATTTGTTTTATTTAAGAAAATAGCTTATCTTTGTAGTGTCCTCTTGGTCCTTTAAGACCGCTGTGCTATGCGGCCCGAACAGTCAAAGAAGCCGTCGTCGCGGTGGGCTGCGATGCACGGATGGTGGTAGGTAAGCGGGGAATTATTGGATTAATGGGTGGTTTCCCATAAATAAACTAACTTTCCGGGCCTTTATGAATAATGGCTCCCGTAGAGTCGGAAAATATCTCAAGATGAAAAAAGTATGGTTGTTTCTTTTTCTCGCGCCCGCGCTTTCGCTATTCGCTCAATCCTATCAAACCGTTCACGATCAGGCAATTGTGGTTGATACGCATAATGATATACTGACCCAGGCCACCGAAAAAGGACTTGCCTTTGATACGGACCTCAGGGGCAAAACGCACAGCGACCTGAGCAGATGGAAACAGGGCGGCGTCGACGTACAGCTATTTTCCGTTTTTTGCGACGGCGAACAAAAGAACCCTTATGCTTTTGCAAACCGACAAATGGATACGTTGGACGCGGTGACTAAGCGAAACCCTGACAAAATCGAGAAAGTCGCCAATAGCGCGCAATTATATAAAGCGGTCAAACAAGGGAAATTAGCCGCTATGTTCGGCGTCGAGGGCGGTCACATGATCGAAGACGACCTGCATAAATTAGACGCGCTCTTCAAACGCGGCGCGCGGTACATGACCCTTACCTGGAACAACTCGACCGACTGGGCAACCAGCGCGGCTGATGAAACCCATAAAAAAGACCTGAAACACAAGGGCCTTACGGATTTTGGCAAACAGGTAGTCCAACGCATGAACCGCCTGGGTATGATCGTGGATATCAGCCATGTAGGCGAACAAACCTTCTGGGACGCCATCCATACCACGACAAAACCGGTGATCGCGTCGCATAGCTGCGTTTATAAATTATGCCCGCACCAGCGCAACCTGAAAGACGATCAGATCAAAGCCGTAGCTAAAAACGGCGGGGTCATACAGGTAAATTTTTATTCCGGCTTTTTGGACAGTACCTATATGCGGCGCAAAGAAGCATTTTCCGAAGCCCATAAGGCGGAAAGAGATTCGATCATTAAAAGTGGCGCAGCATATTTTATCGCCGACGAATTTCTCTTTGCCAAATATGCCGACGAAGTGAAAGCGCTCCGCGCGCCTTTATCTTTGCTGATTAAGCATATTGAATATATCATTAACCTCGTCGGCGTGGATTATGTCGGCCTGGGTTCCGACTTTGACGGCATCGAATCCCCGCCCGAACAATTGGACGACGTGACAACTTATCCTCTTATTACAAAAGCGTTATTAGAAAAAGGTTATAGCCCGAAAGACTTAACCAAAATTTTGGGCGGAAACTTTTTAAGGGTATTAAAAGCCAATGAGCGCAAATTATAATTTTATTTTATTATAACATTACTGACCCTGGCCGTTTCGGTTACTTTTTCATTATGCGCGCAAATAAACAAACCAACGTAAACGGGATCGCTTAGGTTATCCATTTCTTTTATGCCTACCGTTTCAAACTGGGTGCCGTCTTTGGGCGCGACCCGCATCGTAAAAATTTTCCCTTTCCGTTCGAGTTGAACCAGCTGATAATTTTTCCCAAGAGCGCGTATTTCGTTTTCCGGCGCGCTCATCACGGCGCCTTTTTTTGGGCGCCACTGCAAGGCGGTCAGTCCGTCGCCATGAACGACCGCGCTAATATGAGCGTCTCCGGAGCCCAGGGAATCCCGAACCATCCATCCTATTTTCCGGTGCGGATCAGAAGCTGCCCCTGTAAATTCAAAATGCGCGGTCAACTTGAAATCTCCTTTCATAAGATTATATGCATACTGAAATTCATCCCTTTCAGCCCATATATTATTTCCGCTCCCCGTCAGCGTATAAGCCTTAGTCAGCGAATCATAAGCGGCAGAACCCGTAATTTTAGGAAGACCCACATCCTGATGATTGGCAAAAACGCCCGCCGGCTCTGCGGCAGGCGTCAAAATCCCGCTGTCCGTTAACCAGTCAGTCAGCCTTTGCGGCCATGTTTTTAGCGACCGGAAGATCGACCGCTTGCCCATATTAAATGCGTGGGCGCCCTCGCCGTAAATATGCGCCTCAACTGGAACTTTGGCTTCCCTGTATTTCTGCAGCAACTGGACGACCGGGGGCGAACAGCAAACGTCTTCATTGGCGACCAATAAAAAGGCGGGCGGCGCGTCCGCGCCCACGGATTCCGGAATGCCGAGCGGACCGGGATATATGAGTATTTGAAAATTAGGTTTTCCGTCCAGCCGGTCTATCGGGTCGGGTGCGGCGGCGTCCCCTTTTCCGCTTCCGTAGGCAACCATCGCAACCGTTTCGCCGCCCGCCGAAAATCCCATAATCCCTAACTTCGCGGGGTTCACGCCCCATTCCGCAGCGCGGCTACGAACCAGCCGCATGGCCCGGTAAGCGTCCTGCCGCACGTGTTTTTCGAGCGTGTACGGCGAATTGGGTTCCCGGAACAAGCGATATTTTAATACAAACGCGGCTACTCCGATACTATTGAAATATTCAGCGGCGTCGCGTCCTTCCGAATTATACACCAGCGCGGTAAAACCTCCCCCAGGACAAATGGCTACGCCGACGCCCGTTGCTTTTTCTTTTGGCGGCAGAAACACCGTAATCGACGGATTATGAATATTCTTCACAT
>JBBRMZ010000135.1:0-12958 GCA_038230555.1 Chitinophagales bacterium
AAAGGCGGTAAAGGAAACGACGACGTTTACCGTTTTGAATACCGGACGCCTAAGCCGCG
Organism: Chitinophagales bacterium; assembly: GCA_038230555.1. GTDB lineage: Bacteria > Bacteroidota > Bacteroidia > Chitinophagales > Saprospiraceae > JAAFJT01. Next base: position 60 of record JBBRMZ010000135.1, read on the forward strand.
GCCCCTTCCGCCGCCGGACACGACGAGAAAAAAGATCATCGCTTATAAAATGATCCTTGACGGCGTGGTACTGGAAAAGATACACGGGATCGCTGATAATCCGAACACTCCGGTGATAGGCCGCAAGCCGTTGCCGGACAGCAAAGTGACGATCAACTTCAATAATCAGCGCCGCGAAGTCACCGTCAATATAGACGGCGGTTTTAGCCTGGAACTGGACAGTCTGACCGACTATCGGTTTTCAGCCGCCCACCCGGAATATTTGACTAACCAGACGACTTTCACGACCAAAGGAATCGGCAAAGACCCGGCCAATCCAATTCAGCGCTTTGAAATCGAAATTGTGCTGGACAAAATTTACCGCAATAAGGAAATCGTACTGGAAAACATTTACTACGATTTTGATAAATGGAATATCCGCAAAGACGCCGAGCCTACGCTCGACCGCCTGGCGGCAACCTTACAGCAAAATCCGGCGATCAAGATTCAACTCTCCTCGCATACCGACTGCCGGGGCGGCGCAACCTATAATGAAACGCTTTCGCAAAAACGGGCTTCCAGCGCCGTCGCTTATTTAATTTCTAAAGGACTGGCGGCCGACCGTTTAGTTGCTAAGGGATATGGTTTAAGTATGCCCGCAGTTGTTTGCGATTGCAAAAAATGCACCGAAGACGAGCACCAGGCCAACCGGCGAACTACGTTTAAGGTGCTGGAATAAAAATAGCGCAGGATGATTTACGTCCTCTTTCCGCCTGCCTGTATATACCGCGTTAAAATAATGTGAAAACGCGCCGTCCGCTTAAACCGCGACGGCGCGTTTTCAGTCTATCCTCTATGACATCCGGAAGAATTAACGGATCGTTTATTTAAAAATCATCCACTATGAATAGCGAGATCCATGACCTGGGCGCCGGGTTAAAGGCGGCGGACGCAGTATTGACGTCAGGTCTGTCTGTAGAAATATTTGATAAAGAGCCTGTAAAAGGAGACGGTTTAAAACCCTACAATGGAAAATTTGGAGAAGATGAAGTCCTCCACCTGCTCAAGCGAGCCATGTTCGGAGCGAGAAAGGAAGACCTTGATTATTTCAAAGGCCGTTCGTTTAAAGACGCCATTGCGGAGCTAACGACCGTGCCGGAACTCCCGACGACCGCGCCGCTAAAAGATTATCAGGCTATTGATAAAAAAACCAATGAAGACCGGGATCCGGACGTGGTCTATGGACAAAGTTGGACGACGGCGGCAGATAATGGAAAGGTTAACGGCCAGCGGCGAGATTCGTTGCGCAAATGGTGGCTTGGGCTGATGGTCCGCCAAAACCGGAGCATACAGGAAAAAATGGTTCTTTTCTGGGACAACCATTTTTCTAACCAGCTCAACAATTTCCCCTCCTCCAATGCTTATTGGCGCCAAATGACCCTGCGGCGCAACGCGATGGGCAATTTTCGGACGTTCTTGAAAGAAATTACCCTTGATCCCGCCATGTTGCGCTACCTGAACGGCGGTTCTAATAATAAGAACGCGCCCGACGAAAATTATGGCCGCGAATTGCAGGAGTTGTTCACCATCGGTAAAGGCCCCGATTCCCATTATACCGAGGGCGACGTCAAAGCCGCCGCGCGGGTCTTGACCGGGTGGGTAGTTAAAAATCAAACCAAAGATCAAAGCGCCCATTCGGAATTTGTCCCCGGTCGACATGATCCGAATGATAAAACGTTTTCCGCTTTTTATAAAAATACGGTGATCAAAGGCAGACCTGCCGACGGCGGGGCCGAGATTGACGATCTGATCAGTATGATTCTGAACAACCCGGAAAGCGCGAAATTTATTTGCCGCAAACTGTACCGCTTTTTTGTTTATTATAAGATCGACGACGCCGTTGAAAAAGACGTGATCGCGCCGTTGGCGGATATTTTCCGGAAAAATAATTACGAGATCAAGCCCGTGATGCAGGCGCTTTTGGGCAGCCGTCATTTTTTTGATCCGTCCGTCCGGGGCTGCATGATCAAAAGCCCGGTCGATTATGTCGTCGGTCTAACCCGCGAGTTCAATATCGTTTTCCCGGAAGACGCGCTGTTCAAAGAACAATACAACGGATGGAATGTATTGCTGAGCAATAATGGCGTCCGCGCCCAGGGACAGCAGATAGGCGACCCGCCCAATGTAGCAGGCTGGCCTGCATATTATGAAGCGCCGCAATATCACCAGTTGTGGCTGAATACCGACAGCTACCCGCGCCGCTTGCGTTTTGCCGACCAATTATTCACGCCGAATGGATACGGCTTGGGCGGCGGCTCCAAAGTGGTAATCGACGTGGTCAATTTTGCCGCGCAATTTGCTCATCCGGACAATGCAGACGAATTAATTAACGACGCCGCGCAATTTCTATATCAAATACCCGCAACGCCGGAATTTAAAACCAGGTTAAAAGCCTCCACCTTGTTGTCCGGCCAGATCAGCGACCACTACTGGACCGACGCTTGGAATGCTTACCGCGCCGACCCAACCAACAAAGAAAAAGCCAACGTAGTCATTATGCGTTTGCAGGGAATGCTTAAAGGATTAGTCGACCGCTCGGAATACCAGATTTGTTAAAAAAGCGATGAATGACGAGTGGTGGACAGCGCTAATTGTGATTTAAAATCCGGGAAAAGGACGTCTCCTACCCCCTCCCGCGCGCGCGACGCGAATAATTTAGAAGTGTTTCAATAAAATTGCAATACAATCAAAGCTATTAGCTGACAGCTAATGGTTAAAAGCTAACAGCTAAAATGAAAAGAAGAGATTTTATGAAAGGAGCGGCGGCCGGCGCTTTACTGCCCGCCTTCCTGCAAGGATATAGCGTGCGGGCTTTCGGTTCGACGCCCTGGATAAACGCGCTGACGAACTCCCTTATCGAAACCGATCACATTTTGGTCATTGTCCAGATGTCCGGCGGCAACGACGGGTTGAATATGGTGATCCCTGTCGATCAGTACGGCGCCCTTTCCGCTGCCCGCGCCAATATATTAATCCCGGAAGATAAAGTATTGAAACTCAACGGCTTTGACGCCACGGGTTTAAATCCTGCCATGACGGGGATGCAGGCCATGTTCAACGAAGGGAAGCTACAGATCGTGCAGGCCGTCAGCTATCCGCAACCCAATTTCTCCCACTTCCGGGCGACGGATATCTGGATGACGGCCACCAACAGCGACGAAGTAGCGCTGTCGGGCTGGGTAGGGCGCTATCTGAACGCAGAATACCGCAACTATCCAGTAGGATACCCCAACGCGACCATGCCGCATCCCCTGGCGATCCAGATCGGGCCTTATATTGCGACCCTGTTTGACGGCCCCGTCGCCGTAATGGGCGTCACGATCAATAGCCCCAACGATCTCTATAATTTTGCGAACGGTACGGTAGAACCGACGCCTCCGGGCAATATGGGCGCCGAACTGGCTTACGCGCGTTCGGTGGCCGCCCAAAGCCGCGAATACGGCGACGTTGTCAAAAAAGCCTATAATGCGGGAGCTAATAAGGAGGTTTACCCGGAGAAAAATCCGTTGGGCGACCAGCTAAAATCCGTAGCGAAACTCATCAGCGGCGGGTTGAAAACGAGGGTCTATATGGTCAGCATTGGCAGTTTCGACACGCACTCCAACCAAGTCGACGCCGCCGATCACACCAAAGGAACCCAGGCGCGCCTCCTGGGGCAGCTATCGGACGCCGTCAAAGCGTTTACCGACGATCTCGAAAAACTGGGGCTTGAAAAACGGGTCGTTGGCATGACCTTCTCTGAATTTGGCAGAAGGATCAAATCCAACGCCAGCGGCGGTACCGACCACGGCGCGGCGGCTCCCCTTTTTGTCTTCGGCGCGCTAACGCAAGGCGGTATTTTGGGTAAAAATCCGGATATTCCCGTCAATGCGGACGTCAATTCAAACGTGCCGATGCAACATGATTTCAGGACGGTCTATGCGTCCGTGCTGCGCAACTGGTTCGGCGTAGGCGAAACGGAATTGAACACCACGCTGTTGCGCAATTTTGAACCGCTGCCAATTATTAAAACCAGGGAACGGGCAGGCCTGACGAGCGATAAAAACGCGACGGCGGGCGTCAACCTGATCTCCAACACGCCAAACCCGTTCACTTCGACCACCACCATTGAATACAAAACCGCAGGAGGCGAAGTCATCGTACAGATCTATGACGCCGAAAATAAACTCATCGCGACCCCCGTGGACGGCGATTTTGAAGCGGGAAAATATAAGGTACAGTTTGACGGTTCAGGTCTGCCTGCGGGAACATATTATGCAAAATTGCAAAACGGCTCGGTCGAACAGTCGAGATCGTTAATTAAGAAGTAAGCTATCGGCTATTGTAAATTTTCCGGCAGCAGAACCGTAAAAACGCTGCCATGCCCGGGCGTCGATTGCGCGGAGATGACGCCTTTATGGTTTTCGACGATTTTGCGGCAAAGCGCGAGTCCGATGCCCGTACCCGTATATGCGGAACGTTCGTGCAGCCGCTGGAACATTTCAAATATCTTGTCCGCATATTCTTTCTGAAAGCCTATGCCGTTATCCGAAACCGTAATTTCCACATAATCCAGGCCGGCGACAAGGAGGGCGTCCTGGGCGGATTCCTCCGTCGGAAGTTTACGGCAATGAATTTCCACTACCGGCGGGACGTCTTTTTTTGCAAATTTCAGGGCGTTACCAATCAGGTTATAAAACAACTGGTTCATTTGTATCGGAATGGCCGTCAGGGTCGGCAGGTTGTCGTAAGCAATGATCGCCTTTTTTTGATTGACCATAATCTCCAGATCCTCTACAATATGTTGAACGACCACATTGAGATCGACCGGCTTGGACGCTTCCTTATGACGCGCGGTTCCTGAAAACCGCAATATATCCTGTATCAGCGTCGACATACGTTCGGACGCGGCGATGATTTTTTGCACCAACTGTTTGTCGCGTTCGCTCAGGTTTTGGCCGCGCATGTTCAGTATATCTCCAAATGTCATGATCTTGCGCAGCGGTTCCTGGAGGTCGTGACTGGCCGTGTAGGCAAATTGCTCAAGTTCTTTATTGGACCTTTCCAGTTGACGGTTCGCTTCTTGTAATTCTGTAGTGCGGTCGGCGACGCGTTGCTCCAGTTCTAAAGTATTGACTTTTTGTGGATTAATGTTAATACCCGTACCAATAAAACCGGCAAATTCGCCTTCTGTCCACCGGGGCGTCGATTTTAAAAGGAACCAATTATATAAATCCGTCTTTTTTTCTTTCAATCGCGCTTCTATCGAAAAGGCGGATTGCGTGGAATAGGCTTTTTCAGAAACGCTACGTACCCGTTCAAGATCGGCGGGATGTAAAAGCTCCGCCTGAAAAGCGTTTATGTAATTGGGATGAGCGGGTAAAGGATTGAATCCAATATAATCGATATATTGTTGATTAATATATTCCAGGTCGCCGGAGGCATTTCTGATCCATACAAAAATTGGAGCGTCTTCTGCTAACCTTCTGAAACGCTCCTCGTTTTCCCGGGCCGTTTGCTCGATATGTTTCAGGTCGTCAATGTCGGTGCAGGTGCCAAACCATTTTACGACCCGACCCGCCTCGTCTTTAATGGGCAGGGCTTTACCCAAAAACCAGCGATAACCGCCCGGGTTCTTGGGATCGACAAACCGGTATTCAATATCGTAGGGCAAACCCGTCCGGATGGACTCCGCCCAGGTGGAAAAACATCGTTCAACGTCGTCGGGGTGGAGGATGGTCGTCCATTTTTGCTCGTTATAACCTTTTTCAACGGGGGCGGCTTCACTGTACCCCTCATCAAATCCCGAATACGTGTACCAGCGCCGGTTATAATAATCAAGATACCCGTCGGGCCGGGCCGTCCAGGCAATATGCGGAATAGAATCCAGTATTTGTTTAAATTCCAGATCGGTCGCTTTCAGCGCTTTCTCCGTTTCGCGGGCATGGTCGATATCTTCAATCAGGGCGACGATCTGCAATGGTTTGCCTGCCTCGTCCGTCACCAGGGTCATATTGGTTTTGATCCATATCCAGGCGCCGTCTTTCTTTTGCAGCCTTTTTTCAAAAATAAAACTGGATATTTGGCCGGTTTCCAATTGCCGGAGAAGCTCCAGGTTGGGCGCCGCGTCATCCGGGTGCGTCACGTCGAACAGGGTCTTTTGCTTCAGGTCTTTTAGCTTATAGCCCGTCAGCCGCGTGTAGGCCTCGTTGACCTGCACATATTGCCGCCGCATATTGACCACCGCCATCGGCGCTAAGATAGCGTCAAATAGATTTTGAAAAATAGCGTTTCCCTGCGCAACTTCTGGCGTAGTCGCTTCGGGATTTAACACAAAAACGCCGCCCGCCGCTTTTCTGCCTTGAAAAATCGGCGTATAAGTAAACCTGCCTTGAACGGCAAGGTGCGGGATTGCGGCGTCCCGGCCGGAGGCGTTGAGGTTGTCTCCGGGCGCTGGGTCTTCCTCGCCCAATACTTCCCGCCGCAGGGTCGCGCCATGCGCCGCCCAGACTTCGGGGCAGGCTAACTGCATGGATTTTCCTAAAGCGCCAATTAAATCTGGGAAAGTTTTTTGAAAAGCGGCATTGTGAATAGCCGTCATTTGAGGGCCCCAGCATAAAATGGCAGGCGCAGACCCGTTCAAACAAACGCTCGCGCTCGTCAGTAAACCGCATTCCCATTCATCAACGGCTCCCAAAGGGGTATTTGACCACTCGATTTTACTCATGTGACCGCTGGTTAAAAAAGAGGGCATAGAGGCGTTCGTTCGTTGTTCAGACATCTGCACGTGTTTTTTAAAACATCTGTCGGCGACCGGGTAAATTATATGTTCATATATGATGAATTAAATAAACAACCTGGCATAGTTTTCAAATCTATAAAAATTAGACCGGCTAAAATACGCCGAAACTAAAATACGGACGAAGCTAAAAAACGGTTTTTTAATTCTCTCTTTTTAACAAACCTCTCGCTTAGGCGCCCAAATTCTTTCAACCGGCAGCGCCCTGACGCCCGGTTTTTTACAAATGCCGGGCAAGGAGAAGTCGGGCGGGCATAAAAGCGAGCGAATTAATCGTATAATTGCAAGTTCCGTTGGTTGCCGCTACGCGGTACCAGGTCTGGATATAGGAATGGGCGCCGCCGGATGTTAGCAGAATCCTTTAAACGGCGGGCGGCATTTTCATTATCTTTACGGCCATGAAATCAGCGCATATATGACCGATCGGAATTCAAACGTTCCGGGTCAATTGCTCCGGTAAATACAAAAATATAAAAGAATGAATGCAGGGGATGCATTAACCGCCGGCGGTCGATCCAACAGATTTTATAGAATCCGTAAGGCGATTCGACAGACGCGCGCGGCTACGCTGTTTTTGTTCGCCGTCGCTCTTTGCGGCGCTTTCGGGAACCAGATCGCCCGCGTTCCGCAGCCCGGCGATTGGGTTCCGCCGCTCCTCCCCTACGCGGCGACCACGCAGGACGCCGCCAATGCCGATTATAAAAGTCCGTTCGACGCGCAGGAAATTGCTTCTGTCTATTACCGGCACTGGCTGGGAACGGATCAGATCGGACGTGACGTTGCGGCGGGAATGATTGCGGGCTGCCGGACGGCGCTGGTCGTGGGGATCGTTTCCACCCTGCTCGGGTTGGTCTTTGGCTTGGGCGTCGGGCTGGCAGCCGGCTATTGGGGGGCAGGAACCGCGCGGGCGCCGTTAGCGACCGTCGCGCTATGGGGAAGCGCGGCTATTTTCTGGTGTTTTAACTGTTTCGCCTTTTTACAATCCGGTCTTTCGGTGGCGCCGGTTTTTATGGGCCTTATTTTATTGGGCAGCCTGTTGGGCGCGGCCTGTTGGGGCGCCTCGCGCCTGCTTCGTTCCTTTTTTCCAGTTTATGGCCGCTGGAGCGTCGTTTTGCCGGTCGACGCTTTTCTGATGCGGACGGTCGAGATCCTGCAATCCATTCCGCCGTTGTTGTGGATACTCGTTTTGCTGACCATTGTTCGACGTCCTTCAGTTTGGAGTTTGTCGGCGCTAATCGCTTTTTTTGGCTGGACGCAGATTGCGCGTATCGCGCGGGGAGAAACGTTGCGCGTACGCCGGCTGGAATACGTAGAGGCGGCAGAAGCGCTCGGCGTCGGTCGATGGGGCGTTCTGACGCGTCATATTTTGCCCAATATTGGGACGCCCGTCTGGACCGGCGCATTGTTCAATTTTGCCGCGGCTATTTTGCTGGAGTCGGCGCTTTCTTTCCTGGGTCTGGGTTTGCCGCCTGAAAGCGTGACCTGGGGCAGTTTACTTCACGACGCGCAGGTTTATCCGGGCGCGTGGTGGATGGCGGTCGCTCCCGGCGCGGTGATCTTTTTAACCATTTTGTCGCTAAATCAACTGGCTGAAAAAATGACCCGCACAAAAAACGGATAAACGTTTCCGCATATCCGTTTTCACCAAATGTTTTCTAATTATTCTAATCTTAATAAATGTTTCGGCGTCTGGCAAAAATCACGGACGTTTAAGAACCTTATAAGCAAAACAGTTTATGCAAAATTTCTAAACAGCCGTTTGCTACGTAGGCTATAATTGATTGATTGTAAATAAATTATCCCGATCTCGTCAAGGATAGGCAAAAGTCCTAATCGCGTTGGTTTTTATACGGATACTTAATTGAGCGAATATCGGGAAATTCTTTCCACATAACCTAATATGGGTAAAATGAAAATAAAATAAATTTATTTAGAAGACATTTTTGCGGAGCATGTTTTGCCAGGGCATAAATATTGATACGAAAATACTATGCCGAAGAAGAAATAAAACAAACCCAATTTATTGATTTCGCCCCGTTTCGGCATTTTCAAGGCCTACCCTGAACGGGAAGAACAACGTGAAGGCGCTGCCTTTCCCAAGTTCGCTCTTGACGTCGATCTGGCCTTTATGAGCAATCATCATGGCGCGCACATAGGTCAGCCCCAGCCCAAAACCTTTTACGTCGTGCAGGTTGCCCGTGGGCACGCGATAGAACTTATCAAAAATAAATTTGCGGGCTTCTTTAGACATGCCAATTCCTTTGTCGGCAACCGTGATTTCGACGCCGTTGACAACGTTGCGGGTGGTCACAGTAATTTCGGGATGTTCGGGCGAATATTTATTAGCGTTGTCCAGCAGATTATTAACCACATTGGAAATATGCGTCAGATCGCCTTCCACAACCGGGTTCGTCGCGTTCGGGTAAGCGGCAATGGAGCCGGAACGCTTTTCTACAACGAGCGACGCGTTCATCACCGCCTGCCGGACGACCTCGTTGACGTCCACCGACGCCAGGTGAAGTTTGTATTCGTCGCGGTCGATGAGCGCCATTTGCAGTACTTTTTCCACCTGGCTGTTCATGCGCCTGTTCTCCTGCTTGATGACGTCGGCAAACCGTTTGATCTTTTCCGGGTTATTGATAATGGACGGGCTGCTAATCGAATCGGAGGCCAGAGAAATAGTGGCAATGGGCGTTTTGAACTCGTGGGTCATATTGTTGATGAAGTCGTTTTTCATCTCAGACACTTTCTTTTGCTTGAAAATGATATTGATCGTATAAGCAAAACAGGTAATAATGATCATGGAAAAAGCCAGGCCCAGCAACAACGGCAGCCAAAGTTCTTTCCAGACAATCGCAGCTTTACTGGGAATGTACACGTAAAGCGAGCCGGGCGGTAAAGGATCTCCGGGAAAAACGTCGGCACGGTATTGAGAATTAATCAATTGTTCCGACGGCGCGACCGCGTGGCCGGCAAGCATAGATACGCCGTTCAGGATGATGAACGATTTATAACTCCGGGAATAGACGCCGTATTGAAATTTTTTGAGCTGAAGATGATGACTGCGAAAAGACTGTCGCAAAAACGTATCCAGCCGCTCGCAATTGATCCGGTCTTCCAGCGGGTAGTCGATATAAAAAAAACGCCTAACCGATTGGTTGTGCTGTTTGACCAGCGTTGAATCGAGCGGAAAATCGTCGGGTGAGGCGTCGATACCGTGGAAAGACTGTTCGATGGCCAGGAAATCGGGCGTTTGCGCGGAGTAGCCGTTGAATTTTTCGACCTTTTCGTTGACTTCGAGCCGATTAACCACGTTGTCCATGGCGCTAAAAACGGCGGCGCTGAAGTTTTGCTCTTCGAGGTTATAATAATGATTAATGAGCGTGATCTGTAGAGTCATAATCCCCACTACCGAAGCGGTCATCAGCAGAATAATACCCCAAATAATTTTTTTATCCATGATGTAAGGTAGCTTTCAGCTATCAGCCGTCAGCTATCAGATTCCATATTTTTGGGCAAATAGACCGGCAAGCAAAAAATAACAATACGTATAATATACAAATATACAGTTTGGTTGACGGCGGGCGCGACTTTTAACGCGGATTTAACTTTTGCAACAAGTAAGTTATAAATAAAGGAACTGGATAAAGCGCTCATCTTTAAAATTCGTCAACACTTTGGCGGCTCGCAGTAGAAAAACCCTGTGAATAGATATTTATCCATTACTTTGACCTCTATAAGTAACCGGATGAAAACAAAGTTCGCTCTCTACCCGTATAAGGTTTAGAATGCGTAAAGGGATTGAAAATAATTTTGCGGTAATTCAAAAAAGGTATATATTTGCGGTTCCTTTAGCCGGATAGGAAAAAATGGTCGGTTGGCCGAGTGGTTAGGCAGAGGTCTGCAAAACCTCGTACAGCAGTTCGAATCTGCTATCGACCTCTTTGTTTATGTTAGTATTTTGTAGTTTTTAAGAAGCAAAGGTCGCCGACGGCGGCCTTTGCTTTTTAGTTGTTGAGTTCCTTCCGTAAAAAGACCCCAAAATTTGTACCTGTCGCGACGGCTTTCCGTTCGTTGAAATCCGCAGCCCCGCCAAATTGCACCGTCCCGAGATTGATTCCCAAGCGCGCGCGCTGATTGCTTGACAAATAATTTCCCGACAGGCCGACGCTACCCAACAGGTCCAACTGTCCGTAGACCCACCCAAGTTTTTGCCGAAGTAATATAATATACGAATATTTAGTTACGATGGCGTAATCAAAAGAGAAAATGGAATATCCATAAAATCCGCCCGCCCGCTGCGAAAGTCGAAGCCCGGCTTTCAGCATCGCCGCTTGGTCGATCAGTTGTACGGACATGGCCAGACCTATGTTTTTATTCAACCCATAGGAGACCGTATTCAACAAATTGAAAGTCGTCGCATAGGTGGTTTTTTTGACGGTAAAATAATCCTTTGAGAAAAAAGTAAACCGGCTCTTTTCCGAAAATGGCCGGATGAGGCGCAGTTCAAAACTGCCGTACTGATTGCCGATAACCGGTTCGACGGAGGTGAAAGATTGAGCGCGGATTCCGAACGGGATTAATAAAACGAAGAATAATAGCAAACGGGTCATAAAAGAGGTAAGTTGTTAGCTATTAGCCGTTAGCTAATAACTACAAATTTAATTTATTGAAAATAAATATATTATAGAAATAAACATGAATCATTCCTATATATTCATTAAAAAAGGAGAAGGCTAAAAGCTAAAAGCTAACGGCTAACAACTATTTATGCCATGATTCCCACAACATTTTAAAAGCCGCAATGGCCATGGCGACGGCGATCAATTTACGCAAAGTCGGCGACGCCAGTTTTTTAACGCCGTATTCGGAACCGATCCAGCCGCCCGCCCCGGCTGCCAACAGGAAAACCGGTAAAGCCGACGGCAGTAATCGCAGCGACGCCGGGGCGCTTACCCAGATTCCCGCCAGCCCGGCTATGGAGTTGACCAAAATAAACATGGCGGCGATCCCCGCGATCTGCCGCATTTCCGCCCACCCCATAAACACCAGCAGGGGACTTAAAAAAATGCCGCCGCCCACGCCCGTTAGCCCTGACAACAAACCCAGTCCGGCGCCCATCGGCACGCTCGCATATAATGGAATAGTTTTAACGTCCTTTACGGCGTCGCTTTTCGCGTATTGGAACAGCCGCCAGGCGGCGAACAGCAACACCGCGCCGGTCAGAGCTTTATAGGTCGCGTCGGTCAGCGTCAGCTTGCCGCCTAAGAACGCAAACGGTACGGAGCCGATGGCAAAAGGGAGAAAAATAGACCAGGAGAAATAGCCCGCGCGGTAAAATTTAACGGCCCCAATGGTCGCCACCAGCAGATTGAGCGATAAAGCCGTAGGTTTCATCATCGCCGGGGCTAGTCCGGCTAGCGCCATCACCGTCAGGTAGCCAGAAGCGCCCGCGTGGCCGACGGAAGCATAAAGAACGGCGACGGCGAAAAAAGACGCCGCCAATAAGATAATTGTATTCGTTTCCATTCTTTTTATATTTAATGCGAATAATGGGATGAAAAGCTCCAGAAGTCCGCCGGGATAATAGACCCGAAAATCAGAAATGGATACAACGGGAGCATAACCCCTTTCTTCTCCTAAATCCCGGCCCGGACGTCCGTTATCCTTAATAACCATCCGTTTTCATAAACCCCTTGAGTCATATATAAGCCCTATATAAGCCCTATATAAGTCAGGTATGAGTCAGGTATGACCCACCTCTCTGAATATACCCGGTTTAGGAAAAGATCGAACTAATAATAGGCAACTCAAAATCGCCGTATTCATCATGGTGTAGAGTTGGATATCCGCAAAAGGCAGCCCGGCGTCAAACCGCTATTGCTGGTTTTTAACCCGTTATTCGCATAATTAATTATATAACCGGGTCGATTATAACCATCTTGCATTCAGTAATCTAATGCAACAAAGTTTATTTTAATTAAATTATAGTTATTTATCTTCATAGTTCTTTGAAAGTTTGGCGATAGTACAAGTTGTGACATAAGTTTATGGCGGCATTTTAAGAATTTCATCTTCGAAG
>JBBRMZ010000136.1:0-12879 GCA_038230555.1 Chitinophagales bacterium
CCATGCAGGCGAACGTCGCATGGCTAACGCCGGTTAAACGTTTATGCGCTTTTGCGCTTAATTCTCCTATTTGAGCATATTTTTCCATGCGCAAAGATAATAGAAGCGCTTTAAACTACTTTCGCAAGAAGTCTAATATTAGTTTAGCGGTAAATAATCCTTGCGCTGTTAAAACTATAGCTCCATTTTCCTTTATAATTCTTTCGTATTCTTTCCAAAGTTTATCTAAAGGTATAACGCTATCCCACTTATTTTGCGTTGTTCCGTAAGGCAGATCGCATAATATCATATCAATACTTGCATCGGGCAGCTTTTGCAAAACCTCCAGACAATCGCCTTGAAGTACTTTGTTTAAATAATGATCAATAGTCATCTCATTTGTATTTATCAATATGCTTAAATTTCGAGCTCAGTTACGCGCTTAATTTTTCCCGGTTCTTCGCGGAGCCCTTCTCCAATATGGAAGATTCGGAAAAAAAAGCGTCGGCGAACGAATTTCAAGGAATTTCGCTCGCCGACGTAAATATACAAAAAAATAACTTATACCGGAAAAGCGCTCAGCGGCTCATAAGCGCCCCCAGCCCTCCAAAAACAATGGCTAGCGCGTAAAATCCTAAAATAACCGCCATCATAATGCCCATAAATTTGAACATGGCGCTCAGGTTTTTGAAGGCGTCCGTCAGTTGGTCGTCGTTGGAAGAGCGGAGAGCGTCCTGCGTCCGGGCGGCGAAACGGTACAAATAGAGCGTTGGAAAAAAAGCGAGGGCGATAAAAATAAGGTAAATGAGTCCGATGGCGGCGCCAAAACCGGCGCCTAAAACGCCGTAGCCCGTACCTGCGAACATGGCGCCTAACGCTGAACCGCCAGCTATCAGCGCAAAAGCGACTAAAACCATTAGGCCCTCAAAAATAAAATACACAATAGCGAGGAATTTTGCCCATTTGGCCGCCACCTGCATATACGCCTTATCGGCGATAGAGAGTTTAGGGCTGTTGGCCGATAAGCCCATGTCTAATAAATCGTTGGTTTCCATTTTTTGCGATTGAATCGAATGAATAAATAGATTTTTCATATTTGCCGGTTTCCCGGGCGGGAAAGCGACTGTCGCATAAAAATATAAATTATACGGGTAACAAAATATTTTTATGTTGATTTATTTAAAAAAAATAAAAACTAACCGCCGTCTGTTAAAATGAGTAATTTTGCAATGTATATATCAATATTTATGGTATCAATTTTGCCATATCACTTTTGAGAAATAGATATACATTTATAAAACATTGCGCCCGTGAAAATTCTTCCTCCTTTTTTTGTCGTTCTCAGTACGCTGTCAACGATAACCGCCCAAACAACATTCCCTGCCAACGAAAATAACGCCCCCGCCGCTAAATACGAGAATGCGCCGCCGTTTGGCGGAGTCAAACCGAGGGATTTTGAAGATTACCTGGTACAACTGGCCTGGAGGAACGACCCCGCAGAAGACGGACTGGATCATGAAGTGAAATTAAGGAATCAGGAGATCAGCCTCGCTAAAATAGACTGGACGCGCAACCTGGGAGCGAGCGTTAACTTCAACGAAAGTAATTACCCTTATTTTTTGAGCAAATATCTGGGTATTAAAGAATCTAATCCCTCTCCCTTGCCCACCGTCATCAATTACCCGCTTTGGAACATCGGGATCGGTGTCAACGTCGGCGATCTGTTCATGCGGAAGCATAAGGTCAAAGTTGCCGAAGAACGGGTAAAAATCGCAGAGTCGGACGTCGTGGGCCGCAAGCAAAAAATCAAAGCGGAGACGCTGGCGCGCTATCAGACCTACCAGGCGTCCATAGAAATATTGAAAGTTCGTCTGCAATCTTTTGACGCGGCGGAAGCGAATAAAATTCAGATCGCCAACCTGTTCGCCGTAAATAAAGTGAAATACGAGGATTATAACTCGGCCAATAAAACGTTTTACGACGCTTTTGAAGCAAAGATCAAAGCGGAAACCGACCTTAAAGTCAACCGTATCCGGATGGAGGAAATGATCGGCGTCCGGTGGGAATCGGCGGAAAGAGTTAGGGCGTCTTTTGAGCCGGGCGGCAAGTAACCGCTTATTTTCTGAACGAAAAAGTATCCACGCCTATCCAGTTTTTATTGTCGTCCCACCGGCGTACAGACTTTGTCTTTTTAGCGGCAATTTGGGGGACGGGTTTAGCCAGTATCACTTCCATAGTAGGCGTTTTTAGCAAAGTATCGACATAGCCGGTCTCCATATATTGCACAGACGCCGGGGGGACATTTTGGATCATATTATTTAAAATACTCTCGGCGACCGGTCCGCCATCCATTCTTTTAAACATGCCGTCCTTCGCCAAAATATTCATATAAGCAATACTACCCGTTTTGTTGGCGTGCTGATAATCGCCAAACATAGCGGTTTCTTGTAAAGCGGTCGAATAATCATTGACCGGCAGGCCCGTGGCCTGTTCGACCGCCGCAATCAGCGGAGCTAGGAAAGAATCGCGGATGGCTGCCTGGAAAGGAGGGAAATAAGGGTTGACCACCAGTTTTACCGCTACGCCTTTCTTGCGAGCGTAGTCGACAGCGTCTTTTAATTCCTGAACCATGCCGGGAAACATAGCTATTTTGTAGGAGGCCAGCGCCGTGTCGGTCGCCATTTTTTCGGTAATCGTCCGGTCAAGCAGCCAGTCTTTGTCTAATTTATTGCGATAATAGAGCGTACGCTGGAAAAGTTCGTTATTGTACCTGTACAGATGGCTGATTTGGGTTGCCGTTGCGTTGTGCGAGCCGCCCAAAGAATCTACCTGGTCATAATGTTTTATGAGGGCGGCAATTCGTTCAGAATAAGGCGCGTAGGGCGCAAACCCGGCAATAAGGGCGTCGTTCACGCGGTCGCACATCGTGACGTCCATCACCATCAGACGCGGCGCGGCGCGGCGGTCGAGGTAATCCATGACCAGCGTTTTTGCCAGGTCGGCGGGCATGCCGTTATAGCTTAAATTGAACGTCCGGGCATCCGCAAGTTTTTCAATTTCCGGCTGATAAAACATCAGCCCCCTGGAATTTCCAACCAAAAGGACGTCGGCGTAAGTAGTATCGTTGTACAAACGCGAATACCGGAATTGGCTGCGATCCGTTATTTTTTTTAGCGCATAGCCCCCCAAACGGTCGCCCGCGAAGGTCAACGCTAAAAAACCAATTATCCAGACGACTCGATTCATAAGCAGATATTAGCCGTTAGCTATAAGCTATTAGCATTTAATTTATTGAACAATAAGAATTTACGCCTGTCTCAACGACGTTATTTTCATATAAGTTCTCCACTGGTTAAAATTGAAAATAGATAAATGCTTTAGAGCCGAACGTGCCGAATAAAGCGATCAGCCAGACTAAAAAAGCGTACGAGAACGCCCGGAACCACGGATTTCTGACGGCCAGCACTTGTAAATTGGTCCCGTTATTATTGATTAGCTCGGCGGCAAGCAATATCAGGATCAGCAGGAACGCTTTGATCGCCAGGAATTTGTCCGTCACCGCGCTCCATTGAAAAGCTTCTATCGCGGCAATACGTTTAATGACCGCCACGGCTCCGGTAAAATCATTTGCCCGGAAAAATATCCAGGCAAAGCAAGTAAGGAAGTAAACGACCGCTATGTCTATTCCCTGCTCCAGCCAGGCCGGAAACCGCAAGAATCGCGCCAGACGGCCAAAAGGCGCGGATAGAAAACGCTGGGCAACGAGATAAAATCCGTGCAGAAAACCCCAGATCACGAATGTCCAGTTGGCGCCGTGCCATAAACCTCCCAACAGCATGGTCGCCATTAAATTGCGCTGCGTGTTGAATGTTCCGCCCCGGTTGCCGCCCAAGGAAATATATAAATAATCGCGCAGCCAGGAAGAAAGCGAAATATGCCAGCGCCTCCAGAATTCGGTAAAGTTTTTAGAGAAGTAAGGCGTTCTGAAATTCCAGGGAAAATCAAAGCCCATCATTTGCGCCAGTCCGCAGGCAATATTGGAGTAGCCTGAAAAATCGCAATAGATCTGGAAAGAATATAAAATAACGCCAATCAATACTTGCAGGGATCCAAAATTACCTGGGCTCCGGAAACATTGATCCACAAACGGGCCAATGGAATCCGCGATCGCTACTTTCTTAAAAAATCCCCAGAGGATTTGCGCCAGTCCTTCCATAAAGCGATCCCAGTTGAAGCGTTTATTTTCGCGGAACTGGGGTAAAAAAAGCTTTGCCCGCACGATCGGACCGGCGACCAGTTGCGGAAATAAAGAAACGAAGGTAGCGAACCGGAAGAAATCTTTTTCCGGTTCGATCTCTTTCCGGTATACGTCGATGGTGTAGCTCATCGACTGGAACGTATAAAAAGAAATTCCGATGGGCAAAATGATGTGCAGCGTCGTCCAGTCCGCGCCCATTCCCGCCGATTGTAATACATGGACAAACGAGGCGGCAAAGAAATTGAAGTATTTGAACAGTCCTAAAAAACCCAGGTTGGCGCAAACGCTGACGAGTAGGAGTCTTTTCCTTGCCGCCGCTTCGGTCGTGCGGGCAATAGCGACGCCCAATGAATAATCAAGGATAGTGGTGAACATCACCAGCCCCAGAAAACGCCAGTCCCACCAGCCGTAAAAGAAATAACTGGAGAGCAGGCAGAACCACATCCGCGCCCTACCTTTCAAAAAGAAATACGTCGGAAGAAAAAGAACGATGAAAACAAGAAAAGGAATGCTGTTAAATACCATGACGGGTCAAAATTAATACAAAAGGTCGGCGCTTTGGCGTCCCTGCGGGCAGTTTTTGCGCAGTCGAATTAATAGAGGCGGGAAAAAGCGTCCTATGCCGAAATATGAACATACGCGCTTCCGGGATGGAAGGTTACTTTTTTAGCAACTCGTCGATAGAAATGTTTTTCGTATGCTCGGAATGTTTAAAGTTCTTATCCGGGTTGGACATCCTGAACAATGCAATAACCTGTTTCCCGATAAACAAGGGCAGCGCCCAAATAGCCTGCCAAATTTCGCGCGGGGCTTTACTCAGGTAAAGACAAAGAAAAATATTCCCCGCAAAGATCATCATGCCGCCCAGCAGCGCAAGGCTGACTTTCATATTGAAAAACAACCCGAGGACCGTCATTCCTAAAGCGGCAAAGACCAAAATAAAGAGGGGAGGGGCGATAGTGATCAGCCCGAACAGGAACATATTCCAGTTGAAACCGGCGACTCCCTGCCACAACAGGCGGCTTGAGTTTTTCAGATTTTGGAAATAAGAGAAAAGCCAGCGGCTTCTCTGGGTCGTCACGGCGTCGCCGGAACTTACTTTTTCGTCGTAAACCAACGCGTTTTTGGCGTAGACGATGCGCTCTTCATGGAACAGTAAATGATTTTGGAGTATTTTATCTTCCTGGAGCATTTTCTTCCATAATTCCTTTCCCTGTTGAATTTCCGGTCCATAAAGATAGGATTTATAGAGATCCGTTTCCACGCCCATCCCGGAACCGGAAATCACCGTCGACGACTTCAGTAAATAGGGCACATAACGCTCCACGTAGTTTTTATAGAACTCGCCTAAGGCATCGGCGCAGGCATACAGGGTATCGAGGTTTTTTGCCGTCCGTTGTCCCTGGATCGCGCGGAATCCCGCATTGGCATAGCGGTTGAGCTCTTTCAGAAAATCGGGGTGCGCCAGGTTGTCGGCGTCAAAAATAACCGTATAGTCATGCGCTTTAACGAACCGTTCGACGGCGTAGATAATAGATTTAACTTTGAGGTTCAACGACGAGGCAGGAAAAAGGACCGTCAAACGGGCGTCTTTGACCGGAAAATCTACCGGTTCGGAAGCGTCCGCAACCAGGTAAATATGTAGAAAAGGATGAGACTGCCGGAGCAGCGATTCTACCAGCGGCTGCGCGATCGCCACGTTGCGATAAGCGGTAATGACGACGCCAAAATCATAGTCCATGAGGGGAATACGGTTCCATAGATTTTCTCTTTTTAAAAAAGAAGCCAGCACGGTCAGGAACGGAAAGAGAAGAAAAAACAAAATGATCGCGCTCAGGCAGTAAAATATTAAATAAAGAATAGACATATTCAATGGGCGCTTTGCGGGTTAATGTGTTTATTTTTTGTCGGCGTTACGAAAGGCTTGAAGACGCCAGGCGAGCGGCCGGCCCTTCCAATCCTTTTGAAGCGAAAGCGTCCCGGATATTCCAATCTATGGCGCGGTAAAACGCTTTCAGATGCCCAGGCTTTCTTTTCGCGACAAAAATAACTGTATTTTTTGGAAGCGCCACGCCCAAAAAAAATATAATAAATAAAGCCAGTCCGCCCGGAGAAGCGTTCCGCCGCATAAAAAGTATTCGGTTGCGATTGATATAATAGGTTTTCAGGGGGCTCATAGCACCTACTGTCGCCGATTCTTTATGATAGATCCGCGCGCGCGGTTCTATAAAAATTTCATAACCGGCCCTGCGGATAGCGGCGCACCAGTCCAATTCTTCATAATAGAGGAAAAAACCTTCAAACATTGGCCCAACTTTCTCCAGCACAGATCGCGGAACCATCATAGCCGCGCCGTGCGCGTAGCCGGTCGGTTGCAGCCGGTCGAACTGACTACTGTCCAGTTCTTTTTCTCCAATGATCTGGTTTCTGCCCGTGGCGGGGTGAACCAGAGTAGCTCCGGCGTATTGAATCAGATCGGGACGACCATCCGCCCCCTTTTGATCAAAATAACACAATAGCGGGCTGACGATCCCGATAGAGGCATGAACGACGAACGCCTCCAGCAACTTTTCTATGCAGCCGTCGGTCATTTCCGCGTCGTTATTGATAAAAAACAGGTAATCTCCTTTAGCCCGCGCTACCGCCAGGTTGTTGCCGCCGGCAAATCCCAGGTTTTCCTTGCTTTCGATATAACAAACTTCCGGGTAACGGTCGGCAAAATAAGCCGCAGGCGATTCTTTAGAAGCATTGTCGACGACGTAAATTTCCACATTTTTATAGGAATTTCTGCGGATCGACTCAATTAGTTCCCCGGTCAGCGTCGGCTGGTTAAAATTAACCGTTATAATAGAAACAAGCGGTTGCATAAAAAATGATAGGTTATGAATAATGAGCTATGAATTTTTGAAGATCCATAGCTCATAAAATTTCATAGGATTATAAAGTTATTTTATTTTACTGATACGTAATCGGAATGATAACTTAAATTTTAACGTATAGCCGGAAGCCGGCTATACGTTAATAACATTTATCATTTATCATTTATCATTCATCATTCATCATTCATCATTGAGCTAGACATTCTCCTTCTGAATCATCGCCGGAATGGTTTTCAGCAGTATATGAAGGTCCATTTTTAAAGAATGCTTCTGAGCATAGCGCACGTCCAGGCCTATTCTTTCTTCTACCGACATATCCGCTCTGCCGCGTTTGGTAACCTGCCACAAACCGGTTAGTCCGGCCGGAGCGATAAAACGGGGCGTGAATTCGTCTTTAGTCAGTTGTTCGGCTTCGTATAACGGAAGCGGGCGGTTGCCGATGAGCGACATATCGCCTTTCAGAATATTAAACAATTGAGGAAGTTCATCAATACTGGTTTTGCGGATGATCCTGCCTACTCTTGTTACGCGGGGGTCGTTGGCAAATTTTACAAACGTAACGTCGCCGTTTTTAGCGTCGTACTGGTTTAGATGCGCCAGTTCTTTTAATCGTTGATCGGCGTCGGCGTACATGGAGCGGAATTTAAGGAAATCGAATACCTGATAGCCCATGCCCGCTCTTTTAGAGCGATATACGACCGGACCGCGCGACTCCAATTTGATTAAAATGCCAATCAGTAAAAACAAAGGACTTAACAGGATGATAGCGGCGGAAGAGACCGCTATATCGACCGCGCGCTTGGCAAGCGGAACCCGAACGCCGAGCGTTTCGTTATGGCCGCTTTTCTGGTTCATCAGCGGTTTAAATTCGTGCAAAAACTTAATTCTTTCCTCGATGGCGTTCCAACTGGCCGAAAGCGGATAGACGTCGTCAATACCGGCTTTAACGGAATCGCTCGAAGAAATAGAATGCGCGTCGATCAGAGCGATCAATGGAACGTTACGTAATAATGGATTAGCGCGGAACGTTTTAATCAGCGTAAAATTATTAGCGCTCATTAATTCGTAATCCGCAACGACTGCGTAAGGGAGATCGGCGGGTCGCGTTACCTGGAGCAAGTCGTTCAATGCGGCGGAAATAGTATTACGGTCGTAGCGGCGAATTGGACGCGTCATCCCGATCAATGGATTCTGGGCGATAAATTGTCCGGAATGGTCTCCGAAAAAAACGAGCCGGTTTTTAACGGGCAGTTCAAATTTAGGTAATGTTTTAGTCATAGTATGTAAAGTTGAAAATAATGGCGAATTGTAGGATTTTTCGAGTCAAAACAAAAAATCATCATAAGTTTTGGAATTTATAAGTTGCTTAATAAATTATACGTTGGAAGCGCGGATTTGGTTTTTTGCAGAATCGCCAGCGCTTTTTCCTGTAACAATACAGGATTGAACGGTTTTTGAATAAAACCCCATGCCCCAAGTTCAAAACATTTCAGGACGTCGGCTTCTGTTTCGTTGGCCGATAAGATTAAAACAGGAATATCCTTAAAAACGCCGCTGGTATGAATTTGGCGTAAAAATGCAGCTCCATCAACGCGTGGCATTTGCATATCAAGGATGATCAGGTCGGGCAGTTCGCCCAGGGCAAGCCATGCCATACCGTCCAGTCCGTCTTTTTGGGTAACGACCCGGTAATTTTTTCTAAAAGAAGCCCCCAATAAAGTGCGCGTGGCGTCGTGGTCTTCAATAATAAGAATAGTCGCCTTTCCTGATTTCATAAGTTGGAATTAATTTGTCCATAATGAAACAACATTCTCTGATTGCAAGACAGGAGCGTGAGGGGTAATCGCTTTAAATACGGGGAGAGAAAAAGGAAAAATCAAAAAATGCGTCTTGAGCAATGTACAATGTTAGGCCATATATACGGATTAAAGAGTTCTGTTGATTAACGCCTGAAAAAATTAAGTATAAACTCATTGACAGCGTATGTATTTTGATCTTAGCCGATATGCAAAAGTAAAGGGATAATAAGTGATTACCAACTATTTTACGCCTTTCAGTCACATATTTTTATAAATAATAAATATAATAATTAGTCATAACTCGCTTTTAAAAAAGATTCTATCTCGCAAACCATATAAAAATAGTTCTCAATAGCTTATTTCATTTGTTTTTTGGGAATTCATTTAAATTACCGCTTATAATTTTATATGCAATAAGTAAACGATATAGGGCGTAATAAAAAATTAATAAAAAAAATATTCTTATTATAATAGATTTAGGTTGTCACAAATTTCCCTTTACCGGTCGATAATCTATATTTTTATCTCTTTGGACTAACAAAATAATATTAGTAACAGATTTTAGCGACATAGCGTGCCTAAAAATTTCAATAGCGCCGGTTGAATGTTAAACTGCGCTTCAGTGCAGCGAACCCAGCCGGTAATAAAATAATAACTTAAATTTGCCGCTTCAACATTTATACTGATTGAAAATTTATACTTTCCATGACCTATATGCTACATTCGTTATTACATCCTTTGCTACAATTTCCGTTGCAATTCATTTTTTACCTGCTTCTCTTTATTGTTTTTTTTACTTATCTCGGCTACGGCATGGTCTTATATACCGCTATTCGAATCAAAAGGATTTTTTTTAGATTAGCCCGGCCGGCAGACGGCAGGATTCCCGACGAACAGCTTCCCGAGGTAACCTTTTTAGTCGCCGCCTATAATGAGGAACGCTGGATAGAAGACAAACTTCGCAATTCGCTTGCTTTGGATTATCCCCGCGATAAAATTCGTTATTATTTTGTTACGGACGGCTCCAACGATCAGACTCCGGAACTCATCCGTCGGTTTGCCGCGCGGCAAACCGGCGCCATGATCCACTTATTCCACGAGCCGGAGCGAAAAGGAAAAATCGCCGCCGTAGAGCGGGTCATGCCTTTGGTCCTTAGCCCTATCGTCGTTTTCACCGACGCCAATACCGACCTGAATAAAGAAGCCGTCCGAAAAATGGTCGCTCATTTTGCGAATCCAAAAGTAGGCGCCGTGGCGGGGGAAAAGCGCGTGACCATGAGCGATAAAGACGAAGCCGCCGCCGCCGGCGAGGGCGTCTATTGGAAATATGAATCGCTGCTGAAGAAGTGGGATTCCGAATTTTACTCGACCATCGGCGCGGCAGGCGAATTATTCGCCGTCCGGACAAACCTCTATCGCCCCGCCCCGCCGGACACGCTCATTGAGGATTTTTATATTACCATGAAAATTGCCATGCAGGGATATAAAATTGCCTACGAGCCGGACGCTTACGCGGTCGAAGGACATTCGGCTTCCATCAAAGAAGAGCTTAAACGCAAAATTCGCATTGCCGCCGGCGCTTTACAAGCAGTCTGGCGACTTTCTCCGCTGTTAAATCCTTTCCGTTACGGTTGGCTTTCGCTGCAATACATTGCCCACCGCGCGCTCCGCTGGACCGTCGCCCCCCTCGCTCTCCCGGCGCTTTTTATGGTCAACCTTATTTTAGCCGGTCGCGAAGTTCCTCATTTCCAGTTCTTTTTGCTCTGTCAAACGCTTTTTTACGGGATGGCCCTCTGCGGCTGGGTATTTGAGCGTCGTAAACTGAAAATCAAGATCTTTTTTGTACCTTATTATTTCTGCATCATGAACTACGCCATGTACCGCGGGTTTTTCAGGCTCCTGAGCCGCCGCCAGTCCGTCGTTTGGGAAAAAGCTAAAAGAGCATAACTAAAACGTAAAATATTTGGATAAACGCTAAAATCAAATTACTTTTGCAGCCGTTTTGAGAATGTACTAACCAAAGACCTCTTCTCGATATTTTTCATGCGTTTAAATTTCCTTTTCGATGGACGCTATCCGTTTTGTTCAAGAACAATTGAGCAGAAAAACCAACTTTCCCGACTTCAAAGCCGGAGACAACATCGTCGTTAATTATCAGATCAAAGAAGGCGATAAAGTGCGCGCGCAGGCCTACCGCGGCGATGTGCTGCAAATCAAAGGACAAGGCGCTACCAAAACCTTTACTGTCCGCAAAATCTCCAACGGGATCGGCGTAGAGCGTATTTTTCCTTTTGCTTCACCGAATATAGAAAGCATCGAACTCCTCAAAAGAGGCCGCGTGCGCAGAGCCAGGCTGTTCTATCTCAGAGAACTGGTCGGCAAAAAAGCGCGTATCAAGGAATTGAAAAGATAAAAATCGCCGGTATGTTTCGCCGGACAGGGCTGCTCAATCGTTTGGGCAGCCTTTTTTGTTTTGCAAAAAATGACTAATTTTGCCAACCCGGGCAGTTTGCCGGAAAAGATAAAACCGCAACCCTTCTATGAATATTTTCCCGGCCGGCCGCAAAACGCATACTTTTTTTTGTTCGGGCTGGTCGTTCCTGGTTGCGTTAGGCGTCTTAGGGCTCTTTCTGAACGCCTGCGGCGGCTCGGGTTCCGAAACCCAAAAAAAGATCTTCCGGTATAACCAGTTAAACGCCCTCACTTCCTTAGATCCGGCCTTTGCCAAATCGCAGGCCAATATTTGGGCGACGAGTCACCTCTACGAAGGTCTGATCCAACTGGACGATTCTTTACGTATCCGGCCCTGCATCGCCGCCTCGTGGCTGATCTCGCCTGACGGTCTGACCTACCGGTTCCGGCTACGCTCCGACGTTTATTTTCAAAACAACGTCTGTTTCCCCAACCATACCGGCAGAAAAGTGGTAGCGCCAGACGTCGTCTATAGTTTTCAGCGGTTACTGGACCCCGCCGTCCATTCGCCCGGCAGTTGGGTGTTCAAAGATCGCGTCCGCCCGGATTACCCTTTTGTCGCCGTCGACGATACTACTTTTGAACTCCATCTGTCGCAACCGTTCCGCCCGATGCTTGAAATCCTGACCATGCAGTATTGCTCTGCGGTTCCGCATGAAGCGGTAGAAATGTACCAGGGAGATTTTCGGAAAAATCCCGTCGGTTCCGGGCCTTTTGTTTTTAAAAAATGGCTGGAGAACCAGGGCCTGTTCCTGCTAAAGAACGAGCGTTATTTTGAACTCGACGAACTAGGCGCCCGCACGCCCTACCTCGACGGCGTCCGCGTCAGTTTTATGCCCGACCGCAAAACGGCCTATCTCGAGATGATGCGCGGCAAAATTGACTTTACCTCCGGTATAGAATCATCCATCGCCAACGAACTCCTGACCTCTGACGGCGAAATCCAGCCCAAACAAAAAGACCGGTTGATCCTTGTTAAATCTCCCTACCTGAATACCGAATTTTTAGGGATCAACCTCGAACTTGCCCAAGCCGCCGGTTCGCCCCTGCGAATGAAAAAAGTCCGGCAGGCGCTCAATTACGGCTTCGACCGGGCGCTGATGTTGCGCGCCCTCCGCAACGGAATGGGTAAACCCGCCGGAGCCGGGTTCGCCCCGCGCGGCCTGCCCTCTTTTGACGACCAAACCGTCCTCGGCTACTATTATGATCCTAAAAAAGCCCGCTCGCTGCTGGCCGAAGCGGGCTTTTCAGAATCCGGCGCGCCGTTATTGATCACGCTGACCTGCAATAAAGATTACGCTGATCTTTGCGCATTCATTACCCGCCAATGGGAAGACGTCGGAGTCAAGTGTTCGATCGAACTATCCGAATCGGCCACCCTCCGCGAGCGCATGACCAAAGGGACGGTTCCTTTTTTTCGCGGTTCCTGGATCGCCGACTATCCCGACGCGGAAAGTTTCTATACGGTTTTTTACGGCAAAAATCCGGCTCC
>JBBRMZ010000137.1:0-12800 GCA_038230555.1 Chitinophagales bacterium
GATGGATAAAACCCGAAGATTACCGCACGCCGGATCAATTGTTTTATGCAACTCAAACAATTTTACAACAAGTAGGGAATGCTTATAAAATTAATTTTTCCCCCTTTAAATAATATCAATTTATTTTGTACCGGTACTTATTACATGAATAGACACGGAGTGCAATCTTCATCACGACTTTCAATTGGCAAAGGTTCGGACGGCGTCGCTATTTTTGACTTAGATGGGGACAATAAAAAAGATATAATTGCGACAAGTTCAATGGACAATACGGTCACAATTTTTTTTGGCAAATAGGAGAAAGAAGCTATAAGTATTGGCAGCAAGTATTTTTCTCTTTTTGCCTTCCAGTCCTTCCATTTCTACGTGGGGACAATTTGTCCCCACGTAGGCCCGAAGTTCTTCGTCACGTTTACGCATTTTTTTGAAATAATCGGACGGGTCTTTACTATCCGTCAGAATCTCCACCACGTCCACGACCGAAAAATACCATTCCTCGTTGTGCCAGACGCGGCGGATTTGCTTTTCCTGGAAAAGGATCATTTTGTTTTGCTCCATAGGTGTTGTTTTTAATAGAATAAGCCGCCAAATTTAAAACATTTTGTAAAAGGTCCGTTATTTATTTGTTTAAAAATAAAAAATAATCCGGGAGGAAAGAGCATATTAGAATGACCAAAAAATAAGTAGCTTTGTAGGGTAGTACCTCATACTTAACGCTCAATTAACATTGTGCTCCCTCTTGCCTGGTATTTTATACGTCAACGGTTAAACAAATTAAGGAGCGAGGCCCAAAGCCTAGCGACCGTCCTAAAAGCGCTTATGCTTTTATTTATGGTCGTGGCAGGCTATGCGGCGTCCGATCTGGAAAGCACATTATTTCCGGCAGATTGCACGAGCGCGCAGGCCGTTCAGATGATCGACGCTTTTACTATGTGCTGGCCGTTTTTATTCAATATTCTCCTTTACAGAGCTAAAACAGACCTAATTCCTCCAATATATCCCATCACTACGCGGGAAAAGACCTTCGTCGAAATCGCCTACGATCTGGTTGGGATCGAGTATGCAGTTCCGCTGGTTCTGAACCTTTCCATTTTATATTTTTCCGCTTATTACCGCTGGTATAATTTCGCGGCGGCTGTTCTTTTGCTACTGACGAGCTGTTTTTTAATCAACCTGCTGAAACTTGCATTGGAGCGTAAAATCCTTTTTTCGGGGTATTTTGCGCTTGCGGCAACCGGTTGGGCGTGTCTTTCGGCGGGGGTCTTCTTTTTTGGAGCGCGGCTGGAACAGGAACAGCTGCTGTTTTTGTTACTCATCGGCGGATGGGCGGCGGCCACGTTTTTGTTTTTGGCCTGGTTCGAAACGCAAACGGTCGCTCGGGAAAGCGGCGCGCTGACACGGCGGCTGGAGAAAAACCTGCACCCGCTTTCGATGTTGCCCATCCATCGGAAAGAAGTTTTTAGGAATATAGCAGTTACCTCCGTTACGAGGATTGGTTTGTTGTTTTCGATGTACTTCCTTTATAACGACAGCGACCAAAGCCAGGCTTCCTTTTCCAAAAGCGTTTTTTTTATTTTACCTTATACGTCCTATCCGATCTATGTAAATCTTTGGGGCCATGTAAGGGACGTCTGGCTTATACTGCAACAAAGCCACGAAGAGAAAAACGTTCACGCGGCGTTTTCGGCAGTATACCGGCGCCTTACTTTCTATCCTTTGTTGATTGATTTGTCGATTACGCTGATCTGGGTGGCCGCTTTAAAAATTACGGCGCCGGCTTATTATGTCTATTTACTATCCGCATACGCGATGTTTTACAGTTTCGGTTATTTTAAAAGCCTGTTGGATCCGTATAATTATAAAAGTCAACATCAAACGACCTTCCGGCGGATCATCATGCCTGTCGCGGCGCTGTTTTGCATCAATTTATACGTTCCCCTTGCGGAGCGCCTGGTTCTATTGGATGTATCTGCCTTTGTTTTTCCTGTTTTCTTATTTCTATCAAAAAACGCCCGGCTGGTTGAAGCGGCGCAAATACCTTCATTTCGATCATTTATTTAATTAATGGAAGTTCACCCAATCCTTCAAATTAAAGAACTCAGCAAGCATTTTGGCCGGCAAAACGTCCTCGACGCCGTCAGCCTTGACGTCCTGCAAGGGCAATGCTGTTTACTGGTCGGCAAAAACGGTTCCGGCAAAACGACTTTGCTGCGGTGCGTCATGGACCTGATCCTGCCCGAAAGCGGCGAGATTTGGATCGACGGGAGAAAATACGCGGACGAGCCGATCTATATTAAAAAAATGATGGGGATCATTTCGGAGGACAATCCCCTGATCCCGGAGTTTACGGCCTACCAGCATTTGGAATTTGTCGGGCTATTGCACAAGATACCTGTCGCCGAACTCAAAAGTCGCATCGCGGAAACCTTTGCCAACTTTTTTGACGACGCCTCCGACCTCCATAAAAAGATCAGCGCCTACTCGACGGGGATGAAAAAGAAACTGTCGCTCTGCGCCGCTATTTTGCACCGGCCCACGCTCCTGATTCTCGACGAGCCTTTCCACGGCCTCGACCGCTATTCGCTTCAAAAATTCATTGAGTTTTTCAAGTTCTTTCTGTCGCGCCAGGGAACTATTTTTTTTACCTCCCACACCTTCGCGCACCTGGACGAAGTAGTTTCGCACGTCGCGCTATTGGACGCCCATAAAATTATTTTCCACGACTCCATCGAAGACTTCACCGATTCCGGCAAAAACAAGATCGACGATTCGCTCCTCCGGGTCTTGCAAGAGCCGGACGTGGATCAGTCGGTCCGGCTAAATTGGTGAGGAGCTGTTAGCCGTTAGCTTACAACTTATTGACAGTTAACGGTATTTTGCATTAATGAAATTAAATATTTATCAAACGATTACCAAAAATACTCGCCCGCCTGTTTTCAATGGGATTGGGATAACTCATAACTCATCATTCATCATTCTTTATGGCCGCTTTACTGAAATATTTTTTCCTGCGGAGATGGAATAATTTATGGACCAAAGCATCCATTCTCTTTACCCTCATAAAAGGTCTGGGGGTACTGTTGATACTATGCATAGGATTTGTTTTTTCAAAAATCGGTTACCAGTCTCTTGATCAGCGCTCCGGCTTACCCAACGGCGTCAGGCTGATTTGCGTGTCTTTTTTATTTTACCCGGTTTTCATGAACCTGTTTAAATATAAACCCAAGACCGATCTGATTCCCAAAATATTTCCCATTACTCCGCAGGAGAAAACAGTAATCGAAATCTGGTACGACCTGATCGGTTTTGAATATTTTATAGCGGCGGTATTTTCGCTGACGCTTTTCCTGTTTGCTCCTTTTTTTACGGCATACGATTTAGCAGCGGATTGGATCGCTATTGTTTACATCGCGGTTTTGATTAATATAGTAAAAGTTTTGATAGAGCGCCGGCCGGCGATGGCGCCCGTCCGAAAGGCGGCGGTCGCAATCTGCGTAGCCGCCCTGACCGGGTTGATTTATTTGGGGGTAAAGTATTTCCTGGCCTTTCCTTATTTTTTAATTAGCGCCGGAGCGGCGCTGTCGGCCTCCTTTTTTATGCTTGCTTTTATAGAGCAATATTCCGAGCCAAGAATGATTTCGCTTTCCAATGTCGGCGTTTTTCAAAAGATTGGCCCGATGACCAGGCTAATCGTAGAGCGCAAAGAGATATTCAAAGCGGTCGGTTATGTGGTTGTCATCAGAGTAGGTTTATTGTTTTACTTATCCTCTACCCTGAAAGGAGACTCCGTCGACGCCTCTTTTATCCAAAAATATTTATTTTACATCGCTCCTCTCGGCTCTATTGGTTTTATTTTCAATACGTTTGGCTTCCTCCGCGACCCGTGGCTGCTGATCCAAAATAATCATTTGGAAGAAAACATCCACCGGGCGTATCATCCCACTTATCAAAAAATGGTTTTTTACCCGCTCCTGATCATCCTCGTTTGCACGCTCGGCTGGATGGTCTGGCTCCGGTTCTATCAAATTGAATATTACCTGTTTTTTATCTGGACGTTCGTGATGACGTATTGCGCCGGATATTTTTCGAGCGTCAACCGGACCGTTTACTATAAGGCGCAGGAAAAAGGATCGCTGTTTATTATACTTGTCGGCATGAGCCAGCTTACCGCTTTTTACCTGTTCCTGCTTCCGTTTTGGAACGCCTGGTTTTATGGGCTGTACCTGATTTTTATCATCGGGTTCTACTATTATTATGAAAAAACTAAAGTGTGGGCGGTCAAGAATAAGTACTTAAATTTTGAGCGGTTATTCAATTGAACATTAAAGATTTGCGCTAAATTTGCCCATCAACGATCAATAATGAGCGCCTCCCCCGTCTACGTCGGTAAAGCATCTATCGCCCTGGAAAAAAAGAAAGACTCCCGGTGGGCGCTCTACGCCATTGAGGCCTGGGGGTTGGGCATGTTTATGATCTCCGCCTGCGCTTTTACGATCCTGCTCGAGCATCCCGCGTTTCCATTCAAAGCGCTGATCCCCGTCCCGATTGTTCGCCGCTGGTTGATGGGCGTCGCGATGGGGTCGACCGCCGTCGCGATCATTTATTCGCATTGGGGAAAAAAATCGGGCGCGCACATCAACCCGTCCGTCACGCTGACTATGTATTCGATGGGGAAGATCGGCGGCGCGGACGCCGCGTGGTATGTGTTGTTTCAGACATTAGGCGGAACGCTGGCCGTATATCTGTTTAAAATTTTCCTGCCCGCTTATATTTCGCATCCTTATGTCAATTACGTCGTCACCGTTCCCGGCGCGGCCGGCGCGACGGTCGCTTTTGCATTGGAGTTCCTGATCTCTTTTATATTGATGTTTACGGTGTTGTTCGTTTCCAACCACCGGCAGCTAAAAGATTATACCGGCTATTTTGCCGGTTTCCTCGTCATGTGTTACGTGACTTTTGAAGCTCCTTTTTCGGGGTTCAGCATGAGCCCGGCGCGGACGCTGGCCTCCGCCATTCCTTCCGGCGTCTGGAATGATTTGCTTGGCTACATGATTTTCCCGCCCCTGGCCATGTGGAGCGCCGGGCGGGTCTATCAATCAACATTTTGGACTAAAATAGAAGCGCAAATAGAAGAGGCTACCCATCTGGAGTGCATTTACGAACCCCACCGCCATCATAA
Source organism: Chitinophagales bacterium (assembly GCA_038230555.1). Taxonomy (GTDB): domain Bacteria; phylum Bacteroidota; class Bacteroidia; order Chitinophagales; family Saprospiraceae; genus JAAFJT01. The sequence goes on from JBBRMZ010000137.1 coordinate 5,180, forward strand.
CGCACACTGGCAAAGCAGTAAAAAAGAAACCGCTTAAATGAATGATGAATCATTCATTTAAGCGGTTTCTTCGCTCTTAATCAATAACTGGAACCCGTTGCCGTGGATATTGACGATTTCAATATCGGAGTCGGCGGCCAGGTATTTGCGGAGTTTGGTGACGAATACGTCCATACTGCGGGCGGTAAAATAGTTGTCCTCGCCCCATATCTTAACCAGCGCTTCCGACCTCGGCAGAATATCGTTGAGGCGAATGCAGAACATTTTCAGCAGTTGCGCTTCCTTAGGCGAGAGTTTCGCTTCCTCGCTTTCCGGCGCGCCTTCCATGATCAGCGAGCGCAGGGGATAATTGAAATGGTATTTGCCAATCTTGAAGTCTTTGATCTCGTCTTTGGGGTCCGGTTTTGGAGCGGCTCTTTTCAGGACGGCCTGTATGCGGTAGAGTAATTCTTCGGAATTGAAGGGTTTGGAGATATAGTCGTCGGCGCCCAGTTTAAAGCCCTGCAAAATATCCTCCTTCATCGTTTTAGCGGTCAGGAAAATGATCGGCATGCTTTTATCTTTTTCCCGTATGTCCTTTGCCAATGAAAACCCGTCTTTTTTAGGCATCATCACGTCGAGGATGCACAGATTGTACTGATTATTTTTGCGGTAAGCGTCCCAGCCGGCCAAACCGTCGGTCGCGAGCGTAACGTCGTAATCGTTCATCTCTAAATAAGATCGCAGCACGTCCCCGAAATTCGGGTCGTCCTCGACCAATAAAATTTTTGTATTACCTGTAGCCATGATCGCTCAATGATTTATTGTTTTAAAAATTGCGTCCCGCGCGCCCGGCGCCGGCGTCGCTACCGCCTTCCCTGCTTAACAGTTCATTTCATAACGCACAAATGTTAAGATTCGTTTGTGAGCCTATATTTTTTTTCCAAATTATGACAGAATTAAAAAATTTGGTTATGCAGAATATTTATCCTATCTTTGCGCCAGATTAAAACGCCTTAGAAATAATGAGGGGACTTGACAAAGTCTCCTCATTTTTATTTATGCGCTTTCAAGTTTCCCAGTGCGGATTTAAGCAGATCAATAAAATAAAAGCTTACGGCTAAAGGCTGACAGCTAACAGCTATACATGGAAAGTCAGATAGAAAATTTGTTATTGGAAAAATTCCAGGAAGAAGGGCTCCAGGATTGTTTCCTCCTTGAAATTACCCTGCACCCGTTCAATAAACTGGACGTCGTGATAGACAGCGATACGGGCGTCACCATTGAAAAGTGCCAAAAGATCAGCCGGTATCTTGAAGCGAAACTGGACGAAAATCTTTGGATAGGCGCCGAATACGGAATAGAAGTCGGTTCGCCGGGCGCGACGTCGCCGCTGGTTTATCCGCGCCAATATCCAAAACACATCGGCCGGCCCCTGTCTGTGACGATTGCGCCCGAAGGCGAAATTAAAAAAGGGATACTTACAGGCGCGACGGAAGAGCAGATCACGCTGGAAGAAAAAATCGTCCGCGTGGAAGGAAAAAAGAAAATCAAGGAAACGATCTTGACCGCGATCCCGTTTACTCAAATACAAAAAGCGACAGTAGAGCTGCCGTTTTGAGAATATAAAGTTTGTAAATCATATTAATTGTAGCTGATAGCTGACGGCGATAGCCGACAACTATTTAAAATTGTAAATAGCTTAAAATGATGAACCTGATAGATTCTTTCTCGGACTTTAAAGCCGGGAAGAATATTGACCGCCCCACCTTACTAAGAATATTGGAAGATGTTTTCCGGACGCTGATTAAGAAAAAATACGGCACCGACGAAAATTTTGAGGTGATCGTCAACACCAATCGCGGCGATTTGGAGCTGTGGCGGGTGCGCGAGATCGTCCCGGACGGCGAGGTTACCGACGACCGCGCCCAGATCTCCTTTTCGGAAGCCCAGTCCATCGACCCGGATTACGGCCTCGGCGAAGAGTGTTACGAGCAGTTGACCCTGGAAGAGTTTGGCCGTCGCGCCATCCAGGCCGCCCGCCAAACCCTGATCTCGAGGATCATGGACCTGGAAAAAGACGATATTTTCAAAAAATACAACGAGCGCGTAGGCGAATTGGTCACTGGCGAGGTGAGCCAGATTATGAAAAAAGACATCCTTGTGCTGGACGACGCCACCGGGAACGAAGTGCTGCTGCCGCGCCAAGAAATGATCCGGGGCGATTTCTACCGCAAAGGCGACCAGGTGCGCGGGGTCATCAAGCGCGTTGAAATGAAAAACAGCGCCCCCGTTATTGTCATTTCGCGCACAGACGAAGCCTTTCTTGAAAAACTACTGGCGCTTGAAGTGCCGGAAATCGAGGACGGAATTATCGTTGTCAAAAAAATTGTCCGTATGCCGGGCGAACGCGCCAAAGTGGCCGTCGAATCTTTCGACGACCGCATCGACCCTGTGGGCGCCTGCGTCGGGATGAAAGGTTCGCGCATTCACGGCATTGTCCGCGAATTGCGCAACGAGAACATCGACGTCATCAATTACACCACTAACATACAGCTTTTCATACAGCGCGCGCTGACTCCCGCCAAAATCACTGCCGTCGATCTGAACAACGACACCATGCACGCCGCCGTTACCCTGAAACCCGACCAGGTTTCGCTGGCCATCGGCAAAGGGGGAGCGAATATCAAACTTGCCGGCCGCCTTTGCGGTTACGAGATCGACGTCAAACGCGAACTCGACGAAATGGAAATCGACGACGTGGATTTGGAAGAATTCGCCGACGAGATCGACGCCTGGGTCATCCAGGAATTCAAGTCGATCGGTTGCGATACGGCGAAAAGCGTCCTTGCGCTCTCTATTGACGAAATTGTCCGCCGGACGGAACTTGAAGAAGAAACCGCGCAGGAGGTACACCGCATTTTGGCGGCTGAGTTTGAGGAGTAAAAAATTCGGGAAGTTGTTAAAAATGGCCCTGATTCGTTAGCACGAATCAGGGCCATTATTTTAAACTAAAACAGTCGTTTTTTGATAAAGCGCCACCCCCACCTGGTCGATATGCTCTTTTAAATCAACGTTATCAATTGTTGCATAATCCAGCACGTCAAAAAAATAAGGGATTGGAAGCTCTTCGTTGAGGAGACCGCTGACGTTGAGGGCCAGTAATGGCGAGCAGTTTTCCCCGTTTAACGCCAGATCAATATCGCTGCCCTGATGAAAATTACCTTTAGCGCGGCTGCCGAACAAAACGACCGACTCAATTTCCGGGTACTTTGCAAAAGCGTCCATCATCAAAACGTAGGATTTTGGGGAAATCCCGTAGGGGTTCATGCTTCTTTTTTTAAGGTATGGTAAACTTCTTCCAGTTCGGTGAAAAAAGATTCGACGATAAGAGCGAATGCCAGATCGGCGTTCTTCTTATTATACGTATGGCTCATCAGGTTTCTTTTTTGGAGCATATCCAGCCAAACTTCGCCGTCGCGGATGATCTGGTATTTATGACCCTCTTTAATGACGTCCCTGGGGTAAAGCGCTTTGACCTCTTTTTCTTCCAGATAATCTTTTATCGTTTTCCAGCCCTGTTCAAAAGTGAATTCATAATAGTGAATCACTTCGGCCTTTTCCAAATCGCTGTAATGCGGCAAAGCGATCGACGCTTTCAAATTCTGGAGCGCGGCTTCAAAATTTTGAAAGCGTTGCAGCCATCGGACGTCTGGATTATCCATGCTTCTTAACAACTATATTTTCAAATCTCCTCCTGTGTCCGATTTTATTTTTAGCTTTTTGAAGTCCTTAAAGTAAGCAATCCGGCAGTATTTATTATATTTATATAATTTAATTTCATTAATCCTTCGTGTAAAACTTTATCTCCCGTCCATAAAGTAGCTTCTAAAAATTTTGTTAGCGCGACAAAATCCGTATCGTCCTCATCAATTCCAGACATCATTTTTTCGGCGTCCAACCAAATGTCCGCAGGAATTATTTCTTCACTGATAAATTTTAATTTTGAAAGTACTTGCGGATAGGATATTTGTAACTCCGCTTCCGACAATTTGGAAATCTTTTTTAAACGGTCCCAATGTTTCTGGATTTCATAACGCATATAAGTGCAACTATAAAATTCAAAATAGCCGTCAGAATTAAATATCAAATCGCCAATCGCGCTATTCGAATTTAACAAAGCGCTGAAAACAATATTAGTATCAACTGCGATTTTCATTTAATTAAACGGCTTCGGTTTTTTTTCCACCATCCGGCTTTAACTTCTTTGGCCAAATCGTCTACGTCCGATTGTTTAGCTTCGGATTTTGACGTTGCTTCTTTATAAGTTAAATAATCTATTAGCCTTTGAAGACCTTCTATATCTACATAAGATGGAAGCCGAATAATTACTTCGGTACTGGTTCTTTCAATCGTCATTTTCTATAATTTTCTCTCTTTAAGTTATGCTATTCCAATTAACAGCGTTTTGAGCTTTCAGGATTTAAGACAAATATACTAAAAAACTCTTTAAATAAATAATTTTAGTAATTCGCCAAGCCGCAAAATAATAATTTGATATTGATTTTCAATGAATTATAAAATAATTTATCCCTTGTCAATTATCTAACTGCTGCTGCATTTGCTGATCCGACTCCTCCGAATCCTTCGCCCGTTTCCGGTGGAACAGCGAAACGTCCGTTTTGCCGAAGCGCATCTGGAAACCCAGTTTGACGTAACGCACTTCGCGGCGGCGCAAAACGTCCTGGTAATAATAAGCGGTTTGGGTAATGCTTTCGTGCGTCCGGCTGTTGAAGAGGTCGTTGACAGAGAGGGTCATGGACGTCAATTTGTTGAATTCTTTCTTGACGGAGAGATCGGCAAACGCGAGCGGTTTTGAATATCCCTGCAAAGAGATCCGTCTCGATTCGTAACTTCCGGACGCCTGGATGGTGTAAGCGGACGGCAGCCGGATCAGAAAATTGGTTTTCACGTTGAACGCCCAGCCTTCATTGTGAATACTGTCGGTCGATATTTTAGTATCAAAAATATTGGGGCTGGTCGTCCAGTCCACGTTTTTAGCCAGTTGGATCCGCAGGCTGCCGTCCAAACCGAAGAGCGTGCGGCCAGTTCCGTTAATAAAGGTAGTCAGCAAAATATTGGGGTTGGAGTCGAGCGGATTGGTAAAACCCGAGATCGCGCCTTCGGTTTGCCGGAAATATAAGCCTGCAATCAGGTTATGCTGGCCGAAAAAATAATTATAGTTGATCTCTGCGAGGTTGGTAAATTCGGGTTTCAGAGCGGGATTCCCCCTTTGATAACTTCTTTCGTTGATAAAAGTCGTATAAGGCAGGATCTGCCGAAAATCGGGACGGTTGACCTTGCGCGAGAAATTAAACTGCAGCTCCTGGCTCTCGGTCAATTTCCGGGTCAGGTATAAACTGGGAAAAAACGCCGAAAGCAGATCGCCTGAATTGGACGGGTAGTCGTAAGAAAAAGCTTGGTTGGTTTCGGGCGACGTAACGCCTTTTAAATGAGACTGCTCAAATCGAACGCCGGCCTGGTATCCCCAGCCGCGGTATCTGCCCGAATAGACAAAATAGGCGGCGTTAATCATGTTGTCAATGTTGTAATTGGCCGAAAGCGGACCGTCCAATTCATAGCGCGCGTCGGAATAGACAAACGTGTCGGCTTCAAAATCTGAAGCGCTGTTTTTGATAAAACTGCGGAAGCCGAACTCTATCTTAGCGCTGTCGCTAATAGGGTTCGTATAATCGTATTGCAGAATATACTGATAGCTGCGATTGTTCCCGTTCGTTTGTTTGAGCTGCGCCAGTCCGTCGACGGTTCCGTCCGTAAAAAAATTATTGGTCTGGTAGTAACCCGTGCTGTGGTTGAGCGAATAGTTGAACTGCACGCTCGCCGTCCACTCTTTTCCTTTTTTTGGAAAGGTTTTTTTCCAGGCCAGCTCGGTCGTGTAATTATTATTATGATTGTTCCCGTTGCTGATCCGGTTGCCGTAATAATTGGTATCCCTGTTCGGGTAAAGAAAATCAAAAGTTTGCCGGTCGTCCGAATTAGATTTCCCTGCCGTTACGTGACCGGACAAAGTAAGCATATTCCGGTTATTCAGGTTATAATCGAAAGCGAACCGGCCTGAATTATACAAACGAACGTTTTCGGGGTGGTTGGCCGTGTTATAATAATCGTAGACGGCGCCCCGGCGGTAATCAATCTGATCCACATAACCGTAGGTCAATTGATCGGCAGCGTTGACGTTATAACTTAGAGAAATATTGACCGGGTACTCCTTGACGTTGATATTACCGCCGGCATTGTAATGGCCGCCGGTTCCCGCGTTCAGGTTGACGGAACCGTTATAGCCGGGAATTTTGTTCTTTTTCATCACGATATTCAGGATTCCACCCGACGTCCCCGCGTCGAATTTAGCCGACGGATTGGTGATGATCTCAATTTGCTGGATCAGGTTGGCAGGAATTTGATCCAGCGCAAGGGTAGTCGGTTTGCCGTCCACATAAATGGCGGCAGCGTTATTGCGCAACTGCGCGACGCCGTTGACGTCCACCGTAACGGAGGGAACTATTTTCATGATATCTTCCGCCGTCCCGCCTTCCGAATGGATGGTTTTATCCACATTAAAGATTTTCCGGTCGATCCCCATGACCAGCATCGAGCGCTGCGCTTTGACTTCGGCGGTTCCTAACGTGGTTGTGTTCGCGGAAAGGGCAATATCGCCCAGATCCAGTTCAGCGTCGGCCTGCGCCCTGAGCGCGACCGGCTTCGTAAAATCTTTAAAACCCAGCGATTTTACGATCAGTTTGTACCTGCCGCCGGGCACCTGTTCAAAACTAAAATCGCCGTTCTCTTTGGTCAGCGTTCCGGCAATGATCGAGTCGGTTTGAGGATTAACGACCGCCACCGACGCATAGGGAATCGCCCTTCGTTCGTCGGCGTCGATGATCTTGCCATATAAGCGTCCAATTTTTGCTCTGCGGGCGCTGTTCGGATTATCGCCGCCTTCGCCGCGTCGACCCCCGCCGCCGCCGCCGTTCCGTTGCGCATATACAGAACCGGTCAGCGCTACAAGGAGAAGTATCAGGGAGTATATTTTTTTCATAGCAAGCGTTATATACAGCTATTAGCTTTTAATTTGTTGAATAGAAATAGCGTTCACTTTTATAAGACTTTAAACAAGCGTCAATAGTTTTAAGGCTTGTTTAAAATCACTGCTATTAAGCCGTTTTTGTAGACCAAGCGGCATAATGTATAGCGTTTTAATATTTACGTTCACGATCGGGCGCTTTACTGCATAAAGATATTAACCAAAAAAAGGCATAAAATATCCTTAAATTTGTCTTCTAATTTCAGAAAACAGCGCTAACCATAAAATAATAAGCCATGACTGACGTCGTACCTCCCTACGCGCCCAAAAATAAAATTCGCATCGTCACCGCCGCTTCCCTCTTCGACGGCCACGACGCGGCCATCAATATCATGCGCCGGATCATGCAAAGTTCGGGCGCCGAGATCATTCATTTAGGACATAACCGGTCGGCGGCAGAAATCGTGGATACCGCCATCCAAGAGGACGCGCAGGGCGTTGCCATCACTTCTTACCAGGGCGGACACATTGAATTTTTTA
>JBBRMZ010000138.1:0-12612 GCA_038230555.1 Chitinophagales bacterium
AAGCCATACTATGGTTTTAAAGCCGCTGGGGTATTTGTCTTCATCGGTCAAATCAAGAGTTTCAATCCAGCCGAAGCCAGACAATGGTTTTAAAGGACTACACGAGTTACTGACGCCGATAGTGGAGAATGGTTTCAATCCAGCCGAAGCCAGACAATGGTTTTAAAGATATCCGGACATTACATAAATGTCCCCGATTTGCATTTTGTTTCAATCCAGCCGAAGCCAGACAATGGTTTTAAAGCAGTATCTATAGAATGGGAGCCGATGATTCCTACAGAGGGTTTCAATCCAGCCGAAGCCAGACAATGGTTTTAAAGCACATACTATGAAGCCCAAGCGGATGGCATGAACATGGTTTCAATCCAGCCGAAGCCAGACAATGGTTTTAAAGCAAGTACCCGCTGCTGTGGGTGGAAATTCCGAGCGTGTTTCAATCCAGCCGAAGCCAGACAATGGTTTTAAAGAAGAATAATATCCATCCTATTAATGGGCTTATAAGTTTCAATCCAGCCGAAGCCAGACAATGGTTTTAAAGTGTCGGAAGGCACAGGGAAAATAATTTGGCGGATGAGTTTCAATCCAGCCGAAGCCAGACAATGGTTTTAAAGAAAAATATTGTAGAAAATGAGTTAAATCCGTATAATCGTTTCAATCCAGCCGAAGCCAGACAATGGTTTTAAAGGCGTAGCTAGTCAATTGCGTCAGAATCAAGCAGTTACGCCAAAAAAGGGAGTTCAAAAGGTCAAAAAACTTTGCGACTACCCTGCAAATATAAAATAAAACTTTATCAATCAAAATATTATTTCACTTAAAGGAAATAAATTATTTCAAACCCATTTTGCAAAGACCACCTGAAGCGCGTCGTCTACTTTCTCCTTTACGCCCGCCCAGACCAGCGCGACCGTCAGATCCCGCTCGATGGGAACCACGATCAGGCTGTCGGTATCGGGCAGGGCGTCCGGAATAATCTTCAGCAACTGCCGCCGCAGGCGTTCCATTTTCTTCAAATCGAAGCGGACGGCCATAAAGACCGACTTTTGCACCCGGACGCAGCCGGTCCGTTCCAGGAGTTTCGCCACGCGGAGACGCAGCCGGTCGTCCGAGAAATCATAACAAATCAGATAGGTCATTTTCAGGGGTTAACGGTTCGGCCTGCGGCTGCGGCAATGCGGGCGCGGGCGGCAGGTTCAGCAAGCTGGTTTTCCGGATCACATAAGCCGCCCCGGAAGCGGACAATACCGTCAGGCTCAAATAAAGCCAATGGAGCAGGTCGGCTGGAACGCCGGAAGGCCAGAAGCCGGACGGCGCCCCGGGAGCAGACTGCACGTAGACATAAACGGTATCTTTTTTGACGCCCGTAGCGGGCGCCGCCGTTAGCGCCGTCTTACCGGCTTCCAGCGCCGCCAGCTCCGCTTTTTTCCGGTCGATCATCGCGCGGTGGCGAACGTAAGCGGACAGATGCACCAGTTCCGATGCTGGCAGCGAGTCCGGGCGTTCGGCATGGAGAAAAGTCGGCTGCAAAAACGTGTCCTTTGCCGCTGCGGCATACATCCAGAACCGCACTCCCCCATGCCCGCTGCAGGAGCCAGACCCCGTGGTCCCGGTTTGCGTGTAATCCATACAGACCGAACCGGCGCGTTTGGAGCCGGTCGGCGGCGCTGGCGGCGCATACTGATTGGCCCGGTTGATTTGCCGCCGCGAGCCGACTGCCTGCTGACCGGGCAGATCGCTGCTGCGCCAGATATAGTCCATTCCCTTGCGGGACGCCGGCGTATCGGCCTCCGGAGCCCGCTGCGGCTGTTGCGGAAGTGGCGCGGAACAGGCTGCGCCGGCGTCCAAAAAAGGAGCCGGGCGCCAGAGCGACCAAAGAAGAACCGGTATCAAAAACACGCGCATGGGGAAAAGTTGAAAGGGTTAAGGCGTTGGGTTCCAGGTTTTCAGGAAGGTAGCCAGTTGTTGGGCTTCCATTTCCAGAATCGTCTGGCGGCGTTGTTGTTTGTTTTTATACGGCGTTTTTTCGTTCATCAGCGTCAGGAAGCGATCGATGGCGACGGTTTTTGCCAGCCGGTTGAGTCTGTATTCGGGCAGATCGCCGCTTAGGCTGTCCAGCGCGTCGAAGCCCTCGTCGGGCGCCGCGTCGTCCGCCGCGATTTGCAAAGCGACTTGGTCGGCCCAATGGCGGAAAGGCTCGATAAAATCGTAGGTAAACGTGGAGCGCTGATGCCGGTCAATATGGAGAACGCCCAGCGCGGGATCTATGCCGACCTTCACGAGCGCCAGTTCGACCTGCACGTAGAGCGCGCCGTACAGATAATTGAGCAGACAGTTGAACCGGTCGCGGGCCGGGCGAAAATTGCGGTTGTCGAACGCCCATTTTTCGTCCGGCATGGCCGCGCTCAACGACCGGAAGTACATCCGCGAGGCCGTCGCCTCCGAGGCCCGGAACTCGTTGGCGATCTCCGAAAGCGGAGCGCCCTCGGCGGGCCAGGTCCAGCGGCCCAGTTTTTTGGCCAGCCCGTCGAGCGAGGAAGCCGCCCGCGCGATTTTATCCAGCGTTTTTTTGTCGAGGCGGATAGGGTTGATCGCGGCCGCAAACCGTTCGCTCAACCCCAGGCAGGTTTCGCGTTGCCGCTCTATTTTTTGGCTCAGTTGCCGCGCCATCCATTCCCAGCCGGCGGACTGGACGCAAAAAAACGCCTGGTTGCGCCGGATCGTCGAAATGGAGCCAAACCTCCCCGACCAGACGCGCCCTATCGGGTAGCCCGTGTAATTAATCAGCACAATCGGCACGTCGTGTTCGAGCGCCAGCGCCATGGCGTCCGTCGTCAGCCCGACCCCTTCGGTCATCACGATCACGTCGACGTCCTCCGTCGAAAACCGCGTCGGCGGGTTTTCGCGGACCGTCACTTCAAACATTTTATTGCGGACGCGCAGAAAAGCGCCGTAACTGTCGATGTATAACTGCATGGGGCGGGATCTTTGGTTTCGCTCCCCAAATATATAGTTATTTTTTAAATAATCATATTTATTTTTTGAAAATATTGAAGGCGGGGCGGGATGGGTTTAGAAGCCGGTATTTTATTTAAACCTTTCCATCCAGCCGAAGCCAGACAAGGATTTAAAAGTGTTCCTATTAAATATGCTTGAAATTTTTTATTCCACGTTTAAATCCAGCCGAAGCCAGAGAAGGGTTTAAAAGCGGGTCAAATAACTTTTTGCGACTGTGCAAATATAAAATTAATTTCTATAAGTATTAATCTAATTTCAATCGCTTTTGAAAATAATTTGGCGTTCTTTTCCAAAGCGATGAATAGGGCCGCAGGTAGCTAAAGTCCGTTATTCAGCGAGCGGCTTTTCCTTATACATTTTCATAAACTCTAGCGTTTCACGGATGCGGGCGTAAAGGCTGAATCTGGAATTGGCGGCGTTGATGCGGTCGCGGTATTCGTTAATCAGATGAAGCTGTTGTCCGTAATAAATCACTTTATAGTGCGTGTCCGTCATATAAGATCTTAACAAATCGAGGTGCTTTTTTTGCGCGTCGGTCAGTTTGTCTTCGTCGTCTTTTTTGGAGCAGGGATTTTCCATAATCAGGTTATCGAACAAAACAATATCGGCGCCGCCGGTTTTGTGAACCTTCCCGGAATAATCGTAAACGACTTTCCTAAAAAAGTAAGAAGAAAAAAACTGCTTCATCGCTTCCGAAGCCGCTTTGTTGGCGGAGACCACAAGCAGCGTTTCCTGGACGCCTTCCGGCTCGTCAAACCCCTTCTTTAAATCCAAAGGCCCCATCGCTTTCACCACCGCCAATAGCCCGCTCACCGCTTTAGCCCGGCCCAGATCAAATTCCCCTTTGGACAGTAAGTTTAGATTTTGCTTTGATTTCAGATCGTTATATGCCGACGCCAACATAATGAACTGGTCGTTGAGATCGCGCTCTTCGTCCAGCGCGTTTTCCAGTTCCTGCATACAGCCCTGGACATTGTCTTTTAATAATCCGCGCAACCTTTTTTTAAACTCCGGTAATTGAACGCCCATAAAATAATATTTTATTGCATAAAACCGTAACCCACGGCGGTTTTGGCGCCTATGCCGTGTTCGGTCAGCGCTTTTTTAAGCCAGGCTTCCGCAAATTCTAGAACTGAAGATTTGCCGGTTAATCCTTCCGGCAGTAATAAAGCGCCGGTTGGAGTTTCCTGGCCAAAATCCGGATCAAGCGCTTCGATGGTTTGCTCTTTTTTTGCGCTGATAAAAGAAATAAACGGGCTGTCTTTTCCGACCGCTAAAAAAGGAATTGGGTTGGGATTTTGAAAATCTGTAGGCGCGACGCTTTTATTATTATCCGAATCGTTATAGTAATCTGGGTAATGGACATTCATGATGTCAATTTCTAGTCTGGGCGCCTTGGTCGGCATGGCGTCGAAGAAAAAAACGGAGCCTTGTTTTTCAGAAAAACCGTAGCGCTTTTCGTGAATCTTATAGTAAGAAGGCTTTTTCTTTCTCGGTTTTTCATCACCGTAAGGAATTTCTTCAGGGCATCCAAAAACGTCGCACAACAGTTTCGACCGGCTGAACGCCGTCGCTTCGCTGTCCGTTTCCGTACCAAAACAATTTTGGACAATCCAGCTCCTGGTCAGACCCTTTATGGAACTGGCAGGAATGTAAGGAAAGCCATATATATGGTGGAGCGTTATGCCGGTTTCGTAAATGTTGGCGCCGCCAATACCCAGGATAAATCTCCAGTCGGGCGAAAAAGTTATTCTCCTGGAATCCGGTTGCGCGGCGGCCATGTTTTCAAGCCTTTTTGCGATCTGATCGAAATCTATATGGCCGTAATTGGCGCGGATCATAAAAGCGTCTCCTGATTCCCTTCCGTCCCGGCTCTTCCGGTAATCGTTTTTATAGAAATAAAATTTGTCCTTGCCCGGAATGATCCTGGCCGCTTTATGGAATTTCAGGTTAAAGTTGTCGACGTCGCTTATGTTGGCGCGGCTCAAATAATCGGGCGTGCGCGTTTGTCTGATATTAAAACTATCCGGCAATTGGTTCACCGTTCCGGCGGGCAATTTTTCGCCGCCGCCTGACGGCTGCGGTCTTGGCGGCGCCGAAGCCGCCGGGAAAACCTGCGTTTTGCCCACTGTGATAAGCGTTATGCGGCCGCCGTCCATCAAATATTCGCAATCCTTATCGTTAAAATCCAGGTTCGGGAGAGACACGTAAGAGAGCGGCATGGGCGCGCGGCCGCTCATTAACCTGTCCAGTTCGACAATGACGCCGCCTTTCGCGCTCTTGCGCAAACGCAATATTCCTTTGAGCATAGCTTGTTATTTTTCTTTAATCTTTAATAAGGCCGCACGCAAATCTTTTCAGCCAGTTTAGGTAGGCCAAAACTTCAATGGTGAGCGCCCGGTAAGTGGCGCTGTCGCAATGAATGACTTTATCCACAATGTCGTGGCCTTCCAGTTTGGCGATGATGGCTGAAAACTTCAGGTCTTCTTTCAGCCAGTCGTTGATATTGTTTTTTATGGCTATATACGCTTTTCCCTTCGTATTCATAAAAGCGAGCGTGGCGCCCAGGCCGTTGGTTTTTATGAGCATCGGTACTTTCTGGGTGTATGCTTTATATTCTTTTTTTTCGCCTCCCTTCGACGCGATTTCCGCTGAAAGATAAGCGTGCCTTGCTCTGCCCTGTTCAAGGCGCTGGCGCTGCGTTGCGACGTCCTGCGTGTTCATATTATTTTTTTTAGTCGTTCAATAATTGGGTTCTCAGTAATCCTTTTCCGATCGTGGCGTTGCCCCCCAACTGGAACATGGGCGTCTTTTTCATCTGGCCGGTAAAAAACGCCCGCACCTGGCCGGCGTCCATTTTATCGGACGGCCTTTTTGTGAACTCGTCGGAAAACAGGACCAGCGAATACATCACCGAATCGCCGGGCAAATATTCCTCCGTAAATAAAGCGCCCGATTCGACCGTTCCCGTGTTATTGTCTATTTTGATGCGGGTGACCACTTCGGTGCTTTGGGTGACAAAATCCCTGAAATCATTGTCGTTCAGAATCACTAAATTCGTTTTCAGCGTTTGGTTCCAGTATTTCAGGTCGTCCGCTATGAAAATCATCTCTGCCAGTTCGGACGCCAAGGCGCCGACGGCGGCTTCTTTTTTAGCCGAAAAAGAGTACTCTTCTAAAAAAACATGCTCTCTGTTAAAAGCCACTTTCTCCGGATCGGCTACGAGGCAGGTATTTTCTAATATAGGAAGGGCGCTCGCAACTTTCAATGAAGGTAAAGCCGTTTCGGCGTGCGCAATTTTCAAATCCATTTCCAGCCGGTTCAAAACGTGCGGACAGGTAATCCATACAAAAACGCCCTTCATGCTTTTTACCGGAAAAAGCAAAAGCCGCGCGTCCGTGAAACCGATGGAGCCGCTAAACTCATTACCTTCTACTTCCTTATCTCCAATTTTAAATTTAAACCGTGTTTTTAAACCCTCTTTTGAAGGGTCGGACAAACTACCGTCGTCATACCCAAAAACTCGTTGCACTTTTACTTCCGGGTCGTCCCAGTTGGCAAACTTTTTTTCTCCTTTTGTTTGTTCCTCAAACGCCTCCCGCAAAGCGCCTTTCAGCGAGGAGGATTCAATTTTCGGGTAGCCGGTATGGCGCTCGCGTTGAATGGGCAGATCGACAATTCCCAAATCGTCGCCGCTGCCGGCGTGTAGCGACGTTTCGCAAATAAGGAACAGGGGCGTGGCGGTTTTATACATGGTCTCGTTAGTTTATCAATGTTAAAAGCGATTCTTTAATGTCTTTTTCATTTAAATACCAGACGGTCAAATTTGCCCGTTCAGCGGCTTTTATAGAATTCGTAATATTTCCGTTTATAGTGTCTATATCTGAAATTTGCGGTGTTACCAAAATAGGAGCGCCGTACACGCCGCCGATTGCATAAGTGGAATATTTAGTGCTTTTCGCCACGTCCCCGTCCATGCTGCCGCTTTTACATTCAAAAACAATAAGCTGGCCGGTTTTTGTAAGGATCATCGTGTCAAATTCGTCAGTTGTTCTGCTATTGGGAATTTCAGGATTGGCTATTTTTAAGCTCGAATAAACCCCTGATATATTCTCTCGCAAATCCGGCGTTCTTTCAATGATGCAAACCAATAAATAGAGCAGCATCTCTTCTAATATATAGCCAAAAGCTTTTTTATTCTGGTGCTCTTGCCATTGAATGCGGCACTTTTGTTTTAAATCATCGGTAATAGGTAAGGCGTCTATTATTAGGTCAAAATTTTGAACGCCTGACTTTTCAGAGTTAAGTTCGACCATGTTAAGCTGTATGTTTTTCGACTTCTTATATTCCTCAAAAAACAATCCGTAAAAACATAATAATGCCTTTTTTAGTTTCTCTGCGCTTGGCTCCAGCAAATTTAAAGGAGTTGCGTTTGCCCGGTAGCCCATTAAGTTTAAAGCCCTTTTGACGTCTAAATCTATTAGATCAAGACCATAACGATAACTGTTTGGAAAAGCGTCGTCCTCTTTCCCGTTTATAAATTTCATAATTTTCATGCCTCCGCTGTTTCCTTCTAAATAACACAGATAATGCGATATTTCATTAAGAAACTTTAAATCCTCCTGTTCCTCATAGTTCTTATTAACCAGATCGTAGATAGCCAGGATGACGGGCCTTTGACCGCCGGTGATGTTCCAGAATATTTTCAAAGGCGGGTCTTCGGATAGTTTTTTTTGCAGCCCGTCCTTCAGTTTACCAATTTTCAATATGTCTGCTTGACGGAACTTGATGTCGCAAGGCTGTATTTCATTTGCAACTGTTTCTTTGAAATACGCGTCCCACTTTCTATTTTTCTCTTCGTAGGTGGTGATGTTCAAAATCTCGCCGAATCCAAAGATTTTATAGGGAATATAATTAACCATCTGGTTGAGCGTCGAATTCATCACGTAAAGGCAGTCTTCAACTTCTGGTTTTATATACTTGGCGTCCTTCATTTTAACTGTTTTTCAGGGGTAAAATCTCAAAAGCATTATATCCCTTACTGTTCAACTCTTTCGGAAAAGTGCCTGCAACAGTTTTTTGTGTTTCTTCGTAAGTCAGCCCGCTGGTGTTTTTCAAATAATAGACCGTGCCAGGCGGCAGCGCTTTTAACATGGCCTTTGGCTCATTTTTATGGACGTCGAAGCCGCCAATGGATTTAGGTCTCCCGATGATCGCTGCCGACACTTCAAAATGGTTACCCAGGGTTTGCAGTCCGCAGCCGTCCGAAAAAAAAGTCGGCGAAGAGAAGTATAGTTTGAAACATCCGTCCTTATTATCGCGGAACTTGTTTTGCAGGCCGATGTTTAGGTTTTTTATATCTTTCGTCGCGGCTTCAGGCATGATTCTAAAAGAAGCCGTTTTCCCTTCGCCGCCTAATTTTACAATTCCCTCGGACGGGAAATCGCCGGCGAACTCCATTTCCACCCAAAATCGCCATTCCGGGTGCAGTTCCATGAGTTCTATTCTATACAGCAACCCTTCTTCCGTGCTCTTGGAATTTTTATTGCGGCCAATGCCGATCTTGTAATCTTTTTCATAGATGGCGCCCATATAAACAACCGTCGGGGTGCCCTCTAGGTAATAATCACCGTAAAAATCCCTTATGTCCATAAAGGCGTCCGTCAGAGACTCGACTTGTTTAGCCGTGTTTGGCGACAAAAGTTGCGGAAGGGGATAATTGGAAACCACGTTTTCCGCCGTTTCCAGTTTCGAGAAATACTTTTCGACGGATTTGCTTTTCCGCTCTTCGTATATATCCAGCGGGACGGGCAGATAAACAGACCCCGCCGCGTTGATTTGATCGTATAAAAAGAATTTCTTTATTTGAAGCCGGTGTTCGTCGCTTTGTTTTACTAAGCCCCGCGACAAAAGCATGGAGAATAAAGCCCCCCAAACCACGGAAGGGTTCGGCAAAACCGAACTGCCGCTCCAGGTTTCCTCGCCCATGCCGAACGGTTTTCCGTCCCTGAAAAATAAAGTGTCTAAAGGCCGTATTTCAATAATCATTGGTCGGATGCAGTTTGGCGGTTAATAAATTCGACGATATTCAATATATCGGAGAAATTCTCAAAGTCGGGATTGCTTTTATGATTGAAGACCTCAAAGACGGTTTTAGATAAATGGCTGACGTCGCCGGGCGTAGCGGCGGGTGTTTTGGCGCGGTTGACCAAACAGCCGATCCGTGTTTCCAGCATGGCGCGACCGAATTCTGAATTTTTAAAATAGTCTTTACCCGAGTCTTCAACGTCTCCTTTAAAATAGCCGAACTCTTTTTCTAGGTTGACAATAAATTTTTTGGAGAAATTCTTTTTAGAAAGCTGCTCGTCAATTTTTTTCAAAGCGCCCAGGTTGTCCCATTTCAAACAGGCCTCGTGGCTTTCGCCTGAATGTTTTAAAACCGCTATGCTAAAAGCGTCGCGCCCGGCGGCGTCTTTTGCCTTGCGCTCCATTTCCCGCGCTTTCTGGAGAACGACGCCTAAAGGCGTTTTATAATGCGCTACGGCTATGCCCGCCGAAATGGTAAAATCGTAGTCGGAAGTTAGCTTGTTTTTAAATTCAGTTTTTAAGACCTCGTTGACGTCCTTGTCAAATGTGGAGCGCAAATGCTCCATCACAGTGAATAAGCTTTCTAAATTTACCAGCCCCAAAAAATCGTCGCCGCCCGCGTAAACGGTCCTGCCGTCCGGATGCCTGAGTATTTTGCTTTTAGCTTTTTGAGCAAACTGGCTCAACAACTCCGACGCGCGATTTTGAAACCGCTCCAACTCAGATTGACTATTTTCCGATAAAAAGCCTCCCCCCAGTATTTTGCCCATCCGGTCGCCGTCAAACTGTAGGATCGCGTAATATTTACTTTTAAAACTGTCCGCTAATTTTCGTTGTATCGCCTTGACGATCTGGCGTTGAACCAGGTTGGGCAAATTTTTATCCGTCAGGTTTTCTTCATAGAGGTATTGAAAATCAAAATCAGTATTCCAGTCTTCCTGCTGACGGCCAAATTCCAGGTCAACACTAGAAAAATGCTTTTTATTAATTAATTCAACGCACGCCTCCGGCCACTTTTTTTCATCAAATAGGTTTTTATAACATTCCAGCAAATGACGGTCTTTGTCGGAGAGCCGGTCTGCTTCGCGCATCAGCGCAATTTCTGCCGTCGATGGAAAACTGCCTTCTTTAAAATAAGCTCTTTTTACAAAACTAACGGCGCTCAATCCTTCGCCGGGTTGAAGCAGGCTCGACCGAAGTTTATTTTTATCAACATAAACTTCTTTCCCGTTCTTTAAAAACAGCTTGCTTTTTATCACCTTCCCTTCCTCTTCCGCTGCGGTTAGCCGGTAAAATTTGACGTTGCGCTCTCCGTCCAAACTGCATTTCCGGCCGGTTTCAATATTTTGTGTAAACATCCGTATATTTTTAACCGCGCCCATCGCCTTTTCCGCCTCCTGAAAGGAGGCGGCATAGTCCGCGCCGATTTCAAAAAACAGCCAGTAAACTTCCAGGTGATGTTCAATTTGCGGTTTGAATATTTCAAAATCTACATTTCTAACATGTTCCTTGATCCTTTCTTCGGCTGTCTTCAGCCAGCCGTTTCTAACCGCGCTTTCCACTTGTTGGCCTATTGCTCTTTGCTCCTCTTTTTCCAACGTTTTATCCATTCTTACGATAAAGCGGTTCGGCAAAGACTCCGATTTTACGTCAAAAGGAAACACGGGTTTTGCGCCTTCCATAGAAAGCGCTTTTTCAAATCCTATCTGACAGAGGTCGGATAAAATTTTACTTCCGGCATACAAATCCTGCGTTTTCCGCGCCTGCGAAATGAAGGATTGCACGGGGCCGAGGGAAAAGAGGAAAAGGTAATTCATTTTAAATTTTTTTTCAAAAGTACGCTTTCTATATATCCGTGATATGCACCATATCTAATAATACATTTTGATTCAAAGAACTCTGCTTTTTTAAGCTGCGGCTTTTTGGATCTATCATTATTATATATTTTAATAATAGCATTAACTTTCGTTAATCGAGCATTTACTAATTCATCATTATTTAAATTTAAAATATCATTAATGTCATCCAAATAGTTCTTTTTTTCCTTTTCTTCTAATTGAATTAGAAAAGAATCTTTAATTTTTATATGCCCCCCATTACTATAATCTATAATGTGCCGAAAATTAACAGTAGAATCTGAAGGATTTGGCAATATATTAAGCTCTTTATTACCTTTTTTTATATTACAATGATGGTTTTTCTTACAGCTAGCAAGTAAATTGGAATATGTTAACGCGAATTTACCGTAGTCTTTTTTACTGTCTTTAGGTTTATAATGATCAATACTTATATTATTTTCATCAATTTCACTCATACAATAACAGCATAGATATTTTTGCTCTTCAAGTAAAGATTTTTGAAGTTGCTTAAAGCCTTCTGATTCCGTATTTTGAAAAAGCTTATAATCATTTCCTTCAATTTTACCTTTTTTATAAAGCCGTTTTTCCCTAAATTTTACTAAAAGGTTAGGCTCTTCATTTTTTTTATTAATACTAATCATTGGAGTAAAATTCAATAAATGTTTTAGCTCTAATTATATCCTCATCAAAATCAGATAGATATGTTGATAAAAAATCTATTTTTTCCTTTGCTTTCTCAAATTCATTGCTATCAATTAAATTATACATTATCATAAGCTCATTCTTAATTTCCTGTGGCCGAATTGATATTCCTTGTAAATTATTAGAAATAGAGGCAACATCCCTTCCATAATGAAATTCATTTTCTAATTTTTTAAGTTGGAAAAGATCAATTTTAAATAGTGAAATATCTTGAGGCTTTAAAGATTGTAAGATAAATGGACTATGTGTAGTCACAACAAACCGCACATTAGGGAATATTTCTTTTAATTTTAGTATTACCTTACGTTGCCATTTCGGATGCAAATGCAAATCTACCTCATCTATTAAAACTATTCCTTTTCCTTCCGTAAGAGGAGATTTACCGGTTGGATCGCCAAATTCATCGAACCATTTTACCTCTGTATTTGCTTCAATGAGTCGCATTGCCAAATCCCCGATCAAAGCAAAAAGCATTTTTTCACCCGCCGACATTTGGGCTATTTCCACAGGATGGCCATTTTTGTCAATCTTCATGGCTTCTTCGCCTTCAGGCCCATAGTCGATTCTTAAATTTTCAAAAATTTTAGTACCCTCGTCATTCAAAACTTGTAGAATAGCTTCTGAAATCCATTCCAATTCGGGAGATCGCGCCAAATTGCCAATCTCGTTAACTTTTATTTCCCAATCATAATTTCCATCTGCTTCCTTTATTACATTTTCAAGCAAAGACGCTTTTTGCGTTTCCTGGTTTTTATACTTGCTTTCAAAATAGGCGTAAAATTCGGAAAATGAAAACCGTCCGGGTTCTAAAGCATAATCATAAATCTGTTCTATTCTCGTTTTATGTACTCTTTTTTCAATGTCTATGGAGTCGATAAAAATGGCGTTGCATCCATAATAAACCAGAACGGGTAAATTTTCATCCTGCCTGATATTTTTAAAGGACGTCTTA
>JBBRMZ010000139.1:0-12471 GCA_038230555.1 Chitinophagales bacterium
AGCTGGAACGGATGCTGTTTGAGCAGGGGGAATTAGGGACCAAAGAGGAATTTATCAAGGCCTTTGGAGACCGTCCGCTGGGGAAGTTCATCCGATCCATGGTTGGGCTGGACGTCGGCGCTATGAATGCGGCTTTCGCCGAATTATTTGCCAGTCATACCTTTAACAGTCAACAGATTCAGTTCATTCAACATGTGATCCATTCCCTTGTCCAAAACGGCCAATTGGCGCTGACAGCGCTTTTTGAATCGCCGTTTACGGACGCTCACCACAGCGGCGTCAATGGTCTGTTTGACGCTACGACGACCGCGCGGATTAAAAGAATTATCGAGGCAGTTAATCACAATGCGGAGGCGGCGTAGGGGAAATAGGGAAGTAAGCGACCTATCTGCAATCCCGATTTTTTGGTTAGCGACGGATGATGCAAAGGGATTTTAACGGGCATTGGGGCGATGAAGCAAAAAATTAAAATGAAAGGGCGTTTTGAAACTTTGCGCGTTTATAGCAAGGAAAGGGCGCAAAAAACCCATACCGGTCAGGCATGGGCGTCATTATTTCAAATTAATTTATTATGATCCGATCATCCCGCCACAAGATTTCCGGGGGTCTTTGGAAAAGCAAATGAAGGCCCGTTCACTCAGAGCGTTATGACAAATGTTTACTTTAGTTGACTCAATTCGATTCGTTGTGTGAAATGGTTGTTCCTTTTTTAAGGGAATTCCCAAAGGCCCGCTCGAAGAGAGCTTTGTATTTCCGGAAAATCTCCGGCGATTGGGTCTGACTGTTGACCATAAAAGTACCGTCTCCTTTCAGGGTATAGCTGAAATCGGTTCCATCCTTGATCAGCCCATCCCTGACCAATTCGTTTTTAATGTCCGAATCAAATTTTTCTCCCTGTAATCTATCTTTTTCTCCGTCTCGCCGGGCTTGCTCTGCTTCGCGTTTAGCGTCCTCCCGCTTCGCGTTTGGCTTCCTGCGCTTCCATTTTCGCTTCTATGGCGGCTTGTTCCGCTTCGCGTTTGGCTTCCTTCGTTTGAATTTTCGCTTCTATGGCGGCTTGTTCCGCTTCACGTTTGGCTTCCTGCGCTTCCATTTTCGCTTCTATGGCGGCTTGTTCCGCTTCACGTTTGGCTTCGGCTGCTTCCCGACGGGCTTCGTCCGCTTCTTCTCTTGCCAGGTCGGAGTCCTGGCTGGATTGCTCGGGGCCCTGATGGATTTGTCTGACGAGCCCTTCATATTTACCAAACTCTTCTTTAGGGATTTCTTTGCCGTTAACGTTCAGACGCTTGGTTTGTCCGTTTTCGGTTTCCAAAATGATCTTATCGCGGTCGTTGGAATAGATTGTTGTAGCGGCGACCTTCTTCTTGTCGCCTGTCGGGAAGGTATCGACGCCGGGCGTCAGAGAGGTAAAGTGATTAGGGGAATTGAAAGTTCCGGTCTTAGCGTGGGATTCATAAAAAGAGAACGCTGTAACAAAACCCAAAAGCAGGCATGCGGCGATTATTTTACCCGCAACAGGGGTTTTATGCTCCGGTTGATGTCGATGGATATCTTTCGTCATAAAATTAAAGCTTTAATGGCACGGAGACTTTCGTTCTGTCCCACGCTAAAACTAAGTTGACCCCGGCAGCATCTTTATTAAAAGAAATGTTGAACTGCTCTAAGCTTTCCGGCAATGTTTCGACGGGCGCCTGCACCTGAAGGGCGTCCGATTCGGGTTTCCTGCTGGCTTTTTCATGGGTATTAATGCCCCAAAAATATTGTTTTTTATTCCAAATCACGGTCCATTTGTCTTTTTCCGGAATGGTCCATAAGGAATATTTCCCTGCGGGCAGTTTTTGGCCGCCGATGGTCAGGTCTTTATCGGTGATAAAAACGGTGTTTTCGTTCGCTCCGGTGCGCCAGGTTACGCCAAAAGGGACAAGGCCGCCGAATATTTCGCGGCCTTTTTTGTAAGGTTTTGAATAAGCGACGGACATTTTTACCGGAACGCCGTTGACGGTTTCGGCAAATTCGACGGTCTGTTGGGGACTATTTTTCTTCGTTCTTGCCTGCATCAATGGAATAAAAACAAACCAGAACAATAAGATGACTCCGATCATGACGGCGAGCGTCCATTTAAGAAATTTTACCATGATTATTCACATTTAATGTTGAACGGGAAAGAAGCGCTAATATAATGATCGCCACCTTTGGACTGGCATAAAAGATAAAAAATTTTAGCTTTTAATGGAAAACTAAAACAAAAATTCAACGGATATACGGCACGTCGGAATTGATTTTTTTGTAGGGAATGTTGATGAAGTTGAGGGAGCCGGGTTTGACGCGCAAATAAAATTGATAAGTACCGCGCTGGGGCTGATAGCTGACGCCGGCTTCCCAGCAGTGGAGATCGCGGTAGAGGCCGAAATCGGGGTAGGTGAGTTGTTGGCGGGCGAAATCGTAACCGATGTTGGAGATTTGCAGGGTCCAGTTTTTGGTCAGTTTAATGTTTCCCTGAGTGTTGACGGTGTTGTTGGTAATGGCGAACGTATCGCGGTTCGTTCCCGATATGACCGAACCGTTGATATTAAAATTGTGGCTGATACCGAATCCGCGGAAAAGGTCGATGAGGTTGTCGTCGCCGTAAGCAGAGGAGGTTGGGCTTTTGTCTTCTTTACCAATTAAAAGATCGGCGATCTGGCCGATGCTGAACCGTGTGGAAATACTTAGATTAACTCCGTCGAACCGGAGCAACTGATGATTTTTAATAATGTTAAGGGTTGGAAGGCGGACGCCCTCGTTACTGATGGCATAGGGGTCGAACGTGGCGGCTAAGCCGATGGTGGTTAGTCCGCCGAATAAATTGGTGCCGGTACCGATCCCTACTTTGCTCCACTGGAAGGAATCGGCGGCAAAATTGTAATTGCCCGATATTTGGATATTGTCGAGCAGTTTGACTTTATGGTCGGAAGAATCTTTTTTGGAGTGGTATTTTAACTCAAATAAATTGCTGAGGGAATATCCGATGGCGAATTGTTTCTGACCGGTGGGAGCGCTGAATAAATTGCCCTGATAATAGCTATAGCCGCGCGGCATGTTGGTATACCGCGTATCGTAAATCACCGAATCGCTGTATAATCGGCTGTAATCGGGCGAATAATTGAAACTACAACTCGGGTTCAGGGTATGGCGGATGGCGCGGAACCAACCGTCTTTAAACGGGGATTTTAGCGTTCCGAAGATCCGGGTGGACAGGGAGGCGCCGGCGGAGAATTGAGAGACGCGGTAGAAGCCGTGTTCATAATTGGTGTCGATTTTACCGAACTGGGTAGTATCGGGCCTAAAGATCCTGTCTGTACTGTCGCGATTATAAATGGTATCCATTTTAATTCGAAGATTAGTAGGATCAAACGTTTGTTTAAATCTTTTGACGTACCAGAATTCTGAGTATTGAATAGAAGGGGTCAGGTTAAAATATTTGAAAATTGTAAAGTTCACGTTAGTACTCAAGGCGTGCTTGACGCCAAAATTGGTACTGTCGCTCCAGGTAGAAGCTTTAAAAAGCGTAGTATCGAGGGTATGGACCCGGTTTTGGAGACTGCCCGAGTATTGAAAAGCGACCTTTTCATACCATTTCTCTTCGCCGACGCGCTTTTTTTGCTTAAAAGGGAAAATAGTTTGCAACTGAAAATCGACCGACGGTAGGGTAATATCCATTTCATGGTTGGTCACGTTCTGGGAATGCTGGAAACTGGCGGAGAGCGTGTACGGTTGTCCAGGAAAATTGCGGATAAAAGAAGCGCTGGAGGTCAGCGTATTGGTCGTAACGCTCCGGTAATCGCTGTAATAATTTTGCTGCGAGTTGTTGGTCTCTATATTGACATTGGCGTTGAAATTGAACAAGGGGTTGGCACGCTGATCCTGCGAATGCGTCCAGGTCAAATGGTAAGAGGTGTTGTGGATTTTGGTCGCTAAAGCGCTTTCCTGGACAATATCGTTATAGTCTAGTTTAAAATTGCCGCTATACTGGTAGCGTTTGAGATACGAAGTTTGGCCGCCGAGGCGGAAAGTGCCGTTCCAGTAAATATCGCCCGTCGCTTTTAAATCGAAGTGCGGGCCTAAAGGAAAATAGTAACCAATATTTAAGAGGCCGTAGCCGCGGTCTTGCGCATAGGTATAATCTTTAGGGATGATCAGTCCCGATTGTTTATTTTTGGTCAGCGGGAAATAACCAAAAGGCAGCCAAAGGGGCGTCGGCACGTCGCCAATAATTAATTGCGAGGGACCCACGATGATCATTTTATTGGCGATGACTTTTTGGCGCGAGCTATGGATCCCAAAATGGGGATGCGGCAGGTTGCAAGTGGTGAAAATGGCGTCCTGGCTATAAGCAATATCGTTTTTGTTGGCTGTGTCCTTGCTGTCGGAAGCGGCGAATTTGGAGAGCGCGCCGTGGACATAAACGTCGCTTTGCTTGGTCGTTACGTTGTAGACAATTCCTTTTTTGGTTTTAAAGTTGAAGGCCATGCTGTCGGTGGTGAATTCCTGTCCGCCGTCTTTATAGACTGGCAAACCAACATATTTACCGGCCGTGTCGCGCGCGCCGGAGGCGTGGGCAATATTGGTTTTGAGGTCGATCACGATGTAATCCGCCGTCAGGGAAAAGGATTTATATTTGACGTGGGCTTTGTTATACAGATAGACCAGATCATGCGTTTTGTTGAAGATCATGGAGTCTTTGGCTCCGTAATCTACTTCGGCGTCGAGCGAATCCTTAGAAAGGATGGAAGGATTGACGCCATTTTTGAGCGTATCGGCGGCGCGTTTTGCCGAGGGTATGGAATCTAATTGACCGGAGGCGGCGTTTCTTTGGCCGCGCAGCGATTTTTTAATATTGTTAGATACGCTGTCGCGATGAAGCGCGGGCGATGCAGGCAAAGAAGCCGGGTTTTGGCCTGGTTTTTGGGTCAGCGTATCAGGAACCTGAGCCGTAAGACTGTTAACGAAAAGGTAATAAGCCAAAAACAAAATCGCTTTTGCGTTTGAGTTAAAAATTTCGTTAATTTTGCAGATTATTGAACGTATTATCAGAACGAGGGGATTTAATATATGCCGAAAAAAAATGAATCTCTTTATCTCATCCTTTACCCGATCACCGACCTGATTATTTAAGCCGCCGCCCATGAGATTGCTGATTTACTTACTACTAACGTCTATTTTTGCTTTTTTGCCGTCTGATAAAATTAAAAAGACCAAATTTAACGTTTCTGCCGAGCAGGACGGCAAAAGTACAAAAGATTCCCCCAACGACGGGCGCGAATACCATATTAAAAAAGTAGTCATCGACGCCGGACATGGCGGTTACGATTCCGGCTGCCATTTTTTTGGTTATAACGAGAAAGATAATACGCTGGCCATGGCGCTAAAGCTGGGCGCTAAAATTAAAGCCGACTACCCGGGCGTAGAAGTTATTTATACCCGCGACCGCGACGTGTTCGTGGAACTGCATAAGCGGGCGGAAATCGCCAATAAAGCGAAGGCCGATCTTTTTATATCCATTCATTGCAACTCGACCGACGAAGGGACTTCGGCGAACGGGATCGAAACCTACGTTTTAGGCTTACACCGGAAAGAGGACAATTTTGAAGTAGCGCGACGCGAGAACGGCGCGATCTTCCTGGAAAACGATTATGAAAAGCAATACGACGGCTTTGACCCCAACAGCAACGAAGCCTATATTATTTTTTCGATGTACCAAAACGCTTATTTGGAAAAAAGCATTCTTTTCGCCCGCCTGAGCGACGAAAGCCTGCGCCAGGAAGCCAACCGCAAAAGCGCCGGCGTCAAGCAAGCAGGTTTCCTGGTGCTGCGGGAGACGTCTATGCCAAGCGTGCTGATTGAGACCGGTTATTTGAATAATAAAACGGACGGGGAATATATCAGTTCCGAGGAAGGGCAGACCGACGTGGCCAACGCCGTTCTTTCGGCATTCAAAAAATATAAAAGATCGGTAGAGGTCGAAGCCGAGCCGCAATTTTTGCCGGCGTCGGCGCGCATCGCCGTTAAAACGCCCGCTTTGGAAACGCCGGGCGTCGTATATAAAGTGCAACTGGCGGTTACGTCGGGTGAAATGAAAGACTGGACGGGTAAATGGGCGTCGATCGGGACGCCGGAATGCACCAAAGAAAATCAGCAGTATAAATATTTTTGGGGCGGCATTAAAACGTATGACGACGCTATTGAAATATTAAAAAAAGTGCGTTCCGACGGTTTTGAGGGCGCTTTTGTAGTCGCTTTTAAAGAAGGGCGACGCGTTAGCGTGGAGGAAGCAAAAAAAATAAGCGGCAACCGTTAAAGAAAGCGACCGTATCGCCGTTTTTCCCGTATGTTTACAGATGTATTAAAATGATTTAAACTTATAGGCTTTTTTTACGTTTAGACAGATTAATTTACCGCCTATACTAATTTGTCGGAACTTTGATTCTTGTGATTATTTAAGATTTTTATGAGCCATTGCAAGTTAAAAAACGCAGACCCAATATCTCTCACTGAGTAAACTTATTTATGAAAATATCAAACGAGGTTAGAATCGGAATCTTGGCGGTAGTTACCGTTGCCATTAGTTTTTGGGGATTCAAATTTTTGAAAGGTCAAAACGCTATCGGTCATTCGATCAATTTGTTCATTGAGTACGACAATGCGCTAAGGCTGACCAAATCTTCGCCTGTTTCTTATAAAGGCGTCGACGTCGGGACGGTCGTCGATATACATTTTAAACCCTACGGGAATACGCAGAGAGCCGTGGTGGCCATTAATTTAAAGACGCCCATCAACGCTCCAAAAAATGCGGTAGCCGTATTATTCCCCGACGGCTTCCTGGGGGGGAAAACCATTGAGATCTTATTTGACCGGCCCTGCTCGGGGGCAGATTGCGCCGTGGACGGCGACACCATTGCCGGTATTTCCAAGAATATGCTACAATCCATGGTGGGCGAACCGGTTAAGGTGAAAGAATATTTTGATCCCGTTAAAAACGGCATTGTACAGTTGTTCGACACCATCGACTATAAAATCAAGCAGCCGGATAACGAACTGGGCAAAACGCTGCGCGATATGCAGTCTACCGTTGCCAACCTGAAAGCGACTACGGCGGCCATGAACAGGCTGATGTCGGCGTCCTCTAAAGATATTGGTTCGACCTTTGCGCATTTTAACGCGATTTCCGCTAGCTTAGACGCCGGCAATAAACAAATCCGGAATATATTGCTGAACTTTGATACGACCTCGGCTAATTTCAAAAGTATCAACCTGAATAAAACCAACGAATCGGCCAACGACGCTATCGTCCAATTGCACAAAACCTTGCTAACGTCCGATACGGCCATGCAACAGATCAAGCAGATCACGGCGCTGCTTTCGAGCAGTAAAAGTTCCATCGGGCAATTGCTGACCAATGATACGCTTTTCACCAACCTGAATATGACGTTGGTACAGTTCCAGGCGCTATCGCAAGATCTACGGCTGAATCCGAAAAGGTACTTGAACCTCAATCCGTTTCGAAAATATAAACCTTACGTACTGCCGGCAAACGACCCGCTGCTGCTGCGGTTGAATCAGGTCAAACGGGATAGTTTTTTGAAATGAAATATGAAATAGAAGGGATGCGGGACGAATTTTTTGAATGATTCATTGGCTATAAGTTTTGACGATTAACCATTGTATTTAACTTCGCTCTCCTATCTATAACTATTTTAGTGAAAAGCTTCCGCCCGCGCTTCGCAGAAAAAGGATTGGTTGAGCCGCTTTTTGTTTTTTTGAAAAAGACAAAAAAGTATCTCTTTCCCGGATTTTTTGTCCTTACCCAAATTATTCAGGTTTATGACGCCTTCTTTGGCCTGTCTCCATTTTTATTCGGGCGATCCGTTTTTCCTGATCGCCGGTCCGTGCGCGATCGAGGGCGAAGATATGGCGATGGAAATTGCCGGAAAGATATCCGTCATCTGCACGCGTTTACAGATTCCTCTTATCTTTAAAGGTTCTTACCGGAAAGCCAACCGTTCGCGGATCGACTCTTTCACCGGTATTGGCGACGAAAAAGCGCTGCGCATCCTGCAAAAAGCGGGCAGAGAATTTGGCGTTCCGACCACTACCGATATACACGCCGACGAAGAAGCCGCTATGGCTGCCGAATACGTCGACCTGCTGCAGATACCGGCTTTTTTGTGCCGGCAGACGAGTTTGCTGGTCGCGGCGGCAAAAACCGGTAAAGCAGTGAACATTAAAAAGGGGCAGTTTGCCTCTTCTGAAACCATGTTGCATGCCGTTCAGAAAATCCGCGATTCCGGCAATATGAATGTTTTGTTGACCGAGCGCGGCAATACGTTTGGTTACCAGGACCTGGTGGTGGATTTTCGGAATATTCCGGAAATGCGCCAGTTGGGCGTTCCGGTCGTGATGGATTGCACGCATTCTTTGCAGCAGCCCAATTCAAAGTCGGGCGTCACGGGCGGAAAACCGGCGCTGATCGAAACCATTGCCCGCGCCGCTATTGCCGTTGGGGCCGACGGGCTGTTTATTGAAACCCACCCCCACCCTGCCGACGCCCTGTCGGACGGGGCGAATATGCTGCCGCTGGATCAGTTGGAGCGTTTACTGGAAAAGTTATTGCGGATCCGGGCGGCCATTGTCTGAACCGGGATTTTAAGGGGTTTTTGACGATTTATGGGATTTGAAAGGCGTCATGCGGTATCTTCTGCCACTATTAAGTTTAAGGGTTGTATAACCAGTTTTAGTAAAATACTTCTACGCATCCGCGCTATGCGCGGATAGGGATTGGCGGGATATATTTTAATTTTTTGCAAAAATTAAAATATATCCCATTGCTGGATTTTCTGTCGTAATAATCAGGCGCGATAATGTACTATTTATGGAATTTCCAGAATTTCTGCTTCAATTACGCAATCAAACTGCCGACAGCCACAAAGCGCTGGAGCAAAATCCGCTTTCTGTCCTTTTAATGAGCGAAGAAATAACTTTGCCTGATTATGGCGACTATCTTAAAAGTTTATACGGTTTTGTATATGGGTTTGAACGTTCTGTTTTTCCTATGCTCCATAAATCGATCGACGATCTACCCGCCCGGCTCAAGACCCATCTTATTTTGGAAGATCTGAAGACGCTCCAACCTGCGGATATAAAAGGAAATATAATAGAGGAAAATATATTTAACAGGTACTATAATGATTTGCCTTCCGCTCTGGGCGGGATGTATGTTTTGGAGGGATCGACGCTTGGGGGACAGATCATCCACCGGAGGCTTCATAAAACGCTGGGGACTTCTATAGCGGGTAAAACGCTATATATCAACGCTTACGGAGGTCAGACGGGCTCCATGTGGAAAAAATTTTTACAACAGTTTTGCGAGGCGTCGGTCCATACGGGGCAGGAAGAGAAAGTTATTGAAAGCGCCGTGCGAACGTTTACACTACTGGATGAGTGGATGACGGGGTTCTAATTTAAGTTGCGCGCTACGCGCGCGGGAAAGGGGGGCGGGACGTCTTTTTATTTTTTGCAAAAAAATAAAAAGACGTCCCTTTCCAGGGTTTTCAGCGCTATGGTACAACTTTATGCTTTTTTGGGGAAGAAAAGGGTAAATTCTGTTCCTATATTTTCTACGCTTTTTGCGGTTATTTTACCGCCGTGGTTATCCATTATTTTTCTGCACATAGAAAGGCCCACGCCGGACCCTTTATATTTAGTATCGGCGTGCGCTCTTTTGAACAGGTCGAAAATGGTCTGCGACATTTCCATATTAAACCCGACGCCTGTATCGGCAATGCGGATGAGGTGCCACCTATCTTTTTCTTTATCCTTTAACTCTTCGTGGGTTCCTTGCAGCGAAGTAATGCTTATGAGTTGCATGTGATGGTCTTTGCGGAATTTAATCGCATTGTCGATCAGGTTGGTAAATAGCTGGCTCATTTGGAAACGGCTTGCCCGGATGGCGGGCAGTTCTCCGATCTGTAGTTCAAATAGGTTTTGCTCTTTTTCTTCCTCAAAATGGGTTGCCGCCTCATTTATCACCTCTTTTAAGTTCAGCGGTTCGTAGGCTACGTCGCTGGGGGTCATTCTTGAATATAGCAGCAAATCATCGATAAACACCTGCATTTTTATAGCGGCGGCCTGGATGCGGTCGATGGATTTTTTTATGACCGCCACATTAGACGAGTTATTGGAAGATTCGATCATGGAAGCAAAAACTTGTATTTTACGTAAGGGTTCCTTGAGGTCGTGCGAGCTGATCCAGTTAATATTTTCCAATTCCTTATTTGCTTTCGCCACCTGCGTCTTCAACTGGTTGTAACGCAGGTCGTCTTCGATTTGGCTTATATTAATAATGTGCCGCTGAAGCTGGTATGCAAACCGGAAGGCAATTTCCAGTTCCGGCTGTTCCCAACCGAGGCTGACGCCATGTTTCAGTTCCTGCCAGGATGCAAATGAACTTCTAGGGGTAAGGGCTGAAATATTCTCCTGTTTATGCGGATTACCCGCCCAATGAATCACTTTACCTAAAGAAGGACGGAACCAAAACAAAGCCGTTTGCCCGCCGCCGTTGATCTCCTGATGCAACAATCCGGAAGCGGTATCCGTACAGGCGACGGCTTCGGGAAAAGAGGCCGAAAGTTCGGCGGTTTTAAAAGTATTTATTTTTTGTTCCTGTAACCAGTCCCGCAGGCGGATAATCATTTCATTCGGCGGCGTAGAACCGTTGACATAAACTTTATTTTTATAGATCAGCGCAGCGCCGGCGGCGTTTACAATAGAAAGAATCTCTTTTGACTGGACAAAATGCAGTTCTATAAAATTTTCATCCCGCTCCAAATATTCCATCAATTTTTTTAACGGCGTTTCCCGGAGCTGCAACAATTTATAGTTCTCGGCAATCTCCTGTACGCCAATCTGGGAACTCAAGATCTGCGAAAGAAAATAAGCCTTCATTTGCGTGGAATACGATAAAATCCCGGGCTTATTATTATGGCAGGCAATCAGGCCCCATAGCCTGCCGTCCTTAATCAGCGAAATGGAGAAGGAAGCGCCAACGCCCATATTTTTAAGGTATTGAATATGAATAGACGAAACGCTCCTTATATGCACGTTAGACATATCCATCATTTCCGGCCTGGCAAGTCCGGCGCGCATCGTTACCATCGGAACAGGCGCGTACGCCACGTCGGGTATTGAACGCACCAGGTTTTTTAAATACAACTCCCTGGCCTGTTTAGGAATATCCGTACTTGGATAATGCAGGTTTAAAAATGAATCCGCTCCCTCCGCCACGCTTTCAGCGTATACATGCCCGTTATATTCTTCGTCGAACCGGTAGATCATCACCCGGTCATATTCAATTAAATTCCTTATTTTTTGAGCTATCAGCGTGGAAAGTTTGTACAACCCGGTATTGCCGTCCGTTAACAGGAAGAGATCGTTGGTATTCAACAACAGATCATATATTTGATCCGGGCTTTCATGGGCGGGCGCGCATTCCAGGAAAAAGTAGTCCGGCGTATGTCTTCCAAAACAATCGAACACTCGCCCCCCGATTGACGCCGCAAAAGGCGTGTACGGGATATCTTCGCCGGCGCCCAGTAATTGGGTCCGGATGATCCCGCTTAAAGAAGCGGGGAGCGTTTCGGTATAGTTTTTACGCAGTATATGTTCAGGAGCCGCAGAAAGAAATACGTCCGTATTTGCAGAGCATAGCTCTACGTTAGCTGTTTTTTTATCCACTGCTAATAAAAAACCATGCGGCTGAATGCTTCCGGGTATATGTATAGGCTCGTCTTCGCAGTTTTCGATTGTGGCAACCGAAGTATTCTCAGCTTTGAAAACTTTAGTTGACATTGTCGCATTTAAAATTAAAGTTTTCAAAATCGGCCGTAGACGACGTCATTCTTTCCAGGATGGTTTGTACAGTTATTTGAAGTTCTTTAAAGCTATTCGGCTTTTGGACAAATAAGGAAGCCTTTAATTCAAATGTTTTTTTAATGATCCGGGGATCATTCGAAGTGCTGAAAACGATCACTCTGACCAGATTTTTTTTTAGCGTCGGCTGAAGCGTTTCTAAGACGGCCAGGCCATCTTTGCCGGGCATATTTATATCCAGGAACACTAAATCGCAATTGTAATTATTTTCAATTAATTCTTTTTCGAGAGAGAGTCCGCTTGTAAAAGCGGTCAATTTGTAAGGGACTACGCTGTTGAGCAGTGCCGTTTCAAATAAATAGTGATCATCCAGGTCGTCATCTGCATAAAATATTCTAATTGGCCCTTTATTCATATTGGCGTCTACGCGGATAAATTTGTATAGATTGGAAAGGTAGTCAAACTTTAACAATCCCGTTAGCTTATTTTAATTTCATTTGCGATTTATAGTAGTATTTTAAATAATATAAATAAATAATATGTACACGTGATGGATTTATTGGGGGG
>JBBRMZ010000140.1:0-12443 GCA_038230555.1 Chitinophagales bacterium
TTCTTCTTCCTTCCAGGTAGTCCGGTAAACCACGTCCGAATAATGTGCTTTAAATCGTTTGTTGATATAGGCGGTATCGTCCAAAGTCAGTTTGTCGAAATTGATTTTGGCGGTCAGGGCAGGGTCGACAAAGTTTTGGAGCAGCGCGACGGCGTTTTCCCTGACCTGCATGGCGGATTTGAACATTTTGTCGGCTATGTGGTGGGTTTTAGGACCGGAGGGCGAACCGGAAGAGGTTTTGGGCATGGGCTGTTTGCTCGTTGTAAAGTATGTTGGACGACTTCGCTTTAAAAGAATCAGAAGGTCGTAAAAACCCGCTCAATAATATCGCAACATTCATACATTTGTTCTTCCGTCAGGACAAGCGGCGGGGCGAACCGGATAATGTTTCCGTGGGTGGGTTTGGCCAACAGGCCGTTTTCGGCCAGGCGGAGGCAGATATTCCAGGCGGTTTGGCTGTGTTCAGCGTCGTTGATAACGACGGCGTTGAGGAGGCCCATGCCGCGAACGGCGGAGACCAAAGGAGACTGAGCGGCCAGGCGGCCCATTCGTTCCCTGAATATAATTCCTAATTTTTCTGCATTTTCGGACAGGCGCTCGTCCGCGAGCACCCGGAGCGCTTCCATGGCGACCGCGCAGGCGAGGGGATTGCCGCCGTACGTGGAACCATGCTCGCCCGGTTTGAGGGTAAGCATAATTTCATCGTTGGCAAGGACGGCGGAAACGGGCAGGACGCCGCCGGACAGCGCTTTGCCCAGAATGAGGATATCGGGTTTAAAACCGGAATGGTCGCAGCAAAGCATTTTGCCGGTGCGGCACAGGCCGGTCTGCACTTCGTCGGCGATGAACAGGACGTTGTTTTTTTTGCAGAGCGCGAAGGCTTTTGCTAGATAGTCCGCGTCGGGAACTACTACGCCCGCTTCGCCCTGGATGGGTTCGACCATAAATCCGGCAACGTTTGGATTTTCCAGCGCTTTAGCGAGGGCTGGCAGGTCGTTATAGGGAATGATAGTATAGCCTGTCAGAAAAGGGCCAAAGTTTTTACGGCTGACCGGGTCGGTGGAAGCGGAAATGGCGGCCATTGTTCTACCCCAGAAATTACCGGCGACGAAAATGATCTCCGCTTTATTGTCTTCGATTCCTTTCACTTCGTATCCCCATTTGCGGCAAAGTTTGAGGGCGGTCTCGCACCCTTCGACGCCCGTGTTCATGGGCAATACTTTATCGTACCCGAAAAAACCGGTAATAAACGCTTCAAATTTACCCAGCACGTCGTTGTGGAACGCGCGGGAGGTCAGCGTCAGTTTTTGGGCCTGTTCTGTCAGCGCGCGGATAATGCGCGGGTGGCAATGGCCCTGGTTAACGGCGGAATACGCCGAAAGAAAATCGTAATATCTTTTCCCCTCGACATCCCAAACGTAGACGCCTTCGCCGCGGGACAGGACCACCGGAAGCGGGTGGTAATTATGGGCGCCGTATTTTTTTTCCAGGCGGATCAGTTCTTCTGACAGCGAGGCGACGGCTGGTTCGTGAAGGATAGTGTTCATAGGTAGCTGTTAACTTTTAATTTCCTGACAGATCGGGTGTTATGAAAATTTGAGCGACCACCTCTCCGCGATTCATGCGGGGGGAAGGGGTGGGATGTGTTTTTATTTTTTTGCAAAAAATAAAAACACATCCCTTTTCCGGGTTTTCTATCGCTATGCTAAAAACTGATCCACGTTATGAAGCGGCAAATTAAAAGCGTCGGCGACGCCTTTGTACACTACATGACCTTCTATGATATTTAAACCCAGTTTTAGGTCCAGCCGTTCCCGGCAGGCCGTTTTCCAACCTTTATTAGCCAATAGCAACGCGTAAGGCAAGGTTGCGTTGGTGAGCGCCAGGGTAGAAGTGTACGGCACCGCGCCCGGCATATTCGCCACGCAGTAATGGACGACGTCGTCAATGATATAAGTCGGATTCTCGTGGGTGGTAGGCGTGCAGGTTTCGATGCAGCCGCCCTGGTCGACGGCGACGTCTACCAAAACAGTGCCGGGGCGCATCATTTTAAGCATTTCGCGGGTGATGAGGTGGGGCGCTTTTGCGCCCGGTATCAAAACGGCGCCGACAATAAGGTCCTGGGAACCAATCAGCCGGCGAATATTATATTCATTGGAAAAAAGGGTCACCACGTTAGCGGGTAGAACATCCGCCAAGTATCTAAGGCGATTGAGGTTAATATCCAACAGCGTCACCTGCGCCCCCAATCCGGCGGCCATTTTTGCGGCCTGCAGGCCCACCACGCCGCCGCCGAGGATCAATACTTTTCCGGGTTCGACGCCGGGAACGCCGCCCAGCAACACGCCTCTTCCTTTAATGGGTTTTTCGAGGTATTTTGCGCCTTCCTGGATGGCCATCCTTCCTGCTACTTCGGACATGGGGACGAGCAGCGGGAGAGAGCGATCCGGCGATTCGACGGTTTCGTAAGCGAGACAGATCGCTTTTCGCCCGATCATCGCGCGGGTCAGCGGTTCGTAGGAAGCGAAATGGAAGTAAGTGAACAACAACTGATGCGGTTTAATTAAATTATATTCGCTTTCGATCGGCTCTTTTACTTTAAGGATCATCTCCGCGCTTTCGTAGACCGATTCTATGGTCGGTAAAATACGGGCGCCTGCGGCTTCATATTCGTGGTCGGCAAAACCGCTGCCCTCTCCGGCGGACGCCTGCACGTTCACGGTATGCCCTTTGCGCGACAGTTCTAAAGCGCCCGCAGGCGTTAAAGCGACGCGGTTTTCGCTGCTTTTAATTTCTTTTGGTACTCCGACAACCATGTGTTTTTAATTGTAAATTGTAAATGTAAAATGGTAAAGGATGGATCATGAGGCTACGCTGTATTAAACGGACGTATGTATTTTAACTTTGCCGAAGGTTTTTAAAATTTGGCAAATGTACGGGTTTAGAGGTCTTTGCCGTAATTTTCGTACCCTATTTTATGGAGTAGTTGGTATTTTCGTGCTAATTCGTCGGCCATTTCGGTTTTCAGGTTGATGATGCGGTCCTGGATCACTTTATCGGACGCGCCTAAGATTTGGCAGGCTAGAATGCCGGCGTTCTTGGCTGCGTTGAGCGCCACGGTAGCGACGGGGATTCCATTGGGCATTTGCAGGATCGATAATATGCTGTCCCAACCGTCCAGCGAATTGGAGGATTTTACCGGGACGCCGATTACGGGCAGGGGCGTCAGGGAAGCGATCATGCCCGGGAGGTGCGCCGCGCCGCCGGCTCCGGCAATGATGACTTTTATTCCGCGGGTATGCGCTTCTTTTGCGAAAGCGAACAGCCTGTCCGGCGTCCGGTGCGCCGAGATAAAGGTGATTTCAAAAGGAACTTCTAATTGTTCTAATATTTTTGCCGCTTCTTTCATAACGGGGAGATCGGAGTCGGATCCCATAACAATGCTGACGCTGAATATTTTCATCTCTTATTTCGTAAGGTATCTGCTTTCAGCCAAGAGCCTTCAGCCGTTGTAATTAATAGATTATCGGTTTTATATACGTTGATTTTTTGAATTTGATCTTTAAATACAGGGTGTAGGGTAAAAAAATGAACCAATCGCAGCATCAGCAATAATTTTTATAAAGAAATAACCTTTAGCGTCGATCTGATGTTGTTCGCTTTTGCCAAAGCGTTATCCAGGTTTTGATCTTCAATAGTGATGTGGCCCATTTTCCGGTAAGGTTGGGTTGTTTTTTTTCCGTACAGATGAATATGGGCGCCTACCGTTTTCAGGCAGTCTTCCCAACCTTCATAATAGGGGACGCCGGAATACCCGGCCTCGCCCAACAGATTCAGGAGTACGGAAGGCGATTTTAGGGACGTTGAGCCTAAGGGCAAATTCAAAATGCAGCGAAGGTGTTGTTCAAATTGAGAAGTTTCGCAGGCTTCTATTGAGTGATGGCCGCTATTATGGGGGCGGGGAGCCACTTCGTTGATTAACAATCCGCCCGAATGGTCGACAAACATTTCGACAGCCAGCAATCCGCACATATCGAGCTGTTCGATCACGCTAAGCGCAAGTTCGACGGCTTTTTTCGCAATGGCGGGTTCAATACGCGCCGGGCAGATCTGATAACTTAACAGGTTGGCTTTTTCGTCGAAGAACATTTCTACCGGATCGTAGGCGATTTTTTCGTTGTCCGGATTGCGGCCCACAATCACGGCTATTTCTTTATCGAAATTTATTTTTTCTTCAATTAAGCAGGGTAGATCGCTCAACTCTTTCATTTGGCGGGCATCGGCGACGATTTTTACCCCTTTCCCGTCATACCCGCCTTTCCTGGATTTCCAGACAAACGGGAATTTGATCACTCCGTCCCTGACCAGACTTTCTAATTCCCACCGGTTAGCCGCCAGAAAAAAAGGAGCGGTAGGGAACTTATTTTTTTGGTAAAATAATTTTTGCAACCCTTTATCTTTGATCTGAACAAGGGCGTCGGCGTCGGGATAAATGCATTTGCCTTCTTTTTTGAGTTGTTGCAACGCTTCCACGCTGACGTGCTCAATTTCAATGGTCACGACGTCGACCTTTCTGCCAAAGGCTAAAACCGTTTGGAAATCATTGAAGTCGCCTTCTGTATAAACAGTGCAATAAGGCCGGGCGGAACATTGAGGATTAGGATCGAGGATGTGTATGTCCAAATCCCAGTTGGCGGCTGCGAGACAAAGCATTTTACCCAATTGGCCCCCTCCTAATACGCCTATTTTTTGAAAAGCTTTAGCGTTTGTTTTTTCAGATCTCACTACGAATAAGATTTTTTGCCGGCGTTCGTCGCATAGCGCTGCAAAGGTAGTTAAATTTTGTTTGGAGGTAAAGCCCGGCGGCTATTGGCGCCGGATTGGGGAAAATAAACGATAGAAAAGTCTTAAATTTTACCGAACATTTTATCTATAAAGTTCCCGCAATAAACAATTTCATGTAAATTTGTGATACGGGAGTTTCCATTAGCAATAAACCTTCAAATATAATAGCGCTGGTTTTCTTAATTGGCTCCGGATATAATATTATGCAAATACTGAACGAAAAGCAGATCAATCAGAAAATAAAGCGGCTGACGATCGAAATATTAGAGCATAATTTTTCCGAACCGGAGATCATACTTGCGGGCGTTAATAACAACGGGCTGCAATTTGCACGGTTGCTAATGAACGAATTATTGCTTCGCTCGTCTATACCGATCACCGTTACCCGGATCCGTTTAAATCCGGCAAAACCGCTCGAATATGAAACGCATTTAGAAATGCCTTTTGAAAGTTTAACCAATAAAGTTATTATTGTCGTAGACGACGTGGCAAATACGGGTAGAACCATTTTTTACGCGTTAAAACCCTTAATGAAAACCCTACCTAAAAAAATTGAAGTGGCGGTGCTGGTGGACCGGAAACATAAATCTTTTCCCATTGCGCCCGATTACGTAGGTTTATCTCTGGCCACAACCTTAAAAGAAGACATTGACGTGCAAATTCAGGATCCCGATCATAAAGCGGTATTTTTAAATTAATCCATTAAAAATACACTTTGGTCGTCGAATATGCGCCGTTGAGTTCCAAATTTTATTTTCAAGAACTAAAATATACCTTTTACTTGTTTTTAGGTTTTCATAGCAAACTAACTAATCATTAAAAAATAAGCGCTTTATGGCTAACATGCTTCCCACTCAACCAACCTACCAACCGAAATCCTTTTGGCAAAAGCCCGAAGGCGTCACCGGAGGAATTTTTATGGCGGCGCTCGTGGCGGGCGGCGCATACCTGTTGTACAAATTTTTACCGTTCCTTATTTCTATCGCCCAAAATACCTTGTATTTGGTTGCAATGGTAGCGGCCTTAGCGGCGCTGGTCTACATCATCATCGATCCCCGGATGAGAAACCTGATCTGGTACATGTATAAATCGGTCATGCGCGCGCTTACCGGTATGTTCGTAGAGATTGATCCGATCGGTATCCTGAAAACTTACGTGGAAAAGCTGGAATCGAACCTCGGAAATATGAGCAAACAAATTGGCGTTTTACAAGGCCAAATGAGTAAAATGCGGGCGCTCATGGACGGCAACAATAAAGATATTGAAAGCAGTATGAAACTCGCCGAACAGGCCAAAAAGCAAGGCGTCGACGACCAGGTATTACTTCAGACGCGTAAAGCGGCCCGTCTGAAAGATAGCAATGAAAAATACGACGTCCTTTTTAAGAAAATGGAACTGCTGAAAAAAGTGCTGTCCAAAATGTACGACAATTCAGCGATCCTGCTGGAAGATACGAAAGACCAGGTCAATGTAAAAGAGCAGGAGCGAAAAGCGATCCGCACCTCTCATTCCGCTATGAAATCTGCGATGAGCATCCTTTCCGGCGATCCGGATCAACGCGCTATGTTCGACATGGCCATGGATAATATCAACACCGACGTGGCTAATAAAGTCGGCGAAATGGAACGGTTTATGGATATGTCTTCCAATTTTATGAAATCCATTGACCTGCAAAATGGGGTATTTGAAGATGATGGGCTGAAAATGCTCGAAGAGTGGGAGCAAAAAAGCAGCCTCTTAATGCCTAACACGAACAAAGACGTCGTCGCTCAGGAAAGCGTTCCGCTTCCGCGTTCAACTTCCGATCAGAATAATTATGATAATCTATTTAAATAGCCATTAGCTTA
This sequence comes from Chitinophagales bacterium, assembly GCA_038230555.1. Lineage (GTDB taxonomy): Bacteria > Bacteroidota > Bacteroidia > Chitinophagales > Saprospiraceae > JAAFJT01. The sequence goes on from JBBRMZ010000140.1 coordinate 6,693, forward strand.
TATAATTTATTGATTACTAATAAATTATACCACATTTTTTTAAAATATGCATGTATTTCCCGATAACAGCCGCGTTTGGATATATCAGAGCGACAGGCTTTTTTCTGACTCTGAATCAAAAGATATTCAGACGCGGCTGGACGATTTTACAAAATCATGGACCGCTCACAACCAACAATTGTTTGCGCGCGGCGAAGTAATGCATAACCGTTTTATTGTAATAACCGTGGATGAGAACCGAGCCGGAGCGAGCGGCTGCTCTATTGATAAATCGGTGCATTTTATGGAGGAATTGGAGCGCGACTTTCATTCTTCCTTGTTTAACCGGATGAATTTTGCCTATCAATCCGGGCAGGAGATTAAAACCGCTTCTGTGGAAGAACTCAAACGGTTATATCAAACGGGGAATATTGACGATCAGACCCTGTTTTTTAATAACCTTGTATCCAACCGGGGCGATTTTAAAAACCAGTGGTTAACGCCCATCGGGGGAAGTAAATTGAAAAGACTAATCGCTTAAATAGTTATGAGTAATTATTTTTATCTCATTAATTATCAATAGCTTAATTCAAAATTTCCAGTAATTTCGCTATATCAAACGGCGTATGCAAGGCGCTAATAATGATCCGGCTAATAGGTTTGGAAGAGGGGGTAGGGTAGGGGAAATGAGAAATAAAAACCCCTTTTTCCAAAAGGCGGTCATATAGGGCATTATTTGCAGTATAGAAAACGGGATAATTGTCCAGGTATGTAAAGCCCGGATTTATTCCTAAGCCGTCCGAGAAATGCCGGATATTTTTTTGCAGACTGCGCCGCGCTGTTTCATATAACGATGTAGTTTGTAGCAGCGCATATAAATAAGCCGGAATGACAGGCGTAGCCCCCCCAAAGAACGGGCTTTTAACGATCCCCTGGATGGTTTCCCGGTCGCTAAAGATCGCCCCGCCGGGTATCCCCAGCGCTTTAGCGAGCGAACCTACGACGATTAGCTTAATATTTGGCCGGTTTGCAATCTTTTCCCGAAGCGCTCTAAAAATGCCCGATCCAGCTTCGCCGGTTATGCCGAGGCCGTGAGAGTCGTCGGCGAACAAAACGACGTCCGAATCGTCGGGCAGCGCTGAAATCCAGTCAAAATAATAAGGCTCGCAATAAAGCGGATCGACGGCGTTGAAGGCAATCGCTACGCTTTTCCCTTGAGGTATAAGATTATTTAGCCCGTTTGCCCAATCGTTAAAATTGAGATAGGCGGCAGTATTCTTTGTAGGCGGTTCACTCCATATTGCCGGATGAGCGCCGGGGGCGTACAAAAACGAGCGACCGGATAAATATTTTGCCGCTAATTGCCCGGCCAACATTCCGGAAGAAACCGTTACCGCCGCTTCGGCTCCCGTCCATTCGGCAAGATGAGCTTCCGCCTTTGCGTAAATATCTAATTGAAGATTATTAAGCCTGGAAGCAGAAAAACCAGTCCCGTAACGGTTCATGCCTTCCCGCAGCGCCAATTCAAACAAAGGTTGCCTTCCTATGCCCAAATAAGAAGTTCCGCTGAAATACAGGAATTCCTGGTCTTCAATAAAAATATTTCTGCCTGGTAGTCGGTCGGTGATCACAGATAAGTAGCTGTTAGCTATTAGCCGTTAGCTATTAGCATTTAAACTATTGATAAATAAGGTATTATAAAATTACCACCAGGGAGATTCGTGAACCAGCATGTTGACGAAGTCGGTAAAAATATTGGAACCTAAAGCGACGGTAAAAAGGACTCCGTAAACGGCGCCGTAAAAGTGGGCTTCATGGTCGGTATTATCGTGTTGATTTCGGCTTGCCCATTGAGAGTAGACCAAGTATAAAACGCCAAAAACGATGGCCCGGATTGGTATGGCAAAATATAGCTCAAAACTTGCCCAGGGATTAAAAAGGATACAGGCAAACAACAAAGCAGAAACCGCGCCTGAAGCGCCGACGCTGGAAAAACCGGGAGCGTCTTTATATTTGCGCAACGTAGGCAGATCGGCGACGATGATGGCGCTGACATAAAGAAGCAGTAATAAGAGTTCGCCCTGGCCTGGCCCAAAGATTTCCGTAAATTTAGATTCGACATAACTTCCGAAACTATATAGCACGATCATGTTAATGATCAAGTGCGGCCAGCCGCCGTGTAAAAAACCGGACGTTAGGAGGCGGTAATACTGGCGGTTTTTATCTTCTATATAGGGATTGTGTTTCCATTTTTCAAAAAAATTAGCGTCGCTAAATGCGTAAATAGAAATTAAGCTTGTAACTACTATAATGATTAAGGTAACTGACATAAAATGGATGATGAATTAAAATGAAGAATGGCGGTTCATATTCTACTCGTTGTGATATTTCTCGCCGCGTATGATGGTAAAAGCCCTGTACAATTGCTCTAAAAAAATAAGACGGATCAACTGATGCGAGAAAGTCAGTTCAGAGAGCGATAATTGGAAATCTGCCCTTTGCCGGACGGCGTCCGAAAAACCGTATGCGCCGCCGATAAAGAAAATCATTTTTTTTAAACCGCCGAGGGATTGTTTAGCTTCTATGAATTTTGCAAAAGTTAAGGAAGTAAACGTTTTGCCCTTTTCGTCCAACAAAACTAAAAAATCCTCTTTGTTCAGTTTTTGGAACGCCGCTTCGCCTTCTTTTTGTTTCAAAACTTCCTTATCTAAAGCGCCCGCATTTTTTATCTCCGGCAAAACGATCCAATCAAAAGAAGTATAATGGATTAGTCTCTTTTCGTAGACGGAAAGACCGGTTTTTAAATAATCGGCGTCGGTTTTTCCGACGACCCAGCATTCTATCTTCATACAGAACGGTCGTCAATGCGCTAATTCTTTTACCGGCAAAATGGTTTTCAGTTTTTCCACTACGTAGTCTGCCTCTTCCATCGTATTATAATGGGAAAAAGAAAAGCGGACGGTTTTACGTTCGGGATCGGCTCCGACAGCCTTTAAAACATGGGATCCCTGTTCCGCGCCGGAACTACAGGCGCTGCCGCCCGAAGCGCAGACGCCGTTAATATCGAGGTTGAACAACAAAACTTCCGTTTTAGGCGACGGCGGAAAAGACGCGCTTAATACGGTATAAAGCGAATTGCGCTCGTCTCCGTTAAAACAGACGTCGTCGAATGTTTCCAGTAACCGGTCCCTGAGATAATTTTTTACCCTTAAAATGCGGGATCTGCGTTCGTCCGAATGCTCGGTCGCCATTTCCAGGGCTTTAGCTAAACCGGCAATACCATAAAGGTTTTCCGTGCCGCCCCGCATATTTCTTTCCTGCGCGCCGCCGTCTATAAAAGGCGCGATCATGGAATCTCCGTTGATATAAATGAAACCGACGCCTTTAGGGCCGTGGAACTTGTGGGCCGCGCCCGATAAAAAGTTGATTTTAGTTTTCGCTACGTCGATTGGAAAGTGGCCGACGGTCTGCACCGTATCCGAATGGAACAGCGCTCCGTAAGAAAGGCAAAGTCCGGAAACTTGTTCAAGGGGTAACAGAGTGCCGATTTCGTTGTTGGCGTGCATCAGCGAAACGAGCGTTTTTTTTCCTTTATCTTGTAACAGGTTTTCCAATTGACGAAGATCGACCCGCCCTTTTTGATCGACGTTTAGAAATATTGCTTCAATATTTTGCTGCTTTTTCAGCGCTTCGAGCGTATGCAAAACGCAATGATGTTCTGTAGCGGAACTAATAATTTTTTGGACGCCCAAGTCGCGCACGGCGCACTTCAACGCCATATTGTTTGATTCGGTGCCTCCGGAGGTAAAAAAAATCTCGCCAATGGAAGCGTTCAGGATACGCGCTATTTTTTTTCGAGCGTCTTCGATCAGGGCCCGCGCTTTCCTCCCCTCCGAGTGAATGGAAGAGGGGTTTCCGAAATAACGCTGCATACAATCCGTCATTGTTTCAATTACTTCGGGATCCATCGGCGTGGTTGCGGCGTTATCAAAATATACGCTCATATTTATGACTCTTAAATCTATGATTATAAAAAGATCGATGGGAAAGTGAGCATGCAGCCTGCGCAAAGATAAGCGAAAACCATAAAAAACAAAAGCCGGAAGGGTAACTCCGGCTATTTTATGTTCGATCTACCATTCGTCGGCGCCAGAATATCAGGATTCCGTCAGTCTGATTCGTTCTGCGTTGATGATCTCGTAGATATCCTGGTTAACTTTTTGGATGAGGTTATTGGAAATGACTTCGGAAGGGCTTTCGGCGTAAACACGGATAATTGGTTCGGTATTAGATTTACGCATGTGGATCCAGTCGCCGGAATCGAAAGTAATTTTAAGACCGTCGATCCGGTTAACGTTGTATTTTTTGTATTTCTCGCTCAGTTGGTTCAACATATCGTCGATGTGGTGATCGGGATGAAGTTCAAGTTTCTTTTTCACGATGACGTAAGAAGGCAGTTTTTCCCGTAGAAAAGAAACCGGTTTCCCGAATTTTGCTAAAGAGGTGAGCAATAAAGCGATTCCTGCCAGCGCGTCGCGACCATAATGCAGTTCGGGAAGAATGACGCCGCCGTTTCCTTCGCCGCCAATGACGGCGTTGATTTCCTTCATTTTTGTTACTACGTTGACTTCGCCGACGGCGGCGCTCTCATAACGTCCGCCCCGTTTTTCAGTAATTTCTTTTAGAGCGCGCGTGGAAGAAAGATTGGAGACCGTCGCGCCAGGCCGGTGTTGCAGCACGTAATCGGCGACTGCCACCAGCGTATATTCCTCGCCGAACATTTCGCCGTCTTCGCAAACAAACGCCAAACGGTCTACGTCGGGATCTACCGCTATACCGAGGTCCGCTCTTTGAGAAAGTACGGCTTTGGAAAGTTCGTTCAGATTTTCCGGCAGCGGTTCGGGATTATGCGCAAATTGCCCGGTCATCGCCCCGTTCAGCAAAGTCACTTTACAACCCAGCGCTTCGAGCAAAGGGGCCACGCTGATTGCTCCGGTAGAATTGATGCAATCAACGATCACTTTAAACGCTTTTGTCCGGACGGCTTCCGCGTCGACCAGCGACAAATTTAAAACCTGTTGAATGTGTTTTTGTATATAGGTATCGTCTTTTTTGACAGACCCCAATTTGTCAACTTCAGAGAAAGCGATCCCGCCGCCTGAAATAAAAGCTAAAACCTCTTCGCCGTCGGAGGCCGAAATAAATTCGCCCCGTTCGTTTAAAAGTTTAAGCGCGTTCCATTCTTTTGGGTTGTGGCTTGCCGTTATGACGATACCCGCCGCCGCGCCTTCCGCCACAACGGCAATCTCCACCGTAGGCGTAGTTGAAAGACCCAGATCAATAACTTCCACTCCGACGGAAACTAAAGCGGCGCAAGCCAGCGATGAAACCATTTCTCCGGAAATCCGGGCGTCTCTGCCAATGATAATTTTTGGCTTAGCTTTGCCGCTGCGCTGCTTGACCCACGCGCCGAAAGCGGCGCAACATTCTACAATATCAAGCGGGGTAAGATTAGAGCCGTATTTTCCACCGATTGTTCCTCTGATTCCGGAAATTGATTTGATTAATGACAAGCGATGAACTGTTTATTAGGTGAAAGTTGATTTTAAGGCGTTTAGTTTTACTGCAATTAATGGTTGTGTGACAATTTTAATGGTTATGAAGATATGGCTAATGCCCTTAGGCGGATATGCTTAAAGTTAGGCATACCAAAAGCGCTTCTTCTGATACTCCGGATTAAATTATTGAGTCCTTCGGTAACGGCGTTGGAAA
>JBBRMZ010000141.1:0-12408 GCA_038230555.1 Chitinophagales bacterium
ATAATAATATGTGCAGAAGTAGTAATACAATCGAATGAGTTCAATCTCTTTCATGGCGTTTATCTTGTAGTTTGATATCCACAAAATTAAACCCTTTTGTTATTCCCTACTTCTGCTTTTTAACCCATTATTCGCATAAGTCGTAAATATCAAAAATAGAAATCAAAATCATATTATTCTGGTTCAGAAAAATGGTCAACATAACGCATCTCATAAATCTGTAAAATCCTATATAAAATCCCGGTTCAGACAACTTCTACAATGACACCCCCCGTTTCCAGAAAATAAAATCGTCCTGCCCGAGGGTCATGGCTTTTGTATCGTATTCCCCGGAAGCCAGACCAATGATATAATTCAATATTTCTTCGCCCATCGCTTCGACGGTTTTTTCGCCCGTGATGACCGGACCGCAGTTGATATCCACCACGTCGGTTAAGCGTTCGGCCAGGGTATTGTTGGTGGATAGTTTAACGACCGGCGAAATAGGATTCCCGGTAGCGGTTCCCAGCCCGGTAGTGAATAGTTGCAACGTCGCGCCCGCGCCTGCCATACCGGTGGTGGATTCTACGTCGTTGCCGGGCGTGCAGACGAGTGTAAGGCCGGGTTTGTTCGCATACCCGCCGTAACCCACTACGTCGACGATAGGGGAGGAGCCGCCCTTTTTAGCCGCCCCGGCCGACTTCATGGCATCCGTGATCAGTCCGTCGCGAATGTTGCCGGGCGAAGGATTCATATCGAAGCCGGAACCGACCGCATGCGCCCGCGCTGCGTATTCCTTCATCAAATAAGCAAATCGCTGAGCAATTGGTTCGTCGACGCAACGGTCAATGAGTTCTTGCTCGACCCCGCAGAGTTCCGGAAATTCTGCCATCAGTACTTTCCCGCCCAAAGCGACCAACAGGTCAGCCGCATAACCAACTGCGGGATTGGCAGAAATACCAGAAAACCCGTCCGACCCCCCACATTTTACGCCGACTGTCAGTTGGCTCAAAGGAGCCGGTTCGCGCCGCAATTGATTGATTCCGACCAGCCCGTCAAACGTTTGCCGGACGGCTTGCGACAACATTTCGTATTCGGACGGCCATTTCTGTCGCTCAAAGATGAACAAGGGTTTTTCAAAATGCGGGTCTTTTTCGGCGATCTTTTCTTTCAGCAGGTCGATTTGCGCGTGCTGACAGCCGAGGCTCAACACGGTAATTCCCGCTACGTTGGGATGGATACAATAGCCCGCGATCAGCGCGCATAAATTATTCGAGTCCTCCCGCGTTCCTCCGCAACCGCTCTCATGTGTCAGGAATTTGACGCCGTCCACGTGTTGAAAATGGCGTTCAGCAGGAGCGGGGAGGGGTTTTTCCTGATATTGGAAACTGTCCGTATGGCCGTTTTGTTTGTAATAATGGATTAGCTCTTTCAATTGATCCTGGTAAACGTCCGGCTGCGCGTACCCCAGGGATTTTAGGAAAGCGTCTTTCAGGATCAGTATATCCCGGTTCTCGCAAAAGACCAAGGGGACCACGAGCCAATAGTTGCGCGTCCCGACTTGTCCGTCCCGACGCCGGTATCCTTCAAAAAAAACGTCTTTCCAACGGCTGACGTCGGGCGGAGTCCAGGTATAACTCCGCGTGCGGGCTCCAAAACCCGAGGCGGCATGGCACAGGTTGTCGGTCGAAATTAAGCCCCCCGCTTCAATCCGCCGCGCCGCTTTGCCGACCAGAACGCCATACATGACGACGCTTTCGCCTGCTTCAAAAGCGCGCAGCGCCAGTTTATGCTTTGCAGGGATATCAGCAACCAGGATCAGGTCGGTACCCTGGAAGGAAACCGTTTCCCCTTTTTTTAGGTCCTGTAAAGCGACCAGCACATTATCCTGCGGGTGGAGATGGAGCGTTCTATGCGGAACCGGCGGCAAAGTACTCATATTTATATGGTTATACATCGAATATTTTATCCATCAAAATCCATTTCTCGCCCGGGGCGGCATGAGGAAGAGCCTGCTGAAATTTCCACATCAACGCTTCCCAGGCCTGTACTTTCGGATTAGCCGCGTCCATCAGGCTTTTGCGCTCCACGCTAAAATCGTCGGTCGTTTCCATGATCATACATAACCGCGCTCCCGTCCGGTAAATTTCCATGCGGGTAATACCAGCCGTCCGGATGCTCTCCAAAATTTCCGGCCATACTTTTTGATGGTATTGTTCGTATTCCTCTATCAGCGCCGGATCGTCGATTAAATCCAAGGCAAGGACATATTTTTTCATGCGATCAATGTTTCATTTAGTGAATGCCCGATCAGAGAAAAGGCGCCGCTACCGGCTCTGTTTTTGCCGCCCGCAGCTTATGCCCGCTCAAAGCAAAAAACAACGTAACCAAAAAGCAAGCGCACGGAATAATATAAGCCGTTTGAATATTCGTCAGATCGGACAGCCTGCCCATCATCAAAGGCAACACCGCGCCTCCCACAATCGACATAATGACCAACGATGAACCCAGCTTGGTCTGTTCGCCCAGGTTTTGAATGCTCAAAGAAAAAATGGTCGGGAACATGATCGACATAAAAAACTCTACGCCCATTAAAGCGAAGACCGAAATCTTACCCCCCATTAAAACGACGATCAGCAGCAAAACAATATTGATCGCAGAATACAAGGCGAGCAGCCGGTTTGCCGCAATATACCGCATCAGCGCCGTTCCAATAAACCGGCCGGCCATAAAACCAAACAATGCGACAGATAGCCAAATGGCGGCAGGTTTTTCGGGTATCCCGGCGCTTTTATACACATATCGAATAAAAAAACTCGATACGCAAACCTGCGCCCCTACGTAAAAAAATTGGGTTACCACGCCGTACATCAGATGGGGGTAATTCCAGATATCGATCTTTTCTTTGAAAACCGACGCTTCCGCTTCGACGGGCTGGATTTCCGGTAAATTGATTTTATACACCAGCAAAGCGACCACCAGCACGACCAGACCAATAATAAAATAAGGAATGCGGACCGCTTCAGCCTCATGGTTCAGGAACGCAGACAATTGATCCGCCGACATGGTTATTTTATCATTTTCACTCAAAGACTTTCCGGAAAGGATGAACAGACCGCCCAAAAACGGAGCGACCGACGCGGCCAGACCGTTGAAAGACTGCGCAAAGTTCAACCGCCGCGCGGCGCCTTCCGGCGGGCCTAATTGTGAAATATAGGGATTGGCGGCCGTCTCTAAAAAAGTCAGCCCGCTCGCAATAACAAACAGCGCCGTCAGGAAATAAATAAAAACGCGTGCATTGGCGGCTGGAATAAATAAAAACGCGCCGATAGCAAAGAGGAACAACCCGATGAGAATGCCCGATTTGTAGCCGTACTTTTTCATCGCCATCCCGGCCGGAATCGCCATGAAAAAATAAGCCAGGAAAAATGAACTGTCGATCAGCGCCGACTGAAAATCCGTCAACTGGCAGGCTTTCTTGAGGTGCGGAATCAGGATCGGGTTTAGGTTATGGGCAAAACCCCACATAAAAAATAAACCGGTAACAAGAATAAAGGGTAGGCGGTAATTCGTTTTGTCTGCGTTGGTCATATTGGTTGGAATTAAGAAATTGCTCTGTCCAGATGCACATATCCGCCGTCCACATGGATCAATTGTCCGGTCGTATGGCTCGAAACGTCGGACAATAAAAAAGCGACCATATTGGCAATTTCGGGACAGGTCGTCATTCGTTTGCCCAACGGAATGCGGTCGGTTATATTCTGTAGGGCCGCCTGAGGATCTGGCAGAGTAGCGATCCATTTTTCGTATAGCGGCGTCCAGCTTTCCGCCACGATGACTGCATTGACGCGGATCTTATATTTTAACATTTCTACCGCCCATTCCCGCGTCAGCGCGTTGCGTCCCCCATTTGCGGCGGCGTAAGCGGACGTTCCACCCTGACCCGTTTCGGCGGTTTTAGAACCGATATTGACGATCGAACCGGTCGATTTCATCAGCGCTGGCAAAGCGTATTGCGCCATCAGATAATAATGCACCAGGTTTTTATGAAGGGAAGACATAAACGCTTCATAGTTTCCATTCTCCAACCCCACGCTGTCGTTAACGCCCGCGTTGTTGACGAGGCCTTCTATGCGTCCGTGCCGCGCCAGAACCTGGTCTACCGCTTTCCTGCATTCTTCGGGCTTAGTCAGTTCTGCCACAATGTGATTCGCCTGACCGCCGGTAGCTTTGATCCCGTCGACGGCGCGTTGATTATCGGCTTCATTCCTGCCGACAATTTCCACGATCGCGCCTTCCATCGCCAGCGTCTCGGCAATGGCCTGACCGATCCCTTTGGCGCCGCCGGTGACGATAATTACTTTATTTTGAAGATGCAGGTCCAACTTAGATAATTATGAGTGATGAATATGAACTAAATTACTATTGGACTACGCAAGCGAGTAATATTTTACCGCGTTCAGTCCCATGATTTTCTTTTGCTCGTCGGCGGAAAAAGAGGCAATATATTTTCCTGCAACGCCCAATTGTTCGCCATAACTTCCCCCCAATAAACAAACCGGCCAGTCGGAACCATATAAAATCCGGTCCGCGCCAAAGGCGTCAAAAACTGCGTCAAAATAGGGAATAAAATCCGCTTCCTTCCAGTTTTTTACGTCGCTCTCCGTTAAAAACCCCGATAGTTTACAGACTGTATTTTGGCGCCGGGCAATGCGGCGAACGTCTTTCTCCCATTGCCGGATCAGTCCTCTTCTTATATAGGGTTTTGCCAGGTGATCCAATACAAATATTTGCCGGTCAAAGGATTCCAGCAAGGGAGCGGCGGCCCTCAAATGGCGCGGGTACGCCAGCACGTCGTAAGTGTATCCTCTTTTTTCCAATAGGCGGATTCCTTTTCTGAGCCCGGAATGGTTAAAGGCTTCAGGTTTTTCCGATTGCAGGATAAGCCGGAACCCTTTTAAGAGGGTATGGTTGGAGTAAAGATCCAGGCGTTCTTCCAACAGATCCGGTTCAAATAAATTAACCCATCCAACTACGCCCTTTATACAATCATTTTGTAGAGCCAATTCTAATAAGAATAAGGTTTCCGTTTCCGATTGATCCGCCTGCACGGCAACGCACCCGTCTATTTTATATTCTTGTAAATGCGGCAGAAGGTCTTCCGGTAGAAAATCCCGCTTTATAACGCCCATATCCTCAGTGATCCACGCGTCGCGAACGGGGTCATAATTCCAAAAATGAACATGCGCGTCAATCCGCATAACAGGTTAATATGATCTCATAAATCTGTAAAATCCCCCTAAAATCCCGGTTCAGACAATTACCTATCCACACAAACCTGCCGCGCCGACCCCAACCCATTGATCGACAATTCCATCACGTCGCCGCTTTTCAGATAACGCGGCGGATGCATCCCCATACCCACCCCCGGCGGCGTGCCGGTGGAAATCACGTCTCCCGGCAGCAACGTCATAAATTGGGACACATAATGGATCAGATAAGGAATCTTAAAGATCAAATGTTTGGTATTGCTGTTTTGCATAACCTCGCCGTTCACGGAAAGATGCAGGTTCAGGTTATCGGGATCGGGAATTTCGTCCGGCGTAACCAACCAGGGCCCCAACGGCGCGAACGAATCGCAGCCTTTTCCTTTATCCCACTGTCCGCCCCGCTCCAGTTGGAAAGCCCGTTCGCTGACGTCATTATGTAGGCAATAACCGGCGATATAATTCATGGCCTCCGATTCTTCCACATAACTGGCCTTCTTACCAATGACCACCGCTAACTCAACCTCCCAATCCGTTTTAAAACTGTTTTTAGGGATCACCACCCGATCAAACGGCCCGGTCATCGCGCTGGTCGCCTTCAGGAAAATGATCGGTTCCGCAGGAACAGGAATACCGGTCTCCAGCGCGTGATCCAAATAATTCAACCCAATACAAACTATTTTGGAAGGCCGCCCGACAGGAGCGCCAATTCTAACGGTTTTCGCGTCTTTAGAGTGTGGATTCGCAATGCGTAAATTTCCCGCCTGTAAGTGACTTTTTAATTGCTCTATCCCGTCCGATTCAAAAAAATATTCGTCATACACGTCGAAATAATCAACAGCGCTGTAAATTTCCCCGTTTTCCCAGACCCCGCATTTCTCGCGTCCCGGTTCGCCGTACTGTATCAATTTCATAAATAAACTTTTGTAGCGCTACTGAAAGATGATTGCGGTCAAAAATAGAACAATATTTAGAATCCGTCGTCAAAGGATCAGCTATTTTATCTGTAAATATTTTAATTTATTCAGGGAATGCAGCCCCTACGCGCTGCTATGAATTTTTGAAGAAAATCCCGTCAACGAAATTCCCGGCAGGCAGGATCATTTAATTGAAATTACGGGACGCCCCTGGATAAAAGAAAAACGCTTCGTCGGGCGACGAAGATTGGACGGCTCTATTTTTTTAAAATGAACCGCTGTGCAGAAGAAAAAAGAAGTAAAAAGGTTAGGCCCTTTATTGAGGGATTAATACATAGCCCGCGTCCGCGCGCTCGCCAAAATCGTCGTAACTGACCCAGATATAGCCGCTGTTGCCCCATTCCCGGCCCCAGTTATTCAACAGCTCCACCGCTTTACGTTCCTCGTCAAAACCGACGGCCACCAGGTAATGTTTGCCTGCCGGCGTTTTGTCCCCCTCCTCCGGTTTCCAAAAACGCGCCGCCGTCAGATTCCTGAACCCGTTCGTGATTTCCAATTCCACCAGTACCGGATTGCCGCGCATGATCGCTTTGCGGAGTTCGTATATTTTTTGCAACCCCCGCGTCGTAGGCTGGAATAATTTCAGGTAATTCTTAATCCGGTATTTAGGCGCCGAATAAACGGCGGGCGTAACAGACGGCGCGTCGTAAGGCATAGCCGCCGCGCTGACAGTCCCGTTGTTGGCCAAAAAGAGTAACCCTTCTTCCATCGTCGTTCCGCCGCCCGCAATGCGGATATAGTCGGGACTCAGGTTATCCTTATAATTATTGTTCATATTGGCGTAAAACTCCAAAGCGCTCGCCAAGGTGTAGGTATAAGAAAATCCTTTTTCGCCGGTTTTACGGGGCGGCATCATATAGGCTTTTAGGTTTTGTTCGCTCAACAGTTCTTTAGAACTGACCCCGACGCCCGCTACCAACGGCATATATTTTTCGAATAACGCCTGATCCGTAATTCCGAAAGGCGCTTTGGCCTGCATATTTCCGCGTGCCGGATCGGCGCTTTGAACGGGTAAATTGGCAGGCGTTTTTTGAGCAAAAAGAGAAACGGGTAAAATCAACAATAGAATCAAACGTCCGGTCATTGCAGCAAAGTTTTTCTTTAAAACGTTCGACGAATTGATATATTGCCGTCCATACAAATCAGCTAACAGCTAATTCGGTTTGATTTCAGCGTCAAAAAACCGGCGTCTAATAGCTAATTGTATTAAATAAATAGGTTATATTCATGATCATAGTTTTAAAACATGTTATTTACATAATTTTAAGCCATTTTTACCTAATCATGCGAATAATGGGTTGAAAAAGTCCAAAAAGGGCTCCGGGACGATAGCCTCGAAAATCGTATGCGAATGTAACAGGCGCGCAGTTCCTTTTATCTTGAGAACCCCGGCCCCGACGTCCCTTTATCCTTGGCAGCCATTTGTTGTCCGTCAACCCCCGAGTCGCATATAAGCCGTATATAAGCCGTACATAAGCCGTATATGGTGCATACATGAGTCAGGTCTGACCGTCCCCACGGACGTCAGTCAGTTTGAGGAGAGGCCAAACTAAAAGAGTCCTCAAAAACGCCTCATACAAAATGGTTTACAGTTGGATATCCAAAAAGGCAGACCGGGTTTATCCGCTATTGCTAGTCTTAACACATTGTTCGCAATAATAACTTAATTTTTCAATAAACCCCGGATATACAACTTTATAATTTATTACAGCTAATAGCTAATAGCTAATTACAACGGAATATTTCCATGTTTTTTTCTCGGCTGCTGGACGACTTTATTTTCCAGCATGGCGTACGCTTTAATCAGTTTTCGTCGGCTGTCGCGCGGATGGATCACCTCGTCGATAAACCCGCGGCTGGCGGCGCGATAAGGATTGGCAAATTTTTCCGCATATTCCGCTTCCTTTTCCGTTAATTTGGCGGTCGGATCATCCGCTTTGGAGATTTCATTTTTAAAAATAATCTCCGAAGCGCCCTTCGCGCCCATGACGGCAATCTCTGCGGAAGGCCACGCATAATTCAGGTCGGCGCCAATGTGTTTGGAATTCATTACGTCGTAGGCCCCTCCGTACGCTTTCCGGGTAATCAATGTGACGCGCGGAACAGTCGCTTCGCTGAAAGCGTACAATAATTTTGCGCCGTTCGTAATGATACCGCGCCACTCCTGGTCGGTCCCCGGTAAAAACCCCGGAACATCCACCAACACCAGCAATGGAATATTAAAAGAGTCGCAACAACGGACAAATCGCGCCGCTTTTTTAGCGCTTTCCACATCCAAGACGCCCGCCAGCGAAAGCGGCTGATTAGCGACAATCCCAATCGACCTGCCCGCCAGTCGCGCAAACCCGACGACGATATTTTCCGCATAATATTCATGGATTTCAAAAAAAGAGCCGGCGTCGCAAACTCCTTGAATAATTTCCCGCATATCATAAGGCTGGTTCGCGCTGGCGGGAATAATATGAATCAAATCTTCACGGTATTCGTCTCCGGAGTCAAAAGATAAAACCGGCGCGCGCTCTTCGCAGTTTTGCGGCAGATAACTCAATAATTTTTTTACCTTTTCCAGACAATCCAAATCGTTGGCCGCCGTCAGGTGCGTTACCCCGGACTTGGTCGCGTGCGTCATCGCCCCGCCCAATTCTTCTGAACTAACCTCCTCGTTGGTCACGGTTTTTACCACATTCGGCCCGGTAACAAACATATAGGAAGTGTTTTCCACCATGATGATAAAATCTGTCATAGCGGGAGAATAAACCGCTCCGCCCGCGCACGGACCCATAATAGCCGAGATCTGCGGTATAACGCCGGACGCCAACACGTTGCGGTAGAATATATCGGCATAACCGCCCAAAGAATTAACGCCTTCCTGGATTCGCGCTCCGCCCGAATCGTTTAATCCGATACAGGGCGCGCCGGCTTTCATAGCCAGGTCCATGATTTTGCAGATCTTTTCCGCGTGAGTCTCCGAAAGCGAGCCTCCAAAGACAGTAAAATCCTGCGCAAAAACATAAACCAACCTGGAACTTACCAAACCGTAGCCGGTAATAACCCCATCCCCATAATATTGTTCGTTTTCGATTCCGAAATCCACGCTCCGGTGCGTAACCAGCGCCCCAATCTCTTCAAACGTATCCGCGTCGAGGAAAAAATGGATTCGTTCACGGGCGGTTAGTTTTCCTTTTTTATGCTGGGCGTCGATTCTCGGTTGACCGCCGCCTAATTTTGACTCCTCTTTTTTCTGTTGTAAATGCTGAAGTTTCAAATCCATAGATAATTTTCGCTGAGAGTTTTCGCTTACTTCCTGCAAATATATCCGACTTTCAACTTTTCTTCTATTTTATCACTGTAATTAGTTATCGTTTCAACAACTTTTTAACGGCGACGCCCTGATCGGTTTTAACGGTTAAAATGTATTGGCCGCCATTCAGTGTTTGAGCTGGGATTACAGTCTCGTACGCGCCCGGACTAAACGTTTCTATTTTTCTACCCAACACGTCGAATAGTTCAATTTTTCTTATTACGAATCCGCCGGCGTTGACGACGCGCCATTCTGTGGAAGCTGGATTTGGGAAAACCGACATTTGATCGGATATGTCCGGTTCCACTATAGCGGTGGCCGTTAAAAACGCCTGGGTTGCGGGCGTCGAAACCGTTAAATAGCGCTGACTGGCGTCAATGACGGTTGGCGCGTCAATTTTAAACGTAAATAACGAATCCGTATTCCGGGCGGTGGATTTTACCCTGAAATGCAATTGAGCAATCTGGCCCGCGCCTCCGGTGTTTTGCCGGTCGTCGCGGCATAGGGCGACGTCAATCCGCCCGTCGGCGGGAAAATCTTTGTATACGGAGAGGGGATTATTTAGAGCTAACCAGGAATTATCAAAAGTCAGGTAAACGCTTCCGGGACTAACCAGATTTTTATCGTAATGAACGCTGAACGCCAATCCAAATACTTCGTTGACCGTATTAATGGAATCTCCAAAAATAATAGGAATTTGCGCGTTGGCTCCGGGTGATAAACTTGCCGGCTGAACAAACAGGGGAGGGGTGGTAGACCGGACGGCTACAGGCTGATCTACGGGACGCAACTGATGGGTCAAATTCCAATTTTGTAATATAGCCCCAACATCGTTCAGATCGATTATGCCGTTGCCGTCCGAGTCTGCATGTAAATGATCGATCCCGTCGGGATTATGGACGCCCCAGGGATCTGTAAGATGCCCGTACCATCGGGCGTCGCGTTGGAGGGAATCGCGCGAAGGCCCTGCCGAACCATAAGCTAAACCAATCGAAAGCAGATCAATGTGGTTGACTATACCGTCGGCGTTGGCGTCGCCGGGCCATACGTCCGGCCCACCGATTAATAAACTGTCGATGGAAATGATTCTCGTTAGCGAGTCTTTGCAACCTCCGGCGCTAACGCCAGTTAGTTTTGCGGTGTATTTACCGATTTTAGGATAATAGAAAGACAGCGCGCTGTCAGAAGCGGCAGTCATAGCGGAGTCGCCCAAGTTCCATAAAAAAGAGGCGACCTGCCGGGTCTGATTAATAAAGTTTACCTTATTATATATCACTTTAGCGGCCCAGTTAACGGCGACGCCGGAATCTTTTTTTACGGAGTAGGTTAGGGTTGCGGTACACCCCCCGGTTCCGGTAATGGTCGCCGAATAAGCGCCTTCTTTTTTTGCTATGATAGTCGAAGAACTATCTCCTGTCGACCATACATATTTATAGCCGCCGTTCACTTTCAGCGACGTTTGCCCGTCGGAGGGACAAATATAGTAGATTCCGGCCGGGATCGAAGAAACGGGGCGCGGTAAAACAGAAAGCGAATGAGCAGTTGAACTGCTGCAACCGTTGGCGTCGGTAACGGTCGCTTTAAATACTCCGCCGTCGGTAATTTTAATTGTGGCGGTCGTATCGCCGGTCGACCACAAATAATGCAATCCGCCGCTCGCGAGCAGGCTGGAAGTATCGCCCTGGCAAATTCCTTTATATAATTCTTTTATAATAGCGACGGGCGGGGCTGGAGCAAGAATAGTTTTGGAAACCGTAGCGGAGCAATCGTCTTTGGTAACGGTAACAGAATAAGTACCGGGTATACTAACGACGATCAACGGCAATTCTTCTCCGGTCGACCATTTAATGTGGTCGCCGCCGCCGGAAACCGTCAAAATTCCAGAACCGGCACAAATATTATCCGGTCCGCCAATCGAGATGGAAGGTTTCGGTTTTGGGGCTACCGTTAGTTTGGTCGAATCTTTACAGCCAAACTCATCCATAACGGTAACCGAATAACTTCCAGGACCGGACCGGAAAATCGACGAAGCCGCTTCCCCGGTCGACCATTTATATAACGTTCCTCCCGCAGCCCGAAGTTGATAAGGGACGTCCTGACAGACGTCGCCGAGGGGGGCTATCGCCGCTGTGATGGGCGGGGCGGCGGTAATGGTTTTCGCGATGAGCGCATGGCAATTATTAGAATCAGTAACCAAAACGCTAAAATCGCCTCCAGTTGAACGTGCGATGTAGTCGGTCGTATCGCCGGAGGACCATTTATAGGAGACGCCGCCTGTCGCCTGTAAATGAAGCTGATCGCCTTTGCAGAATGTAGAGGGTCCTAAAATAGTAGCGACAGGGGAGGGAAAAACCTGTATGGTTTGCGAATCCCTTGCCGTACATCCGTTTTCAGCGGTGAAAGAAACGGCATATTTTCCTGTAGAAGTAACGACAATAGCAGACGCAGACTGACCGTTCGACCATACATATTTTCCCGGCGCCGATCCGATCAGCGTTGCGTTTCCACCTGCGCAAAAAGAAGCGGACGGAGTTGCGGTTAACGAAAAGGCGGGAGTCGTTTTAACGGAGACAGATTGTACGGCTGATCCCGCGCATTGGTGGACGTCCACGGCAGAATACCGAACTTCATGCGAACCAGCGCTTAGCGTAGCGGGATCGAAGCGGGTAGAAGAAACGCCGTCCACTAAAAAAGCACCGCCTGAAGGCGTTGCAGAAAGCTTAACCGATGCGTCTTTAGTACAGAATACAGTATCTAAAGCGGTAATTGCGGTCGTCGTATTTTGGAAAATGGTCAGGGTATCTGAAACGACTGCGCAGCCGTCCGAAGTAAAAACTTTTGCCGAATAGACGCCCGGAGCAAAGGTCTGCAAGTCCGTCGCAGG
>JBBRMZ010000142.1:0-12300 GCA_038230555.1 Chitinophagales bacterium
ATCGTCCGAAGCGGCTAAAAAAGCCGGCCTCCTTATGGCCTACCACAACCACGACGCAGAATTTAAAGCCGTTGACGGAAAAATCCCGTACGATCTGCTTTTATCTGAAACCAATGCAGACGCCTTAAAAATGGAACTTGATCTTTGTTGGGCCGTCAAAGCGGGCGTCGATCCGGTCGATCTTTTCAAAAAAAGTCCGGGACGCTACCATCTGTGGCACGTCAAAGACCTTGATAAAACCCGCACCGGCCCGGCGCCGGTAGGAACCGGCGTAGTTGACTTTAAAACTATTTTCGCTAACGCGCAGCTCGCCGGCATGAAACATTTCTTCGTCGAGCATGATATGCCCGCCGACGCCATCGCCAGCATCACGACTAGTTTTGAAAACCTAAAGAAAATTTTGAGCTAAATTACAACTTGTGTTTATCGATCAGTTCCAAAAGCTCGTCCCGATAGTTTTTACCGATCGGTAAATGTTTGGGTAGGCCTTTTTCCATGACTTCTACCATGTTACCAACGATTGCCTGGATTTTATCCATCGCCACAATATACGAACGATGGATACGGACGAATTTGGCCAGCCCCAGTTTATCTTCCAGGCTTTTCATGGTTTGCAGGGAAATGACCCTGCCTGTCTCGGTGCGGATAATGACGTAATCTTTTAATCCTTCCACATACAGTATTTCCGAAAATTTGACGCGCACCAGCTTCTTATCGGATTTAACAAATATATATTCTGCGTCGCTTTCGGCTTCGCCGGTATTGCTTTCTTTAGATTTACGCTCGACGGCTTTATTGACCGCTTTCATAAACCGGTCAACCGGAATGGGCTTCAATAAAAAATCCAGTACGTTGAGTTCAAAACTTTCGACGGCATAGGTAGAGAAAGCGGTCGTGAAAATGACCATCGGCGGCTTCGTCAGCGTTTTCAAAAAATCCACCCCGCTCATTTGCGGCATTTGAATATCGAGGAACATCAGATCTATTTCGTACTGTCGAAGCGCCTCATTGGCCTCGAAAGCGTTCTCGCATCTTTTAAGCAAGCGCAACTCTGGCGTCCGGGCGATGTAAGTTTCCAATACGTCAAGCGCCAACGGTTCATCGTCTACAATAATTACATTCAGCGACATGATTGGTTAATTTTTATAGTCAGTTTTACGATTAGTTTTTTAATAATACCTGAAACCCGGTGTATTTTATCGGTCGAACAATAACTCATAACTCATAACTCATAACTATTTGCCCTATGCAAACTGTTCCATCACTTTTCTGACTGAACCAAATTTTCTGAGCATTGCAGCCGCAGCGTTTTCATCAATACCCAGGTCGGAGGTTAGCATCCGGACGCCCCGCTGGATCAACTTCTGATTGCTGAGCTGCATATCGACCATTTTATTCCCTTTGACCCTGCCCAGCCGGATCATCAGGCTCGTTGAAATCATGTTGAGGGCTAATTTAGTAGCGGTACCCGCTTTCATTCGAGTGCTGCCGGTCACAAACTCCGGGCCGGTAATAATTTCAACGGGATAGGCGGCGTTGGCGGCAACAGGCGACCCTGCATTGCAAACGATACATCCGGTCGTAATTCCTTCGCTTCCCGCTTTTTTCAGGCCGCCGGCCACGTAGGGCGTCGTCCCGGAAGCGGCGATTCCGATCAGGACGTCTTCCGGGCCAATTTTATAGAGCGCGAGATCTTTCCAGGCCTGTTCCGGGTCGTCTTCCGCAAATTCTATCGGGTTTCTGAGGGCGTAGTCTCCTCCGGCGATCAAACCGACCACCCAGTCGGGCGGGGCGCCAAAAGTAGGGGGTATCTCGGAGGCGTCCAATACGCCTAACCTCCCGCTGGTTCCGGCGCCGATATAAAACAGCCTGCCGCCTTCCGCCATTTTAAGCGCCGCCGCTTCTACCAACTTTTCGATCTGCGGCAAAGCCTTTTCCACTGCAAAAGCTATTTTTTGATCTTCTTTGTTGATTAGCTTCAGCAGTTCGCCGACGCTCCTGTCTTCGAGACGGTCGTATAAAGAATCGGACTCGGTGATCATCTCCATTATTACCTTTTTATACTTCCGCTATTTAAACGGCGTCATTAAAGGCGTCCGCATCTGCGGCCCCTTCATGGTCTGTATTTGTTTGATCTGTTCGTATAAAGGATAAAAAGACCCTAGTTCTTTACTGATCGCGACATTTTTAACCTGGTCGCCGCTTTGGTCGCCCATCCACTGCGCAATGAATTTTTGTAAAGGCTCCTGTAGTTTTGGATATTCGGAAACGCGGAAGTCGCCCAATTTTGCCATCTGTGCCGCCGCTTTAATAGCGTCGCTCAATCCGCCGATATCGTCTACCAGCCCAATCTCTTTACCTTTTGTCCCCGTCCATATCCGGCCTTGCGCAATGGCATTTACCTCGTCGCGCGTTTTGTGCCGGCTAACCGCCACGCGGTTTAAAAATTTCTCGTAAATAGTGTCCGTTTGCGCCTGCATACGTTTCGCTTCAGAATCGTTCAAGTCGAAAACAGTACTGACCCCGACGGAAGAAACGTTGGTTTTAACGGTATCAAAACTGATCCCCAGTTTGTCTTTGAACATTTTTTGGAAGCCCGGCACGATGCTGAATACGCCGATAGAACCGGTCAGCGTATTTGGCTCCGCAAAAATACGGTCGGCGGGCGTGGCAATGTAATATCCGCCGGAGGCCGCATAATCGCCCATCGACACGATGATTGGTTTCCCCGCCGCTTTTGCCAGCATCAGTTCCCGCCAGATAATATCGGACGCCATGGAACTGCCGCCGCCTGAATTGATCCGTAAAACGATCGCTTTTATGCTCTTATCGTTCCGGATATCGCGGATGATTTTTGCATACCGGTATCCGTCGATCGAGCCGTCTTTAGCGTCCCCTTTACCGGTTGCGTTTTGCTCCATATCGATGGTTCCTTCCGCGTATACGACCGCTATTTTGTTCGCCGACGAGCCGCGGGTCTTGGTATAACTTTGAGCATAATCGTTCAGCGAAATGGAAGGGATCTTTTCATTGTCTTTCAATTTCAGCCTGCTTCTGAGTTCGCTTTGCGCCTCGTCATAATAACCTGCCTGATCGGCCAGGTGATATTTAATCGCGTCTCCGGCAAACTGCGAGACGCCCTCGTCCGCGATCCGGTTGAGTTCGGCAACCGGAATATGGCGCGACTGCGAAATATCGGATAACATCGAGTTATAAATACCCTGCATATACTCGCGGGTCTGCATTTTGTTTTGGGGCGTCATTTGATTGTACCGCAACGGCTCTGTCGCGCTTTTGAATTGCCCCGCATAGTACACCTGCATTTTTATGTCCAGCCTGTCCAGCATATCCTTGAAAAACGGAATTTCCGTAGCGATCCCTTTAAATTCGACCGCGCCGTTAGGGTTGACGATGATCTTATCGGCCGTAGACGCCAGATAATATCCGTCCTGCGAATAGTCGTCGGCATAAGCGACGATGAATTTCCCGCTTTTCTTAAAGTCGATCAACGCGGAGCGCAAAACGGACGCCGTTGCAGGACCTATTTGCAAATACCTTGAATCGACAAGGACGCCTTTTATTTTAGAATCGTTGGCTGCGCGCGCCAGCGCGTCGGTTAAATCCTGTAGGCCAATATGCTTTTCGTTTTTAAAAGGGGAGCGGCCTTCTATATTATCGGTGAGTTCCGGAATGGCATTTTCTGCATTAACAACCAGCACGCTGTTGGATTTAACGGTTTTCAGGTCGTCCTTGCCGCCTGCGGACGCCGCTAATCCCGCAAAAAACACGAATAAAACGAATCCGGCCAGAAAAACGCCCAGGCAGGAAGCGAACATAAACTTAAAGAATTGCTTCATTATATTTTTTTTGTAAAAATAACGCCTCGGGACGCTCTTTCATATTTTTTTAGATGAACGACCGGATTATCGGGATAGGAATGTTTGGTTCTATGACAGGGTTCTATGACAGGCTAATAAAAATTGCTGGAGATAAGCGAAGCTAATAAATTCAGGCGGTTATTTCGTACCTGTATTCTTTTAATTTTACCTGGAGCAATTCCCTGGCTTTGAAGATCAGGCTTCGCAGACGTTCCACCGGAACGTGCAACACGTCGGCCATTTCTTCATATTTCATACCTTCAATGTATAGTTTGAATGGCGCGCGAAATTTATCTTCCAACCCATTGATTGCGCGCGACAAAAATTCCATGTTTAAATGTGAAAGGCCTTCGTTATACGTGGAATTTTGTAAAGGATAGCAGCGCTCGGCCTCGTTGGCGTCCAGCAGGTTCAACGGATGACGAACGTTTTTCCGATATATATTGATGAGGGTGTTTTTCATAATCGTATGGCTCCAATTCTTAAAATTGGTATTGATATCAAACTTGCCTTCGTTGCAAATGATTTTGAGCATGGTATCCTGGTACAAGTCCTTAGCGTTATTGGCGTCGCCGGTCAGTTGAAAAGCCAGATTTTGGAGAAGGGCGGTATTTTTTTCGATCAACGATTGAAATTCGCTGGTTTTCATAGAGGCTCAGGTTTGGTTAGCGTAAAAGTTTATCAGCATACAAAAATAAGCGTTTTTTTGAAGAAAACAACCCGCATTTTCGACCGCAAGCGCCCGCTTATTTGCCCGTTCGACCTCTGATTTCCCATAATTTATAGCTTAAAGAGCATATAATATGAACAGCCTGTCTGCGTCTGCCTTTGTGTTTTAACTTTTCCGGTCAATGATTGCCACCGTCAGGCGGCTCAGGCAAACGGGCTTGCCGCGCTCGTCGTTGATCTCGATGTTCCAGACGTGCATAGTCCTTCCAACACGGACGGGCCGGACGGTTCCGTACACAAATTCTCCCTGCCTGCCGGCGCTCAGATGGCTGGCGTTGATTTCGAGACCCACAGGGCTTTGCATGGTCAGGTCGATACAAACGGTGGAAGCGACGCTGCCCAGCGACTCTGCCAGGACGCAGGAAGCGCCGCCGTGCAGAATGCCGAAGGGTTGAACAGTCCGTTCGTTCACCGGCATCCGCGCGGTTATAAAATCGTCGCCAAAATCGGTGAATTCTATGCCTAAAAAGCCGCCCATAGAAGAAGCGTTGACGTTGTTAAGGCCTTCGAGGCTAAGCGGGGTTTTCCAAATCATGTTTTTGATAGTGATGATTGATAAGTTATGCGAATAATGGGTTGAAAAAGGGTAAAAAGGGCTCCGGGACGACAGACCCGAAAACCGGACACGAATGTAACAGGCGCGCAGTTCCTTTTGTCCCGAAAATCCCGGCCCCGACGCCCCTTTATCCTTGGCAGCCATTTGTTGTCCTTCAAACCCCCGAGTCGCATATAAGCCGTATATAAGCCGTACACAAGCCGTGTATGCTGCATACACAAGGCAGGTCTGACCGTTCCCTCGGACGTCAGTCAGTTTGAGGAAAGGTAAACTAAAAAGGTCCTCAAAAACGCCTTACTCAAAATGGTTGATAATTGGATATCCAAAAGGCAGAACGGTGTTTATCCGCTATTGCTGGTTTTAATCCATTATTCGCATAAGTGATAAGTTATGATTAGTATTTGCCGATAAATATAGTCATCTAACTCAAATTATAAAATAGCAAACGTATTTATTGTTCGGATTCCTTACAGGTTCATGCTCTTCTTACATATTTCAACGACGGTATCAAAATCGTCGGGCGCGATGGTCTGCCAGTGCGGTTTTTTACGAAACCAGGTAAACTGTCGTTTGGCGTAATTGCGCGTGTGCTGTTTAATCAGGTTGACGGCGGTCGGCAAATCCGTCAGGTTGTCAAAATAATTGAATAATTCCTGGTAGCCCACCGTTTGTAAGGCGTTCAGAGACTTAAATGGAAGCAGCCCCCGCGCTTCTTCAAGCAAACCGGAGTCCATCATCGCGTCGACCCGTTGATTGGTCCGGCCATATAAAACCTCCCTCGGAAGCGAAAGGTTGAAATAGAGCGGCGTAAAGGGCCTGTCTAATTTTTCCTTTGTTTGGAAAGAAGAAAAAGGCGCGCCTGACGACCTGCAAATTTCTAATGCCCTGATCAGCCGCATGGGATTATAAATATCCGCCTGCCTGTAATAAACCGGGTCTGAAAGGGCCAGTTCTTTTTGCAAAGTTTCAATACCCGAAGCGGCGTATAAATTTTCTAAATCCAGCCGGACCGCCGGATCTACGGAAGGAAATTCGTGGAAACCTTCGCAAACCGCCTGGATATATAATCCCGTGCCGCCTGTCAGAATGGCGCAGGATCGTTCCTGAAAAATTTGATCCAAGCGTTCCAAAGCGGCGCGCTCATAGATTCCGGAGTTATACGTTTCATTAACGGAGCTTTCTCCAACAAAATGATGGCGCGCCTGCGTCAGTTGCAGCGGCGAAGGTTTAGCCACGCCAATGTTTAGTTCCCGATAAACCTGTCGGCTGTCGGCGTTCAGGATCTCCGTATCAAAATATTGAGCAAGCCGGATCGCCAGATCGGTTTTCCCGGTAGCGGTAGCGCCCCCGACGACGATTAAAAATTTGCCGTTGTTCATTATCTTTAAAAGTACGAAAGGCGAAGTTAAGAAGATTGGTATATTTGCGACAATTAAATAAACGACGCCAACCATGCAAAAAAGCGCTTTCATCGACCTGAGCCACGTTATTGAAGACGGACTCGTCACCTACAAAGGGCTACCCGCCCCTATTATTTGCGATTACTGGTCGCGGGAAATTTCCAAAGATTGGTACGAGGACGGCTCGTCTTTCCAGATCGGCAAAATAGAAATGGTGGCCAATACCGGTACCTATTTGGACGCGCCGTTTCACCGCTATGAGGAAGGCAAAGATCTTTCCGAACTTTTATTGGAACAATGCGCAGAGTTGGAAGGAATTCTCATCAACGCGCCTTATCAAAATGACTTGGCCGTAAGTGCCTCTTTTTTTGAAGGCCGCGACCTTAAAAATAAAGCGGTGTTGGTTTTTACAGGCTGGTCGGATCACTGGAATACGGAAACTTATTACTCCGGCCATCCCTACCTGACCGAAGCGGCAGCCAATTTTTTGAGGGACGCCGGGGCAAAACTGGTCGGCATTGATAGTTATAATATCGACAATACGGCGGAAAAAAAGCGTCCGGTGCATACCATCTTGTTAAAAGCGGAAATTCTGATTGTCGAACACATGACCAACCTTGTTTCCCTCCCGCCGGCCGGCTTTACGTTCAGTGCCGTACCTCCAAAATTTAAAGGCGTCGGGACTTTCCCGGTACGGGCAATGGCTCGCCTAAAGTAGCGCGCTTTACTCCAGTTCCGCAATTTTTTCGCGGAGCCATCTTTCGGAGGCGATGGGACTGCCTTTGGCTTCCTCCAGTTCTTTTTTAATTTGCTCGACGGCTTTCCTGTCGCCGGGCATAATTTTCGTAAGTTTTCTTGTATATTTTATTAGGTTTAAATAGAGTTTTTTGCGGACGTCCGACATTTCTGTATGCCTGGTAAGGAATGTTTTGAAACTGTCCATTAAAAAAGTAAGGGCTTCAAAATCGTCTTTTTCATAATAAATAGCCATGAGCATACTTTTGCCATTTAAATTATACGTTATATCATCATATTCTACAGTGGCTAGTAAAGAAATGGCTAAATCATATTTTTTTTGATAGAAATATACTTGTGCTAAACTAAAACCAACGGCAGTTTCACGTTGATCTACAGGTAGCCTATTTTGAATATCTTTAATAAATTTCTCTGTCCAATTATATTCTTTGAGTCTTAAAGCAACAGAAACAACGCCTCTAAAATTAACAGCAGCTAATTTATCATCTGGTAATCCTGTGAAAAGAATTTCATTCTCAATTAAATATTTTGCAAGTCTAAAGTATTCATTTAGAAATTCCTGACTACCCAAATTAAATTTTGAAATGCAATAATTTAAAGCATATTGATATGCGTCGCACTGCTCATTCAATTGGAAATAATTTCTTGAATGTTTTAATTTATTAATTAGTTCATAGTAGTGTTGTGTATTATTATTTTCTAAATATGTTAAAACAATAAGATAATAAATATTAATAATAGGTACTTTATCATAATTTTTAGTTCTTAAATGTTCAATAATGGCGTCGATAAAAAGAACGTCATACTCTTGTGAAATTAATTTTTTGCTGCTCAAAATGGTAGCGTACCATTTTAATTTTTCACATAAAAAATAGTAATCTAAATTATTAAATATTTTTTCTATATTATTGTGCTCGTTTTGAAAAGGATCTAATTCAGTTAATTCAAATATATTCGTCTCAATCTGATATTGATAATGATAAAAAAGTGGATGTTGAAAATGTCTTTCTGAAGCCAATTCAGATATTTTTTTCGCGCTTTTATATAACCCATCCATTCTTCTTTCTCCTACAGCCTGTAATAGAGAAGCTGCTTGTTGCAAAGGATTGTTATTAAAAACTTCCTGCGCCAAAAACCCTTCAATTAATTTCAATAAATCTGAACAAAGTTTACGGAATCGAATGTCATTGTAAGGCTCGCGATGAAAGAGTTTGATCCAAATAGCTTCCTTGGTTAACTCGCTAATTTTCCCGTTTCTATGGTTTAAATAAAGGAATAGAATATCCAAAAATTCGGTTAAAATATTATTGGCGTTGAAGTAAGGCGAGCGGATGTATTTATGAAGCCGGTTTTGTTCGATCTTATCAAAATGATTTAGGGTAGCGTATAATTTATTGTCTTTCATATTTAAAGATTTCTCAATAGTTAAAGGGATGTAAACACGCAAAAAAGAGCTGTTAAATAAAATCTTCAGGATCAAAGTAAGCCCCCTACAACGCTTAAAGAAAAAAAATCTATATTTTAAATAAGGGCTGTTTGGTATGATATTTGTCGTTAATTGATTGAGCGCCCATACATTATAATCCTGCCATTTTAGAATTGAATTTTTATAGCAATACGTCGCGCCTTCACTTTTTAATAGAACGCGAATAATAAGCCTAAAAAGCGGCGTAAAAATGTTGGTTTAAAATAAATTAGTTAATATATTTTTAAGAGTAAAAAATTAAGCTATAATGATTATATTTGCGGGAATTGAAGCCGCTAATGTACAGGAAGAACTTAACTAATCATCAAATTTTAATATATTTAAGTGAGTGCCGGTTATATTTATTTACATAAGCGAATCGCTGCAAAGCGTTCTTTCTACAAAGTTAGTTAGTTCCTATTTATTTTTTTTAATATTCACATTTATTCAACACATTTTTATAATTATATTCTTATTTTATTAAAAATCATAGCGCTATCAAACACATAAAATCATTATCTAATTAAAAAATATATTTCAATAAGCGCAAAAATTTACTAATGATGAAACCCATAATAATAAATCCCTTAAACTTGTTTCAAAATGTCTGTCTTATGAATAATACCTCTACAAATCTTTCCCGTCGTTTATGGGGTTGTTTGTCGGTTGTTTTCTTCCTCTTTGTTTTGTCTTCCAACGCAGCGTTGGCTCAGACGACCGTAGCGGAGCAGCATACTATCGTGATGAACAGCCAACTTAACGCATTTTTTACCGCGCTTCGCGCAAGCGTTTCCACGCAGCCTTCGCACGGTTCCCTTTCCGTTTCCAACACCAACAACAACGCCTGCAATTTGCAATATGTCCCCAACCGCAATTTTAGCGGGTTGGATAGTTTCACTGTCGATGTTCTACAGGCTGCTTCACCCGCAAATTTGAATACAAAACGCGCTTATGTAGTTAAAGTGATTCCGGGTTCGTTGTCGATCAACGACGATTATGGTTTTATGATTGCAGGTCAGGGATCGGCGGTTTTGAACGTATTACAGAATGATTCTTCTTCTACGCCGGGCGGATTGTTATTAAAAGGAGTTTCGCCGCTGACCAACGGCGGAGATATGTCTATTCAGGATAATAGCGCTGTTTTTTCGCCGAAAACCGATTTTATAGGCGTGGCTCACTTTTCTTATATTGCCTGCGACCAATCCAATCTTTGCAGTCCCGGACAAGCGCACATTTACGTTAGTCCTTCCATTCTACCGGCGACTGACACGACGTCGCTGGGCGTCAATAAAGGTCAGCAGGCAAGATTTATGCTGCCGCAGGGATTTTCTATTAACACGCCCCCCGTACACGGCACGGTCGCGGTCGTCCAGGATGGAGTATATGATTATATGCCCGCGCCATATTATGTTGGTTCAGACCAAATTATTTTCGTGCAGAACGGCGCGCAGCACATCGTCAATATCGACGTCTGGAGTCCTCCTACCGCCAACAGGTATATAGTAAACGATTACGCATATACGACAATCAATAGCCCCGCCAGATTTAACGTGCTTTTGAACGACGCCTCGTCTTTAATATTAAACAGCGTTACTAATTCCAATGAAGGAGTGGTACAGGGTTTAGCTGACGGCACCATCATTTTTACTCCGAACACGGACTTTGAAGGGGTTGCAACCTTTTATTATACGGTAACGCAAAATAACGGAACGGCGGTCGACGAAAAAGGCCAGGTCAGTGTTTTGGTTTCTAACTGTAACCCGGACGCAGACGTTTTTCAATTGACAACTAACGCAGGAACGCCGTTGGTCATTACCTATTCGGCGCCCATTACCAATTATAAGTTTCATTTGCGATCTCCGGCTATGAACGGGTCGGTTGATACGCTTTCAAATGATTTAACTTATACGCCTAATCCTGGAGCAACCAGCGACGATTTTTTCATAGATTATTGCGTTGGCGGCGACTGCAAGCAGATAGAGGTAAGGGTTAATATAGTATCCCCTAATGTTCCACAAAATTTACTTTGTTCTGGATCCGATTGTTTATGGGCGGGGGACGCCAATAACGACGGGAAAGTGACGATCGACGATTATATACCCATTGCTAAAAATATTGGTTCCATTGGCGCCGGCCGGGAAGGCGGTAGTACAGAGTGGTTCGCTCAGAATTACCGGAACTGGGATAATTACGGGCTGCAATATGCCGACACCAACGGCGACGGAATTATTGGCGCCGACGATACTATAGCCGTCAGTAAAAATTATAACGCCACCCATACCCTCATTTCTGAACCGGTTACTTTTACCGACAATCTTCCATTTTATGTAGTCGCCAGCGAAGACGTCGTTCAGCCGG
This sequence comes from Chitinophagales bacterium, assembly GCA_038230555.1. Taxonomy (GTDB): domain Bacteria; phylum Bacteroidota; class Bacteroidia; order Chitinophagales; family Saprospiraceae; genus JAAFJT01. Next base: position 11,143 of record JBBRMZ010000142.1, read on the forward strand.
GCGATACCTTGAACCTGGCGCTGATGATGGGAAATCAGGAGCATCCAGCGCTGAACTTTGGCGGATTTACTTTTTCGCTGAGCTATGAGAATTATAAAGTACAGGGGAAGCATACCATCGGGCTTGATTTGGAAAACAATAGCTGGCTGGCGCCCAGATCGGCTTACGTAATCGGCAGCAAACGAATAGGGCACGGCACCATTGATGCGGGGATCATTTTGAGCAATCAGCGGGCGGCCAGCGGGAAAGGCCAGGTAGGTAAAGTAAGTATTGTTGTTGCCGACGAAGTAGCAGGTTTCCAGCAAGGCGTTGGCAATACCGTTAAATTGCACTTTACTAACGTTCACGCTATTAAACCTTCGGGCGAAGCGGTGCGTCTAAAAGATTTCGACTTCGAGGTTCCGATCGTTAAGAAAAATAAGCCAAATAGAAACGTCGCTGAGAAGATTAATATGTATCCGAACCCGGCGACCAAAGGCGACGTTCAAATCGAGTTAAGCAACCCGACGGGCGTGATTACCGGAGCAAGATTATTCGACGCTACGGGAAGATTACTAAGGCAGGTAAATAATTTAGAAGCGGGCGCAATTGCGCTGCATACCGGGGATTTAAATTCCGGCTTATATCTGGTTGAAGTGACAACTTCAAACGGGCGCACGGTTAAAAAATTGGAAATTATTAAAGAATAGATAATTTTTCACGGTAGCTTGAAGTAGTTTTATCTCAAATACCGAATTATAATCCCTTGATTTTTAAAGCCCGTCCTTTAGGACGGGCTTATTTTTTATAATTCAACAATCGACGTTTATCCCTTAAATGTTAAAAACATTAACGGCGTATGGCGGAAATTAAACAAACTTTTGGAACGCAAAAACGTTTTAATGGAGTACGATGACCGTTCGGAAGTATTTAAGATTATACTGTGAGAGAATACCCTAAACTAACTTTCTATTAGTAGTTCGGTTTAAATTTGAATAAAAGCATCTGAAAAGTAAAATGAAATAATATTAAATAAAGCTTGCATTCAGTAATCTAATGCAACAAAGTTTATTTTAATTAAATTATAGTTATTTATCTTCATAGTTCTTTGAAAGTTTGGCGATAGTACAAGTTGTGACATAAGTTTATGGCGGCATTTTAAGAATTTCATCTTCGAAG
>JBBRMZ010000143.1:0-12254 GCA_038230555.1 Chitinophagales bacterium
GAAAACCAAGATTCAAACAGCCTCAAAAGTGAGGGCTACCGCCGGTTTAATGACGCATATTTTCGGCTCAATCGTCACAGCGCTGCTTTTTTGGCTGTTTTAACCCATTATTCGCATAATTAACCTAATTAAAATAGTATGAAAAAAGTCTTGTATTTATTAGCCGCTTTTGCGATTGTAATCGCCGCCGCCTGTTCAAAAAAAGACGCCTGCGCTACGACAGACCCCATTGGCGAACTCCAAAAAATCAGGGCATACATTGCCGCGAAGGGCTGGACTGCCCAAGTGATCACGCCCGACAGCGTGTATTACGTGATCGATACGCCCGGCAGCGGCACGAACCCGAACGTGAGCAGCAACGTCACGGTCAATTATAAAGGTTATTTGTTGGACGGAACCGTGTTCGATCAGTCTACTACCCCGGCTACTTTTTCCTTATCGGGGGTTATTAAAGGCTGGACGGTCGGCTTTCCTAAGTTTAAACGCGGCGGCAAAGGCAAATTGCTGATCCCGTCCGCCGCCGGGTATGGAACGACGACTACCGGGAGCATTCCATGCAATTCAGTATTGATCTTTGAGATCGAGTTGATTAATTTTTAGAAATATAAAATAATGTTTGAAATTCAAAGCGCCGAATAATCGTTTAAATTCATGTAGCGGCTTGCTTAATATGCGGTTATGTTTTTATGCCTCTGTAAATTCAAAATCTGCCGTACTTTCCGTCATTATCGCTTCTTCAACGCTAATCTTCAAAATCATAGCCTTTAAACATATTAAAGTAGCCGCCGATTTGCTTTGCCGGATCAAAAAATACCCTACTCCGTTTTCCCCGAACGCACGGTTAGTAAGTTCAATATGCAGCTTTTTAAAAGCGTTTAAAACGTCCGGCATAGACTCGTAGGAAAACGTTATCTTATAACGGTTTTCAACTATTTTTTCAACAACTTCAAGCCGAGCGAGCGCGTCGGCGGAGCTTTCTTTATACGCTTTAATCAGGCCGGATACGCCTAGCAGCGTTCCGCCAAAATATCTGACCACGATGATTCCCACATTTGTTAAACCGCGACTATCGATCTGCCCTAAAATAGGTCTGCCTGCGGTTCCGGAAGGCTCTCCGTCGTCGTTCACCCGGTACCGGTCGCCCGAAACGCCTAACCGGTAAGCGTAACAATGATGAGCGGCTTTAAAATGTTCTTTTTTGAGGCGTTCTAAAATGATGTGGAAGTCTTCTTCCGTTTTGACGGGAAAAGCGTAAGCAAGAAATTTACTTCCTTTTGCTTTATATTCCCCTACGCCGGATTCCGCTATCGTTTTAAACTGATCAGTCATACTTATTTGTTCATAACTTTTCTGGCCGAGCTTTGGCTCCCTGTTTAAATGATTTAATCATAGCAAATTGTTTTAACTAATTTTGCCGGTATGGGCGTCATTAAGCGGCAGGGAATAAAAAATAGTCTGGTCAATTATGCGGGGGTAGGGATCGGCGCGATTAGCGTAATTTTTATTTATCCGTTGATTAATAAAGAAGAATTAGGGATTATCCAGTTCATCATTAAAGCGGCCACTTTTTTAGCTCCGGTGGCATTACTTGGATTAAATCTTTCGGCCATACAATTTTTCCCTTTATTTAAGAATAAGGAAAAAAACCATCACGGGTTTTTGTTTCTAATAACCGTAAGTTCTGTACTTTCTGTTTTTGTTACCTTAATGGGGGTCTGGCTCTTTAAAACCTTTTTCAGCCTTATCTTCCATGAGCAGGCAAAATATTTTTTATATTATTTACCGCATATCTTGGTTTTAAGTTCGCTGGTTGCATTTTCATATTTGTTGAACAGCTATATTTCCAATTTTAACCGAATCGTCGTTCCCGCTATTTTCTTCAATCTTTTTATCAAGATTGTTTTGCCAGTATTAATACTTTTATATTGGCGGCAATTTATAAGTTATAAAATCATTTTTAACGGTATAGTCATTACGTATTTATTTGTCCTGGCGGGTCATATTTGGTATTTATACTATATTAAAGAAGCCCGTTGGTCGCCGGATTTTACTTTTATTACCCGTCGACTAGCAAAAAAAATCGCTCAATACTCTGGATTTAATGTTTTATTGAGCGTCGGCTACTCCATCGCCCTACAAGTTGGCGACTTGATGGTCGGCCCTTTAACTAAAAACTTTGCCAATGTCGCCATTTACAATGTTGGTTTTTTTATTGCCGAAGCCATTGACGTTCCCCGAAAAGCGCTTTCCGGCGTGTCGTCGCCGTTGCTTTCCGAAGCGTTGGAAAAAAACGACCGGCCAACCGTTGAAATGATCTATAAGAAATCTGCTTTGATCCAACTCGTCGTCGGCGTTTATTTATTAGCGGGCGTATGGGCCTGTGTCGATTATTTATTTCTAATCATGCCCAATGGAGCTGGATTTGCCGGAGGCAAATACGTTATTTTAATTTTGGGAATAGCCCGGTTAACGGATATGGCGACAGGATTAAATTCAGAAATTATTACTTATTCTCATTTATACCGGTTTAATTTTCCGTCAGTTATTAGTCTGGCCGTTTTTACCATTCTGGGCAACCTGCTCATTGTTCCCCGTTTTGGTTACATTGGGACCGCTTGGGTCACTTTGGCAAGTATGGTCTTGTATAATCTCGTGAAATTATTTTTTATTTATCAAAAGTTAGGCGTCCAGCCATTACAATGGAAGATGATGCAGGCGCTAATATTCGGATTTATTGCCTGGAAAATAGCCGATTTAATTCCCGGCTTTTCATCTGCAATTTTAAATATGGTATTAAAAGGGACGGTCGTTACGCTGACCTACTTTCTGTTAATTTTACTTTTTAGAATATCGACCGATATAAATTCAACATTTTCGCAAATGCGGATAAAATTGAAAAAAGGGCTTTAATGAGTGGATAGTAAACTCGGTTCAAAAATTTGCCCCAAAATATCCTTACAATTATACTTTTGATTCCAATTCGGAAAATGAGATTTGAACTTGGTCAAATCGCTGATATACCAAATATGATCGCCGATCCTGTTTTCGTCGCTGTAATGGAAGTTCATTTTGTTACCCGTAATGTTTTCGCACATTAGAATGGCCTCTTGCATCGAACAATTTGAAAAACGTCCTCCTCCCGCATTATAAACCTCCCCGTGTCGCGGATTTTTGTAAAATTCATGGAACATACCGATCAAATCGTAGCTATGTATATTGTCTCTGACCTGTTTGCCTTTGTAGCCATAAATAGTATAATGTTTTCCCGTAATACAGCATTTCATTAGATAGGATAGGAAGCCATGTAATTCGGCGCTGGCATGGTTCGGCCCTGTTAAACAACCTCCGCGAAAAATCCCGGTCTTCATGTTGAAATATCTACCGTATTCCTGAACCATGACGTCTGCCGCTACTTTAGAAGCGCCAAAAATTGAATGTTTGGCCTGGTCGATGCTCATGGATTCGTCAATTCCTTCTTTAAAATAAGGATGCGATTCCTCAATTTCCCACCTCGATTCCAGTTCTTTGAGCGGCAGCGAATTTGGCTTATCGCCGTATACCTTGTTTGTAGAAGTAAAAATGAATACTGCTTTTTCGCAATATGTTCGCGTCGCTTCGAGTATATTTAACGTGCCGTTTGCATTAATACTAAAATCCGTGAACGGTTCTCTGGCTGCCCAATCATGAGAAGGTTGGGCGGCCGTATGAATTACTAATTTTATATCCGCGCCGTATTTATTAAATATTTCAAAGACTTTTTGGGAATCCCTTATGTCAACATTTTCGCTTCTGAAATTTGGAAAATCTTCTAATAACTTTTGGGTTGAAGCCTTTGTTGATGCTTCTGGTCCAAAAAAATAACTCCTGGCGTCGTTATCAATTCCGATGACCAGATCAAAAAGCGAACTAAAATACTTTACAGCTTGCGACCCGATCAATCCTCCTGATCCCGTTATGATGACTATTTTCATGCTAAAATATGAATTTGATTATACAATTTGCCCGCTTGCGTGATTCAGCCAATTGAAAACCCGGTTTAGTGAATTAAATAAAACCCGTCCGTGATTGTTTCATTCGTTCCGTCCTCGTATCTGTCAGTAATTGGCCTGATCATTGAGCCTTTCGCTAATTCCATGCCTTAAAAATTAAAACCCATGCAAAGATAAAACATTATTATTTCAATGCGTTTTCACTTATATTTTTTTAAGAAAGCAGACGGTGACGCGATGTAAGTTCCCTTTTATTCAAACCTGTAGAAATTAATCTGGTACTTTTTAGTATACTTAATCTGCTTTGATTTTGGTAATAAAATCTAACTTTGCGCCATTATCGGGAAAATTTAAGAATATCTTTCGATTTCATGGTTAATTGCCTTTTCAGATTAAGTAAAATTAAATACATTTGAAACGCTTCGCTTTCATTGTTAAACCTTTCTTAAACGTCGTCGCCTGGTTTTTAAAATTAAGCCGCCATAATATATATTATCTGGTAAACGGTCCTTTGCACGAAGAAATTAAAGAGGCTTACCAGAAGGTTTATTCCCACCAGCATATTGAAACTGCGATCGTTTTAGCTAAACAATATTCGGTAAACCCGGAAGCGGTTATTTTAGACGCAGGCGGCGGTACGGGAACAACGGCCAAAATGTTTAGCGACCGATTTCCGGGGAAAACCATATATATATTTGAGCCGATCGAGTCCAATCAGGAAATTATTCAAAAGCAGGTCGGTCAATATAAGAATTGGACTTTAATTCCTAAGGCGGTTGGCGCCGCGCCCGCGAAAACTGTTATCCACATTGCCAACCGCATTACTTCTTCTTCGCTGCTTGATTTAAATCCCGGAATGAGCGGGGATTATCTATCCGACGCATTAATAGAAAAAGGCGTCCAGGAAATTATCATCACTACATTAGACAATGAAATTCCAATATCAACCTTCGTAGATATTCTTAAAATCGACGTCCAGGGATTTGAATTGGAAGTTTTGAAAGGAGGAGAATTAACCCTTAAAAGAACTTTGGTTATATTATTGGAAATCAGTACGCACGACGGTTATAAAGGGGCGCCTAAATACTACGATATTGATGAATATTTGCGGACTCGCCAATTTGAATTATTTGATCTGACGCCTTCCTTAAGAGAGAATAATAAATTACTGGAATGGGACGCTATTTATGTCAATCGCGTTTTGGCAGGCTTAAATGAAAATAGTAAATAAAATATATGACCATTAGTTATTCGCTTAAGTTGCTTTATCTTGCTACTATGGAAAAGATAATGGCGCTTGTTTGGCCGTTTATCTCGTCTACAAAACCTTTCCTTCATATAAAAGCTCATCAAAATATTGATATTAAATTGACCCGCTTTGGGTTTCTATCCAAGAGACTTTTTGAGCAAAGATTTGCCGTACGTCACCGGCTCTCATTTGAATATGAGGTAATTGATGAAATCCGGCGTCTGGTCCATCCTAATTTAACGGTTTTAGACGTCGGCGCCAACATAGGCGTAATATCCATCATCATTGCAAAAGAATTAGGGGCCGCGAACGGAATGATATATGCGTTCGAGCCGGTCGTCGAAACCTATAACGCTTTAATAAAAAACATAAATTTAAATAATTTCCAGGATAGAATATCGCCGGTCAATATGGCGCTAAGCGATAAAACAACGGACAATGCTTATATGGTTTCGCCGAATGCGGCAGACTCCGACGCTTATAAGTATATATCTCCGTCGGAAAAAGCGGACGACGGTTTTGAAAAAGTAGCTTCTATGTCGCTGGATGAATGGTATTTTTCAAATAATATCGGTAAAATCACCCTTATTAAAATTGATATCGAGGGGGGAGAAATGTTGTTTTTTAAAGGCGCTACCCGTTTTTTTGAATCGAACCGGCCGGTAATCATCTTTGAATGCGTGTCCTCTGCTCTTTTGAGATATGGATTTTTTATAAATGACGTTTTTAAATTTCTTGACGTTTATAATTACTCCATTAGTTCAATTGACGACGCTAACTGGATAGCGCGTCCAAAATAACGAAAAGCAAAGCCTGTTAAATTTAAACTTAAATGCGCGTCGCTATTATTGAAATTGTCGCTCCCGGGCATCCCCCTATCGCAGAGGCCCTGATTAAAATATACTCTGCCATTCCCGGAGAACACGAGATTTTTATTTTTTGCGAATCCGGGTTTAAACGCTCTCTGGAAGGGAGCTGTTTGTCCAACGTTCAATTTATTCTGTGGGAAAACGGCGAAAGCGCTAGCGCTTTTCTTTCTAAAACCAACGATTATAATCTCGACAAAGGATATGTGATTACTTTGGAAGCATCCTCGAAAGCCTCTTTTAAAATAAGTAAGTCTTTTTACAACGTTCGTTTTCATTTTCCTTTAACCATTTTTATCCATAATATTGATATGTGGTTCGGCGCCGGTTTTTGGAAGGAAGCCCTCAAACTTAAAAACTCGAAAAATCTGTCGACGCTTATATTTAACGCTAAAATCTATGTAGCGTATAAGCCATTAAATAGAAAAATTATTCAGAAAACGTTACTGGATGGCGGAAAATTAGCCGTTTTGAGCCGGGTAGTGAGCGAAGAATTACAGAAATATATTTCTCAGGATAAAATCATTATTGTTCCTTTTTCCGTTTATGATGAACTTCCGCTTAACCTTAGCCCGGCTGAGAATAATAGAATTCGTATTTGCATTCCAGGTTACGTCTCGGCGGTTAGAAGGGATTATTACAGCGTGCTCAAAATGCTTGACGAGTGCAACGACATAAAAGACAAGATCGAATTGGATTTTCTCGGCGGCGTTAATGTTGAAGAGGGCGGAGCCGAGATCGCAAAATTGGCGCAATTCTATCAGGAAAAAGGATTTCATATCCGGGTAGAAAATAAAAAAAGAGTTGAAATTAAAGAATTTGACAAACGCTTATCCTATGCCGACGCGATTCTCTGCAACTTAAATTTAGTGTTGAGCCAGACCAATATTTACGGTAAAACCAAAGAAAGCGGTATCCCCTTCGCCATGATTAAAGCCGCCAAACCCGGTATTTTGCCTGTCGATTATCAGGTGGACGCCGCGTTGGAAAGTTCAGTCCTTCGATTCAGGAATTACGACGAAGCGCTCAAAATAATAAGAAATCTGATTGAAAACCCGGTTCAACTAAAACGATTAAAAGAAAACGCGCGGAAGAATTCAGAAAAATACGCGCCTTTAGAAATATATAAACAGATCGAACCTGTCGCTAACGACTGAAATTTTACCCGTATGGAATACCAGAATCTGCTGATCGAAAACCGCGACGGTATCGCAATATTAACAATCAACCGCGAAAAAGCCTTAAACGCGCTAAACCGCGTTACATTGGACGAGTTGGAACGCTTTTTCAGCGCTGATTATCACCAAATCGCCGGTCTGAAAGGCGTGATTATCACGGGCGCCGGACCTAAATCTTTTGTAGCAGGCGCCGATATTACCGAATTTCTATACTTAGGCGGCGACGGGGCGCAACTATCGAAGCGGGGACAGGATATATTTTTCCTCATCGAACGCTTTCATCGCCCGGTGGTCGCGGCAGTCAATGGTTTTGCCTTAGGCGGCGGCTGCGAATTGGCCATGGCCTGCCATATCCGAATTGCCTCTGAAAACGCGTTGTTTGGGCAGCCGGAAGTCAACTTAGGAATTATTCCAGGGTACGGTGGAACGCAGCGATTGACCCAACTAATCGGGAAAGGGCGGGCGCTGGAATTGATGATAACCGCCGACAGGATCAACGCCGCTCAGGCGCTGGCGTACGGATTGGCAAATCACGTAGTCCCGCTGGAAATGCTGATTGACAAATCGTTAGAAATATTAGCAAAAATTTCGGAGAAAGCCCCTATAGCTGTTTCAAAAGTAATTGAAAGCGTTAACGCCCTGTTTGATGAAAGTAAAAACGGTTATCAATCTGAATACGAGGCGTTCGCTGTTTGCGCGAATACGGAGGATTTTAAGGAAGGGGCGTCCGCTTTTGTAGAAAAGAGAAAAGCTAATTTTAAAGGTCTTTGACGGAGTTTTTCTCCGAAATGATTTCCCGGAGTTGTTTCAACAGAACATACTGGCCGGGCAGGGCCTTTTTAAGCGCTTCTTTAACAATAAAAAAAGCGCCTTGTTTTTCAAGTTCGCGGATGATTTTATCCGTTACTTCTATAACGTCCTGTTTGATCAAACTTTTCAGGGAAGGAATATCGTGCCAATCGCCTTCGACGGCATAGGCTTGATACATTTCGCCGTCTTTCAGCACGGGGTCCAGCTCGATCATTTCCTCTTCCGCCGCGTTTTCGCGTTCAGCTTCAGGAAGACGCCAGTCGTCGCCATCCAGGTCGTGGTTCACTAAAAAAACTTCAAGTCCGCGCTGGCGGATACGGTAAATAATCAGGTGCGCTCTTTCGATGATGCTCATTATATTTTTTCCGTTTCGTATTTCTTATTTAATTTCTTTCTTGATTTTTCTTTCAGTAGTTTGGCTGCCGGATCGGTTTCATCCGAAGGAAAAGAAGGCATATAGGGCGTCATGGATTGGTTTAACCTGCGCATCATCTCTTCCATTTTTGCAGGATCAAATAGCTGCATATTCCAGCCGTCTCCCAAGTTCGGCGATTTATCTCCGCCTTGCAGACTATCCGGGTTAAGCTGTTTCCAGTTTTGACCGTCGAACATCAGGCTAAAACTTTTGAACATGCTGGAATCCATTTGCATTTTTCCAAATTCCTTCAACATAGAGGAATCCATTTCCATATTCCCAAAGCCCAAAGAATCGCTTTTTATTCCGTTCATCAACATTGGAAACCGCTTAGTTATTTCTTTCTGCATTTGTTCTAACTGGCGTTGCAATGATTGCATGGAGTTAGAAGAATCGCTATTGTCTTTTTCCGGGGTTTGAGCAAAAATAGCCGGTCCGGCTAAGATCAATATAAACAATAATTTCTTTATCTAATATTAAAATGCTTTTATGACAATTTAATGAAACGCTTACAAGAGAACCATTTACCCGATAATTTTGGCTCCGTTCAGAAAATCTTTAATCCCCATTCTTTTTTTTCCCGCCAATTGGACGTCCAGCAAATGAATATACCCATCTAAACAAGCGATTTTCACAAATGTTTTATGGTCGGTCGTTATGACGGAAGGTGCTTCGGCAGGCTGCGCGGTTTCTTTTTGAGCGCTAAATATTTTGAATGTAAGGCCGTTTATCAGGGTCCAGGCGGTAGGGTAGGGGCTTAAACCGCGAATAAAATTATATACTTTTTCGACAGGTTGGGCAAAATTAATCTCGCAGGTTTCCATGAAAATTTTAGGCGCATGGGTAGCCAGCGTATCGGGCTGACGTTGCAATAGATAATCGCCGCTTTCCGCCGCTCTAACGGATTTTAGTAAAATTTCGGCGCCTGCAATCATCATCCGATCGTGCAGATCCCCGGCAGTATCGTTTTCACCGATAGGTATTTTTTGCGTGAACAACACGTCGCCAGTATCGATTTCGTGCCGGAGAAAAAATGTAGTCACGCCGGTTTCCCATTCTCCTTCAATGATCGCCCAGTTAATGGGCGCCGCGCCTCGGTATTTGGGCAACAATGAACCATGCACGTTCATTGTTCCTAAAGGCGGCATAGCCCAGACAATTTCCGGTAGCATCCGAAACGCGACTACGATTTGTAAATCGGCTTTCCAGGATCGCAGGGCGTCGATAAATGCCGGAGCTTTTAATTTTTCAGGCTGTAAAACCGGTATATTATTTCTTATTGCATATAGTTTGACCGGCGACTCGATCAGTTGTTTCCCTCCTCTGCCGCCCCATTTGTCGGCGGTCGTAACGACGCCGACTACGTCATAACCATTTTTGACCAGGATATCCAGGGATGGAACCGCAAATTCGGGCGTTCCCATAAAAACGATTCGAAGCGGGCTATTTTTGGTTTTTGACAAGGCAGTCTGCTCCCGTTCATCATTATTGGCCGCTAAATTCGGCTCGTCGCCGTTTGATAAACTCATCAATAATTAATTCCTTTAGGTATAGCGGCAATTAGTTTTTGCGTATAAGCAGAAGCCGGATGTTGATAGATCTGGTCGGAAGGGCCAATTTCTTCTATTTTTCCTTTATTCATAACCGCCATCCGGTCGCTGATAAATTTGACTACCGATAAGTCGTGCGATATAAAAATACAGGTAAACTGCATTTTATTCCGCAGGTCGATCAACAAATTTAACACCTGCGCCTGAACGGAAACGTCGAGCGCGGATACGGATTCGTCGCAAATGATAAACTTAGGCTCAACCGCCAGCGCGCGGGCAATGCAAATACGCTGCCTTTGGCCGCCTGAAAATTCATGCGGATAGCGGTTAAAATGCGCCGCTTCGAGGCTGACGGTTTCCAATAATTCAACGACTTTCTCGCGTCTGCGGCGGTTATTTTCATAAAGCCCGTGCACCTGCATGGGTTCCATAATAGCGGAGCCGATCGTCATCCGGGGATTTAAAGAAGAATAAGGATCCTGGAAAATGATCTGGACGTTTCTACGCATAAGCGTAAGCGCTTCGGCGCTTAAAGTTAATAAATTCCGGCCTTCGAACAGCGCTTCGCCGGCGGTAGCGGGCGTCAGTCCAAGAATAGTTCTGCCCAGCGTGGTTTTACCGCAACCCGATTCGCCGACCAGCCCCAGGGTTTCGCCCGGATAGACGTCAAAACTCACGTCGTCGACCGCCTTTACGTATTCAATGGGCTTGCCGAACCACGTTTTTTTGGTCGTAAACCAGGCGCTTAATCTGCGTACCTGCAAGATGGGGGCTTGCGATTCTAAATCGCGCAAACGTTGGGCTGTTTGAGCAGGCAGAATAATATTTTCTTCAATCGCTTCGGCGACCGACGCTTTTTTTGTCCGGATGGTACTTTTTCCGCCTGGTTCTTCGATGATTTCCATAAAATCCTTTACCACGGGCAAACGTTTGAGCCGCCGGTTCAAGGGCGGACGGCAGGCCAGCAGGCTTTTTGTATAAGGATACTGCGGATTGCGGAATATATCATTTACGTCTCCTTGCTCGACGACGATCCCCTTATGGACTACTAAGACGGAGTCCGCTATTTCCGCAATAACGCCCAGATCATGGGTAATAAAAATAATAGAAATATCCAGCGTTTCCCCGAGTTCTTTCATCAGTTCGAGAATATGTTTCTGAACCATGGCGTCTAAAGCGGTGGTCGGCTCGTCGGCAATCAGAATAGCGGGATGGCAGGAAATAGCCATAGCGATCATTACGCGCTGTTTTTGGCCTCCGCTCAGTTGATGCGGATAACTGCGGTAAGCTCTTTCCGGGTCGGGCAGTTTGACCTGTTCAAACAGCGCAAGTACCAGTTTTTTTGCGGCCTCCCGCCCGACGGTCCGATGGGCCGAAATGGCTTCCGCAACCTGGTCGCCGCAGGTAAAAACAGGGTTCAGGGACGTCATCGGTTCCTGGAAGATCATAGCCAGTTCGGCGCCCCGGTATCGGCGCATTTCGCTTTCAGAAAGCCGGAGCAGATCGACCGCTTCTCCTTCGCCTGGATAAAATAATACTTTTCCACCCGTTATTTTCCCCGGCGGAGACGCGATCAGCCGCATCAGCGCCAGGGACGTTACCGACTTTCCGGATCCGGACTCGCCTACGATCCCCAGCGTTTCTCTTTTATACAAAGTAAAACTGATCTGGTCGACGGCGGTAAGGGTCTTCCCTTCGCTCTCAAACTGAATAGTCAGATCAATAACGTCTAGTATTTTTTTCCGGGAAGAATTCGCGACGGACATAAAAATTATGATTGTATGACAATTCTAGCGACCCCTTTATATGTATCCGCGCGCTACGCGCGCGGGGAGGGGTGGGTGGGATATTTTTAATTTTTGCAAAAAATTAAAAATATCCCTTTCCCGGGTTTTATATTGTAATTAGTACGCTCTGTGTAGGTTAATTCAACTAAAGATGGAGCGTTATTTTTTGTTTTTGTAAAAAAACAAAAAATAACGCCCTTTCCCAGTTTTGCCGCAATAAGTATGCGCTATAACAATTTACAATTTACAATTTACAATTTACAATTTACAATTTATGCGAATAATGGGTTAAAACAGCCAAAAAAGCAGCGCTGTGACGATTGAGCCGAAAATATGCGTCATTAAACCGGCGGTAGCCCTCACTTTTGAGGCTGTTTGAATCTTGGTTTTCTCAATCATCCAGTTAAAAA
>JBBRMZ010000144.1:0-11961 GCA_038230555.1 Chitinophagales bacterium
GTTAGAGGTACTATTTCCATAGGGAAAATATGTGCCAAAAGAAAATGACCTGATTTCTTTATAAGACTTTATTTTTTGCCGCAAAAGTTCCTGGTTTATTTTTTTAAGGCTATCGATGTTTGAATTAAAATCAACGTTGACGACCCAAACGTTGTCTACATAGATTCCTGAAGGTTTTACATAGTTTCTATAAAAAAATACGCTCAAGCTTGATACGGCGAACAATATTAAAAAGGCGACGAATACTTCAAGCGTGATCAGGAAATTACTTTTACGCTTTTTCCATAATAGTTTGAATAAATGCTTAAACATAGAATATGAAATATGAAATATGAAATATGAAATATGAATTTGCCGCTTTTGGACAGCAGCGACGGAGAATGGTACAATGTTAGTTTTTTAAAGCGTCGGCCACCGATAACTTTGCCATTCGCCACGCCGGATAAACGCCCGACAGTAAACCAAAAATAAGACTCAAAAGGAAAGCGACGCTCGCAATCGTCCAATTGATTTTTAGATCAAGATAAGGAATATTGCCGATTCCTTTCTGGTTAAGGTAAAGAATAACTACGGTTGATAGTAGTAGGGCAAGAATTCCTCCGAAAACCGTTAAAATGATGTTTTCAATAATAAATTGAGCCGTCAAAGCGCCGGCGGAAGCGCCGAATGCTTTGCGAACGCCGATTTCGGACGCTCGTTCCATAATGCGACTAATGTTTATATTGATTAAATTTAGTGCGGGGAGCGACATGAAAAGAAAGGTAAATGCTATTAGTATTGTAAAAAATAACGGTTTACCGCTTTGAGCGCCCTTTCCTGCTATCGAATAAATAAAATCTCCTAACGCTGTTTCAGGACGTACATAAATAACGCTTGGTTTGAAATCGCCCTCTTTTTGTAACGGTATTTTTGCTAATACTGAAGCAAACTCCGATTGGATAGCCCCAAGTTCAGATTTGTTTTTAGCCAGGATAATAGCGGCATAACGTCCCGTATAAGTTTGGTCTTTACTTAAACTTTTATCCGCCGTAAAGGGAAGATATATATCGCCGACCACAAATTTACTTTGGGTAACAGGGCAGCCGCGTACTACGCCGACAATGTGGAAAATATTTGCTCCAATTTCTATCTTCTTTCCTACCATAGGAAAGTCTTTTCCGAAATATTGATCGCGTATGTCGGAGCTGATAATCATAGCATTATCATTCCCTCTAAAAGTCTCTAAAGTGAAAGGCTTGCCTTCGAGGAAATCAAAAGTTGTGATTTCCCAAAAATTGGAGTCGGTATATTTAATTCTAACCTCTGATTTTTGATTGTTGATATAAATGTTGGTGTTTTCGTTAGCGACAGCCGTTACTTTCTCAGGAGTCTTTAGCGTTGAAATATAGGTATTGATAAAATAGCGGCTCATAGAACTTATATTTGTACTATTGCTCCCTTCTACGGTATCTTGTTGCATTATCCGATGAACATATAAACTGCGGTCCCGACGACCCTCCGGATAAAGGGAGGCAAAAGTGTTATCGAAAAATGCAGTCAGCACAATTAACACCGCCAACGTTACGCTAATCCCAAAAAGACTAATGAACGTATAAAACTTGCGCCGCCGCATCACCGCCCAGGTCATTTTTACATAGTTCTTAAACATTTTCAGGTTTTTATTGAATAAATAATAAGAGATATATTGTTGGAAATGAAGAGTTTACGCTACCTGAGAACCGTCGAACAGCCGGATCAGCCGATGCGTTCTCCGTGCCATATTCTCGTCGTGCGTCACCATAACGATTGTCGTTCCGTCGTTTTTATTCAGGTTTTCTAAAATTACCATCACATCGTTCCCCATTTGAGAATCCAGATTTCCGGTAGGCTCGTCGGCAAGAATGATTGACGGCCTGCCGACAATCGCGCGGGCAATAGCGACCCGCTGCTTTTGTCCGCCCGACAGTTGCGAAGGATAATGTTTCATCCGGTTGGATAAACCGACCTTGCTTAAGGCCTCGCTTGCAAGCCGTTTTCGCTCTGCGGAAGAAGCTGGGCGATATAATAGGGGCAGTTCGACATTATCCAACACTGTCAGATCATTGATTAGGTGATAACTCTGAAAAATAAAACCAATTTTCTGGTTGCGGAATTGCGCGAGTTTTTTGTCCGAAAAATCTTCGATCGGCGCGTCCGAAGCGATTGACAGTTTTCCTTTTGTGGGCGCGTCAAGCAAACCAATGATGTTTAACAGCGTGGATTTACCGCAACCCGAGGGACCCATAATGGAAAGAAATTCGCCTTGCGGCACGTCGAGGTTGATGTTATTCAGAGCGACGGTTTCTATGGCGTCCGTCCGGTACACTTTTTCAATATTTCTTAATTTAATCATAATGGGCGCATTATATTAATAATAGAATAAATTTGTTTCGTTTCTGATAGCTGATAGCTGATAGCTGATAGCTGATAGCTGATAGCTGATAGCTGATAGCTGATATCCTATCTTATCTTTTCCCCTTTTTCAAAATCATATAAGGTCAGCCAGCGCAGACGGTAATAGGAAGTCCAATAATCGCGGAGCGCCCCTACGGAATCCCTTTTGGCCTGGTCTTTTTCTGCAAAAGCGATACTTAAATCCGTGATGCTTAAGTTGCCCAGCACGTAGCGGTCTTGAGCGATCTGATATTTTTCGGAAGCGATTGTATCGGCCTGCGCCGTCAGAACGAGTTGTGTTTTGAGCATATCGAAGAGCGTAACCTGCGTATAAATTTCTTGTTTCAGGTTTTGCTTATCTTGTTCCACGCTGTATGACGCCAGCGTTCGGTTGGCTTCGGCCGTTTTCAAACGCGATTGGGAACGCCCCCAATCCAGTACGGGCAGCGTAAATTCGACCAATACCAATTGTTGATTTTGTGGATTTCGGATCAGCCGGTCCAGGTTCGGGTCGCTGTTTGAAAAGCCCAGGTTGGCCGTCAGGGCGGCGTTCAGCCCGCTATTCCCTTTGGCTTTTGCGACGTCGCGTTCGGCTTCCAATAGGCGGCGTGTAAAAGCGACGGCGTCCGAACGATTTTCGAAGGCTTCCTTCAGCAATTTCTCGGCAGATATACGGAGATCGTTTTTCAAGACCGGCTCGGCGAGTTCGAGTTTATAGTCGTTTTGCAAACCGATATATGCTTTTATATTGAGCGTGGAAATTTCCATATCCCGTTTGGCGCTAACGACCGCTTTCCGGGCTTTGAGGTTTTCGAGCTGTAGTTGCAGGATTTCATTACGGCTAATTTTGCCAAGATCAAATTTTTCATGAGCAATTTTAAGGATCGCTTCCGTATTGGAAAGGTTGGTTTCCGAGATTTTCAAATTGACCTGCGCCAATAACAGGTCAAAATAATATTGATTGGCTTTTAAGGAAATTTGCTCCAGCGATTCTATATAAACCTGCCGGCTCTCGTTATATTTAAGCGGTTCAATTTTATTTTCCCATTTAAAACTGTTGAATTTGAATAACGGTTGGCTTATTCCAATCGCTAAAAGCGTCCCGTTGTATAAAGTATTTTTTCTGTCAAAATCGTCAAAGCGCTGAAGTTGTGTTTGAACGTAGATAGAAGCGCCTGTCTCCGAAATATTTTGGCTCAAAGCCAAACCCATGGAAGAATTATTGTTTCGGACGGGTTGAAAAACGATCGTCCCGTCCGGTTGAACGACTTGGAGAAACGTCCGGCTGTATGCCGGGATAGCGCTGGTCAGCGTAAGCTGCGGTTTATAATTTGATCGAAAAGTCCTGTATTCCCAATACCTGGTTTCTTTCTCAGTCGCCGCCTGCCGGGAAGCAATAGACTGGTTGCGCGCCATTTCGACCGCCTGCGGTAAGGTTAACCGTATGGTTTCCTGCGCCCGTACATGATTAATGCTAAGCGTTATAATTGTAAATAAATATAAATAAGAATTCAAAAGAGTCATAAGAATATAAATACTGTTTGAAATTTTCAATTCCTTAATAGTCAACTAAATGTAAATCATTCATCATTTAAATCAGTTTTTTATATCAATTTCGTTCACATTTTTATATGCGGTCAAATCCGATATAATTATGGTCTCGCCTTTTTGGACGCCTTCGGTGATCTCTACATAATCAAAATTGGTTAAACCAATTTTTACGTTTCGACGCGCGGCTTTGCCGTCGGGGCGAAGGACAAAAACGGATTGAGTAGCGCCTCCCTTAAAAGCCGGCCCATTTACAACGCGGAGCGTTTGCGACCGGCGGTCGGTTACCAAGAATGCTTCTACTTTCATTTTTGGCCGGAATGCCGGATTTGCCTTGACGTCGAGAGCAGCCTCAAAAGTCAAAATATTATTGGAAATGGCCGGGGCGATACGCGTCAATTCGCCCCGCAGTAAGGAATCGTTGAGTTTTATCACTACTGCCATGCCTACGCGTACTTGCGGAGCGTAATTATCCGAAATAGTACCCTGGACTTTGAAAACGCCCAAATCGGCTATTTTTGCCAACATCTCTCCCTCATTGACTTTGACGCCCAGGTTTTTGTCTACAAAAGTTAATACGCCAGACCGCGATGCAACGATATCGGCTTGCTGGAGTTTCCGTTCAAATACTTGTAACTCTTTTTCCTGGATGGAAGCCGTTAATTGCGTTTCCCGGACGCTTGCCTGCATAGCGGCCTGCCTGCTTCGAACGTCGTTTTCAAGTTGCCGCTTTTCAAGTTGGGCGATATGGAGATTATTTTCAGCCTGTTCGATGGCTTCTCTTGTTCCGCCGCCCGCTTTGAAAAGCCGGTTAGCGTTTACGACGTCGGCTTGCAGCGCGCCGATTTTGAAAGCTTTAATGGAATCGCTAATTTTAAGGTCGTAAAAACTTTTATCCAGTTCTAAAACCATTTTGGTAACGTTGTTCCTTTTAAGTTCTAACTGATCGCGTTGTTTTTCAAAATCTAATCTGGTAAATTCCTTATCCAGTTCTAATATCTTGTCTCCGATTTTGACGGTAGCGCCTTCGCTCAAATAAACCTGTTGAATCACCGCAGTGATGGGGCTGGTAATAACCTGTTCAAATTCAGGTTCCAATTCGCCTACAGCCGATAAAGTATTTTCAATCGCGCCCATTTCTACAATCGACGTTCTGATTTCCGAGCGTTTTAACGACGTCGATAGCGAACTTCTCATAAGCCAAACGGCGGCGACGACGCCGACGCCTGATAAGCCTATCCATAGACCTACTTTTCGTTTTTTTCCTTGTAAGACGCTCGTAGCAATTTCTCTGTCCATATTTTTAGGCTCGTATTTTACTAAATAGGCGCAAGACTGGCGCCAGTTTTTAAACCCTTATATACCAGTATTTTACGCCAGTTAGCCAATAAAAAAAGCGTCCGGTTTCGGACGCTTTGTTCGCAATTGCGCATAAAAAAGAATGGCTCTGGGACAATGTAAGCGCAAATATTATATCTAACTGCCGGAGCAAGCGTGTAACGGTTTAAGTAATCACCGGGTTTTAGCCATTCATATTTCCTACCCCGCCCATCCCTCGCGGTCCAAACTTCTGTACTGGATCGCTTCAGCTAAATGCGCCATCTGAATGTCCGGGCTGTCCGCCAGGTCGGCCGCCGTGCGCGCCACTTTAAGGATACGGTCGTAAGCGCGAGCGGAAAGCTGAAGTTTGGTCATGGCAGTTTTCAATAAAGTGATCCCTGCCGGGTTCAACTGGCAGACCTCGCGCACCATACGCCCTGACATTTGAGCGTTGCAATAAATCCCGGCAACGTCTTTAAAACGGTTTGCTTGAATTTCGCGGGCTTTGACGACGCGCAGGGCAATGCATTCGCTGGTCTCCCCGGTCGATTCCGTGCCGGTCAGTTCTTCCAGTTGGACGGGCGTGACTTCTACGTGCAGGTCGATCCGGTCGAGTAGGGGACCCGATATTTTGGCCAAATAGCGTTTGACCATACCCGGACCGCAAACGCATTCTTTTTCAGGGTGATTATAATATCCGCAAGGGCAGGGATTCATGGAAGCAATCAGCATAAAGCTGGCCGGAAAATCAATGGATATTTTAGCCCGCGAAATCGTTACCCGCCGTTCCTCCATCGGTTGCCGCAAAACCTCCAGTACAGTTCTCTTAAATTCCGGCAATTCGTCCAGGAACAACACGCCGTTATGCGCCAGCGAAATCTCGCCGGGGTGAGGATTCGAACCGCCGCCCACCAGCGCCACGTCGCTCACCGTATGGTGCGGAGAGCGAAAAGGCCGCGCGGTGATCAGCGAAGAATCGGAGGGCAACACGCCCGCCACCGAATGGATTTTAGTGGTTTCCAGTGCCTCGTGCAGCGTCAGCGGCGGCAAAATGGTTGGAAGCCTTCGGGCAAGCATCGTTTTACCCGCTCCGGGCGGGCCGATCAGGATGGCGTTATGCCCCCCGGCGGCGGCAATCTCCAACGCCCGCTTGATGTTTTCCTGCCCCCGGACGTCCAGAAAATCGACGTCATGGATGAATTGTTTGGAGGCAAACTCTTCGCGCGTATTCACGATCGTAGGCGACAGAGTCAGGTCGCCGTTCAGAAATCCGACTGCCTTCCGCAGGTGATCGATCCCATACACCTCAAGCCCGCTGACAATAGCCGCTTCCCGGGCGTTGGCTCTGGGTAAAATGAGGCCTTTAAATTTCTCCCGCTTTGCCTGAATGGCAATGGACAGCGCCCCTTTTAAATGCTGCAGCCCGCCGTCAAGCGATAGTTCTCCTAAAATAATGTATTTATCCAAGTTGTCGGTCCGAAGCTGATGGGTGGCGGCAATGACGCCGACGGCTACCGGCAAATCGTAAAAGGAACCTTCTTTACGCTGATCGGCAGGCGCGAAATTGACGACAATACGAAGCCGGGGCGTTTCGTAGCCCGAGTTTTTCAGCGCCGCGTCGATCCGCTGCCAGCCTTCCCGCACTGCATTATCGGGCAAGCCGACCATTTGATAACCGGGTTTCCCTTCTCCAATTAAACCGCCCGAATTGACTTCAATGGTAATGATCTGAGCGTCGACCCCCTGGACGGCGGCCGCGAAAGTTTTGACAAGCATAAGTTTTCCCCGAGTATGTGTTAATAGTAAGTTTGTAATTTCCAATTAAGTGGAATCTTTAGGAAGACTGCGCTTTATATATAAAATTATTATACAATTATACCAAAAATTAAAGCGCTTCACTTCCTTCATCCAAAATCTGAGCGTCCCCGCTTTGTTCCATTATTTCTAATATTGAAATGTCCGATAAAAAATCCTGGATGTCTATTTTATTTATTTCTTGTTTTAAATAATCATTCAGTTCGCCGTCTTGTAAATTTTGAATAGGATGTTTAAAACCAAATCTTTTACCCAATTTTACCGCCAACTCTCTTGGCCAAAATTGCATGCTCATTTGAATAATTTCAGCGCCGATTTTCTTTGCTGATTCCTGAGTTTTAGTAGTTTGCGGCAGTCTGTCGACAATGATGAAAGTTACAGAATATTTTGTGCCCGATTTTGATTTAATCTCCGACTCAAATCTGGAAAGTTTATCTTTCGATATTTCAGAGTTGCCTGGCCCGATAAACCCTATGTCAAACCTTGCTACACTTCCTGCTTTGAAAAGTAACGTTGCGTCGCTTTCACGATTTTCAGAACTATCTGACAACCAAAATACGCCGTTTGTTTCCTCATTTTTTTGCGGGTTAACGCGTTTAAAACCAAAAATGGTTAAAATCGACCCTAAAAGCAATTTTTCAAATAACTTCCCATATATTGATTTATCTGATCCTCGAATAGTTAAAGTCTGCGCTCCAATAATAGTAGTTAATTTTAGTATCCCTTCCCAATTCAAAGATACAATTTTATAGTTGCCAGTGGCGTCGGTGTATCCTAATGTCATTTTATAATCGCCTACCTGACTCAAACAATGTTCTGCTGAGTCATTAAGCGCTTTATCAAAATCTTTTACATATTCTAGAAACGCTTTCTCGTTGCTTCTTAAAACGTTTTGAATAGATTTACCGGTTAATCCCAATACCCATTGAGCGGGCCAAACCAACGAATTATCATTCTTTTTAGCTTTTGAAAGCTGGTCAACGGCATAGGCTGACATTTTATTTTGAATATTTTCAATGGTAAAGTACCCTTGCGCTACCATAGCTATTAAGGCCCCGCTCACTTGCGCTATTCTTCTCCGTGATAAAGGTTCGGTTTGTGAACGAAGATTTTCACCTATCATTACGCTATGAACTGCTATTCGAACAGCGTCGACTCCAATCCGCTCTATGAAGTTTTTTCCGCCGCCGGTTAGCAATATTTTCCGCTTTCGGGAAATAAGCCAAAGAACTCGTTAATTATTCCAGTTTTCCTATCGGCTGATTCTTTTAATTTACGGCTCTTTTTTTCGATAGCCATGATTTTAAAATAGTTTTTTTGAATTTTCCGGAGTAGGTATATTTATCCATAAGACGTCTTTTGTAATATCAAGCTCGGTCTTATTCAGTTCGTCTTCAATCAAAGGAATATAATCTTTATTGATTTCATACAATACAAATTTTCTTTTTAACAGAGTGCAAGCTACTCCTACTGTTCCGGAACCCGCGAACGGATCCATCACTACATCGCCTATAAAAGAATAATATTTAATAACTTTTTGAGCCAGTTCTAATGGAAAAGGAGCCGGATGCTTTGAATTAGTTTTAGGATGAATCTTCCAGATATTTGTTTTTTCATAATCATCCTCTATTTTAGATTTTTCAACAACGTCTTGATTAGGGTGATTTTTAATAAACCAATCGATTAATAAATCTGACTTCTTTCTGAATACCAGTACATATTCAGTAACCGGAACGGTTTTATACTGCATTGGATTTCTGTCTTTTGCGAACCTTCTTCCCCTGCCGGTTGCCCACCCAGCGCCTTCGGGTTTAACCCAAATAATATCATCAACAAATTCAAAACCTTCTTCTATAAATATTCTATGTAAATCAAAAGGAACGGCAATCCTTTTAGAAGATTCGTTCCTGTTAGCCCTTCTTATAAGCACATGCGAACAATTCATTACGAAAAACTTTCCCTCTTTTAAAACCCTGTGACATCTTTTTATTATTTGTCTCATTTTTAGAAGATACTCTTCATAAACCTCGTAGTCGCTATATTCTGGCCGTGCATTAAAATAGGGAGGCGAAGTAAAAATTAAATCCACAATTGCAGTTGGCATGTTCTCTATTAACGAGGCGCTATCGCCTAACCCAACTGTATTTCTTAAATTAGATACAACATAAGGAACATTTTTATTAGTTTTTTTTAAATTCAATTCATCTTTACCTAATATTCTCGCTTCTAACATATTTGGTTTGGTAGTTTTTTCCAAGAGTATTTCAGTAGTGAAACCGTCTATTACAACCTCTCCTATTTTAATATTCGTAGAAATTTTTAAAAGGGGTACTCGCCAAATATTATAACGATCATCAATTTCAGGTAACCCTAATTCGATAACTTTTGACAGATCAATATCTTTTAGCCAGTTATTGGTAATTTCTTTTGCTTGGGATACATTCCGCACTAAAAAATTTCTTTTTTCCGTAACTAATTTTTTTGGTTTTATATCATCCGCATCATCAAACAAAGTACTCATCTTAATTTTTAATTTTTTAAAAAGAACAAAAATATATAAAATGAATAAATGATATATTATTGCTTGATTACCGCATTCACAAAAGGAAGTGCTGAAATAATTAATTAAAATTTGAAAATATTAAGTAAATGATAATCCGGCCTCAAAGTTGAGATTGTGAGAATTTTCATTTGCTGCGTAATCTTATAATCGGACAGATCAACTCTTCCAGCGAAATCCCTCCGTGCTGAAAAGTATTTTTATAATAATTATTAAAATGATTATAATTGTTTGGGTATAAAAAGAAAATGTCGTCTTTAGCAAAAATAAAGGACGAACTAACGTTCGGTCGCGGCAGACCGATAGATTTCGGATCGCGGATTTCCAGCACGTCGCGGCGGTCGTAATTGAGATTTTTGCCCACTTTATAGCGCAAATTAGTCGTAGTTTCTTTATCGCCGATCACTTTGGAAGGTTGCTTCACGCGGATCGTTCCGTGGTCGGTCGTTATAAAGAGGCGGATGTTCTTTTCCGAAATTTTTTGTAACGCCGCCCATATCGGCGAATGTAAAAACCAGGAGCGGGTCAGCGACCGGTAAGCGGTTTCGTCGCCTGCCAGTTCTTTCAGCACCTCCATCTCCGTCCTCGCGTGCGAAAGCATATCAATAAAATTATATACAATAACGGTCAGATCGTTGCGCAGGTAATTGTTAATATTGTCGTATAGCAGTTTAGCGTTGGCTACGTTAGTGATTTTGACATAATCAAATTTACATTCCTTGCGAATGGTTCTTTTGATCTGATCCGCCAGTAAATCATGTTCGTGCAGGTTTTTACCCCCCTCTTCCGCGTCGTTGAGCCACCAGTCCGAAAACCGGGTTTCTATTTCAGCCGGCATAAGACCCGCGAAAATGGCGTTCCGGCTATATTGTGTGGAAGCGGGCAAAATGCTGTAAAAAAAATCCTCTTCCTCAACCCGGAACAGCTCGGTAATGATCGGCTCCAACACTTTCCATTGGTCAAATCTCAGATTATCCAAAAGCAGCATGACGGTTGGCGTTCCGTCGTTGATATAAGGAAAAATCTTGTTCTTCATCAAATTAAAAGACATGGTTGGGGCTTTATCTTTTTTAGTCCCAAACCAGTCGACATAATTTTTAGCGATGAATTTAGAAAACTCGCTGTTGGCTTCGGTTTTCTGGGAACTCAGGATTTCGCTCATCTCCTGCACGTTATTCGCGTCCAGCTTCAGTTCCCAGGCAATAATTTTTTTATAGACTTCAACCCATTGCTTGTAATCCAGGCCGCTGTTGATTTCCATGAACAGTTCGCGGAAATTTTGCTGATAGTCCGACGCCGTCCGTTCGCTCACGAGCCGCTTATTATCGACAATTTTTTTCAGGGTCAGTAATATCTGGTTGGGATTAACGGGTTTGATGAGATAATCGGTAATTTGCGCGCCAATGGCTTCCTCCATAACCTTTTCCGCTTCGTTTTTCGTGATCATCACCACCGGCAGATTCGGATTGGTTTCTTTGATCCTCGTCAACGTCTCCAGACCCGTCAGACCGGGCATGGACTCGTCCAAAAAAACAATATCGATATCTTTATTGGAATGACATTCGTCGATGGCGTCGTGGCCGTTAGTGACGGTAATTACGTCGTATCCTTTTTGTTTTAAATATAAAGTATGGGGTTTTAACAGATCGATTTCGTCGTCCGCCCAAAGTATTTTAATTTTATCCATATAATTTTTAGAAAATAAATGTTCAAAGGATAACGCAGGACAAGAAATAAAATTTCAACGCCCGAAACTCTTTACCTCGCTGTTTCTTATTTTTCTACCCTTTCGATGAGCCGCATGGAAATCCTCAAAAAGTCCATTTCCGTAATAACGCCGATCAGTTCTTTATCTTTAACCACCGGCAGGCATCCAATCCGGTTAGTCCGCATGGTTTCCAACGCTTCCAAAAGAGAAGCGTCAGGTCCGATGGTTTTCGGAAAAGAGATCATAATGTCTTTTACTGTAACGGGTTTATCTTTCTCGTTATGCCTTGAAAAATATCGGAGCAATAGGCGGGAAGTGATTAATCCGACCAGTTCGCCCCTGGCGTCCTCCACCGGCAGGTACCGTATTTTGCGCCATTCCATCATTTGCGCCACCAGTTCTATTATATCGTCTTTTTGTACGGTAAATATATCCGTTTGCATAAATTCTTCCACCTTTAATTTGGAGGGCGTGTAATTTTCCAGGTCCGAGACCTTTGGCATGTCCCAAAGATGGACCGGTTTGTCCGGTTCGTTTTGGTTTTTAATAATTGCGGCGGTCGTTATAGCCAGTGCCTCGTCCGGCGTAACCTGTTTAA
>JBBRMZ010000145.1:0-11918 GCA_038230555.1 Chitinophagales bacterium
GGGCTTCTTCGGGAGTCGTACACATTAAAGTAATTAAAAAAGCAAAGGATCCGCGAACGCAGAAAATGGTAGAAACGCCCGCTTCCGGCTCCGGTTTTGTCATCTCCACCGACGGCTTTATTGTTACAAATAATCATGTGGTTGAAGACGCGGTCTCCATCAGTGTTGACGCGGCTGACGGTACAACTTTTATAGCCGAATTGATCGGCGCCGACCCTTCGACCGATATTGCCGTCATAAAATTATACGGCGGCGATTTGAAACCCTTGCAATTCGCCAATTCCGACGACTTACAGCCCGGCCAAATTGCCATTGCCCTGGGAAACCCAATGGGTTTGCAACATACGGTGACGGCTGGCGTGGTCAGCGCGACCGGCAGAACGCTTCGCGCTAACAATGGCCGCCTCATCGACGATATCATTCAAACGGACGCCGCTTTAAATCCAGGCAACAGCGGCGGGCCGCTTGTCAATTCAGAAGGCGCGGTCATTGGGGTAAATACTGCCGTGGTCGCCGGAGCGCAGGGTTTGTGTTTTGCCGTTTCGTCCAACCTGGCCGCTTACGTGGCGGGGCAGTTGATCATGCACGGTAAAGTGCGAAGGGCGCAATTGGGCGTCGCCGCACAGTTAGTTAATTTGACGCCGCGAATGACCGCCGCTTATCAGTTAAAGACCAAGACGGGCGTCTACGTTTTTGAAATTCTGCCAGACGCCAATATTTATAACCACGAGTTAAAGGTCGGCGATATTATCGTCGAATTGGAAGAGCAGCCGGTCGCCTCAGTCGACGCGTTGCATAAATATTTAAATCAGGGATTGATTGGCAAACCAGTCGTTCTCCACGTTTTGAGAGGCGGCAGGAAAGAAAAGGTGAAAGTTATTCCCGGCGAACTAAAATATTAAATGATTAATTATACGAATAATGGGTTAAAAACCAGCAAAAGCGGTTAAACACTGGGCTACATTTTGTGGATATTCAACTATAAACGAGAATTAATACGGTGTTTTTGATTTACCTTTTAATTTAACTTTTCCCCAAATTGAGTACAACTGAGCTGACGGTTATACCTGAATCATCTACGGCTTATCTACGGCTTATCTATGGCTTATCTATGGCTTATCTATGGCTTATCTATGGCTTATCTATGGCTTATCTATGGCTTATCTATGGCTTATCTATGACTCAGGGGGTTGGCGAATAACGGAGGTTATTCAATAGGAAGGGGCGTCCGGGTCGGGATTTACGGGATGACAGGGACTATTCTGCCGTTTTATTCATTTCCGATTTTCAGGTCCATTGTCACTGAGCCCTTATTGGATTTTTTCAACCCATTATTCGCATTAATTAAACTTTTCTAACACGGTTCCTATGGCGATTAGAAACCCGGGGATGGGACGTCTTTTAATTTTTGCAAAAATTTAAAAGACGTCCCCACAAATAATTTGCAGGTTAAGCAGTCTTTCTATACCGCCAGACGGCCAGACTATTGATTACTATAGCATAGACGCCCATCGCGTAAAAGGGATGAGCGATCTCGCGGAAGCCGCCGCCCTTGAGCAGGATTAGCCGGTTTACCTCGACAAAATAAAACAATGGATTGATTACATTAATGTAATGGACCCATTGAGGCATATTTTCGGTAGCGGTAAACAGGCCGCAGAGCAAGATAAAATTGATGGAGAAAAACCAGGTGGTGAGAATCGCCTGTCGCTGCGTTTCGCTCATGGTGGATATAAACAACCCAATCCCCAGAACGGCGCACAGGTAAACTGCGGCAAATAGAAACAGAACCCCTAAATTGCCAAGGATCGGTATATTAAACCACAATTTTCCAAAAGTAAGGCCGACGCACAGGATCAACATGCCGATTACCCAAAAAGGCGTTAATTTCCCGATGATGAACTGGTATTTTCTGATCGGCGTTACGTTCAATTGTTCAATGGTGCCTACTTCTTTTTCCCGGACAATATTGATGGCGGACAAAAAAATGACGACGAGCGTGGCCAGTTCCGCTAAAATTCCCGGAACCATAAAAGTGGTATAATCCAGCCGCGGATTGAACCAGTTAGCGTACTGCACGTCGAAACGCGCCGTTCCTACAAGTTGACTGGCCGCCGCGCCGCTTTCCTCGATGAGTTCTCGATTAAAATCCTGGATAATAATATTGGAATAGGCCAGCGCTAAAGCGGCTTTCTGCGAATTAACCCCGTTGACAATCAACTGTAGGGAGCCGGCGTTCTCTTTGGTTAAATTTTTTTCAAAGGAGGCAGGAATTACAAGGATCAAATCGACTTGGTCGGTTTCGATATGGGACAGGTAAGACCGATCGGTTGTGGAAAAATAATTTAAAATAAACGTTTCGGAAGCGCTGATCTTACCGGTCAGTCTGCGGGAGGCGGCGGACATATCCTGATCAATTACTCCCAGGCGAATATGTTTCACTTCAAAACTGGCCGCATAAGACAATAAGGTCATTTGAGCTATCGGCGCGACAAAAATAAGCGGCAACAGCGCCTTATTCCTAAATATCTGGATGAACTCCTTCTGCAATATATAATAAATGATCCTCATGCTATTTATAGATTTTAGCTATTAGCTTCTTAAATCTTATTCTTAAAATTTTTGACGCTCAAACCAATAAAAAGAATCGTCATCACCGTCAAAATAATGGTTGGTTTCCATACGACGTCAAGACCGACGCCTTTAAGCGAGATATCCCTTAAAGTCTGCATAAACCAGGTAGCGGGCAAAATATTGGAAACATACTGCAAAAACTTAGGCATGTTCTCGATGGGAAAAATGAACCCGGTCAACAACATGGTCGGCATTAATAGCGTAAGCAGCGATTCAAACATAGCGATCAGCTGAGTTTCAGCAAAGGTAGAGATCAGGACGCCGAGCGACAGCGAGGTTAAAATAAATAAGAAACACTCTCCCGCCAGCAAACTCCAATCGCCGCGCATAGGGACTTTAAAAACAAGGATACCAATGAAAAGCAAAATGGCGGTATTGAAAATAGAAAGTATCAAATATGGAACTACTTTCCCAAAAATAATCTGCCAGGGCCGGAGCGGCGATACAAGCAACACTTCCATATTGCCCAATTCTTTTTCCCGCGCTAAGGTAATGGCCGTCAGCATGGCCGAAATTAACGTCAACACCAGTACAATGACGCCCGGTACAAAAGCATACACCGACGCTAAATGCGGGTTGTATAATATTTTGCTCGACGTAGTAATATACAGCGGCTGAAAGCCGGATTTATTTTGCTCCAGTTGATAGTCAATTATAACCGCGTTGGCGTAGTTGATGAGCGTGACGGCGGTATTCGGGTCGGAAGCGTCGCCGACCAGTTGTATTTGCGCGCCGCCGCCATGTTCAAAATTTTCGGTAAAATTGGCCGGGAATAGAATAGCCATTTTTATTTTACCGTCGCGGAAGGCTGCTTCTACTTCTTGAAAAGAACTAAGCCGTTTATAAAATTGGAAATAACCGGAAGATAGTATTTTATCCGTCAGCCGGAAGCTGTGCAGGTCTTTAGCTTCGTCGAGGATGGCGATCTTAGCGTTTTTGATTTCCGTATCCAGCGCATATCCAAAGACAAAAAGCAGCGTGACAGGGATCACAAAAATAAAGATCAGGGTGCGGGCGTCCCTGAAAATATGGTAAAATTCTTTCCGGATAAATGCAATGAATGGTTTCATACGGGCCGGGCTGATCGCATGGTTTTGGATATTTTTATTTTGTCGAAGTTCCGCGCGCTAAAATGTAAAATACTTCGTCCATCGTTTTCGCTTCAAAACGGCTTTTCAGACCGGCGGGCGTATCTAAAGCGGCTATTTTGCCGTCCACCATAATAGAAACGCGCCGGCAATATTCCGCTTCGTCCATGTAATGCGTGGTGACGAATACCGTGATCCGCGCTTCCGCCGCCTCGTAGATCATATCCCAGAACTGCCTGCGTGTGATCGGGTCAACGCCGCCCGTTGGTTCGTCTAAAAAAACGATCGCGGGCTGATGAATGATCGAAATAGCAAAGGAAAGCCGCTGTTTCCAACCCAAAGGCAGAGAGCCGACCAGTTTGCCGGCGTCCTTTTCAAGGTTGAGCCGGGTAAGCAGTTGAGCGGACTTTTCTTTGATCTGCGCTCTTTTTAATCCGTATATCCCCGCGAAAAAGCGGATATTCTCCAAAACTGTCAGATCGTCGTACAAAGAAAATTTCTGACTCATATATCCGATCCTTTCCTTGATCCGCTCCCGCTGAAGGTACACGTCGAACCCCGCTACCTGCGCCGTTCCTGAAGTGGGTTTCCACAAGCCGCAAAGCATTTTCATCGCCGTCGTTTTCCCGGCTCCGTTGGCGCCCAAAAAGCCAAATATTTCCCCTTCTGTTACGTCGAATGAAATTTTATCGACGGCCGTGAAAGAACCAAATTTCTTAGTCAGCTGATCGACCTGGATCACTTTTTTTTCTTGCATGATTCTCTTTACGCTTCCTTCATCAGCGAAATAAAAACGTCTTCCACCCCTGCTTCTATTTTTTTTATCGTCAGTCCGTCTTCTCTAAATCCTTTGGAAAGGATGAAACTCCTGATATTTGCTTCTCCCTCTCCCTCGCGGGAAAGAGTCAGGTGACAATATTCCCCAAAAGAAAAACAGCTAAGCGCATTCGGATAATCACGAAGCGCAAGGGTCAGGCGGTACATATTTTCCCCTTTCACGGCATAAATAATTTTTCCAAAAGTGGAAATGATACCCGCCGGCGAATCGATTTTCAGGATTTTGCCGCCCTGAATTAGGGCAATCCGGTCGCATTTATCCGCTTCGTCCATATAAGGGGTTGAGACCAGTATGGAAATATTTCTTTCCCTCAGGGATTTCAACATATCCCAAAACTCTTTGCGTGAAACAGGATCAACGCCGGTGGTCGGCTCGTCCAAAAACAACACTTTTGGCTGATGGATTAACGCGCAGCACAACGCCAGCTTTTGCTTCATACCGCCCGATAAATTTTCTGCCCGCCGGTTTTTGAACGGCTCTAACTGAACGTAAATATTTTTAATCAGGTCGTAGTTTTCTTTCAGCGAGGTTCTAAAAATAGAAGCAAAGAATTGTATATTTTCTTCGATGGTCAGATCCATATACAGGGAAAATTTTCCCGGCATATACCCCGCTATATTCCTGATCTGACGAAAATCTTTCTGAACGTCGAAACCCTCCACCCGCGCCGAACCTTTATCCGGCGCCGAGACCGTCGTCAGGATTCTGAACAGCGAAGTTTTTCCCGCCCCGTCGGGACCGATCAGTCCAAACAATTCGCCTTCTTTCACTTCAAACGATACGTCGCTCAACGCCGTTACGGATTCTTTTCCCGACCTGTAGGTTTTGAAAATATGTTCAACGACGACCGAATCCATACCGGAAAGTAATGATGAGTTATTAATTATTATTAATTGAAAATAAATTATTTAGGTTGGATGAGAATTTTAGTCACCCCCGCCCCCGCTCTGCGCGCGGGGGTGGGGGTGAGATGTATTTTGCATTAAATCAATGAAATTTCACTTCTCCATACATTCCGATCTTTAATGAGCCGTCGTTTTTAACTTTTATTTTCATAGCGTACACCAGGTTAGCCCTTTCGTCCTTGGTTTGTATGGTTTTTGGCGTAAATTCAGATTTATCTGAAATCCAGTTAACCACGCCGTTCATGGTCTTCATTTTCCCGGCGGCAGAGTCGATCATTACTTTGACCGGTTGGTTCAGTTGAATTTGCAAGAGTTGGTCTTCGGTCACATAAGCGCGCAGAATCATTGTAGTCAAATCGGCTACTTTATAAAGCGCTTTTCCGGGAGCCGTATATTCGTACGCTTCCGCATATTTAGTTAATACCGTACCGGCTACGGGGTTTACGATCTGCGTTTTTTCTATTTGATTCTGGATCGCGTTGACCCCTTTTTGCAAAGGCCGTTGTTCGCTTAATATTGCCCGGTTCTGGATCGCGACGTTTTGTCGCTGCGCTTTTATTTGATTTTGAATAATATTTAACTGGCTTTTTGCCGCCGCAACCTGACGGTTTAATACTTCGGTTTGCGCCGTCAGATCGTCGAGTTGTTTAGCGGGCGCCGCTTTGGCGTCCACCAGGTTATGCATCCGGTCCCTATCTTTTTCAGCCGCCGCTAATTGGGCGTTCAAAACATTGATTTGACTTTCCTGCGTCTGGTATTGAGCTTGCAGCACTTCGATCTGCGGAGCCGGATCGTTGGTTTTTTGACGCAAAGCTGCAATGGAAGACGACGCCTGTTCTTTTTGAAGCGTCAAATTAGTCGGATCGATGCGGCCTACGACGGAATCTTTAGCCAGTTGAGCACCTTCTTCTATGTTGAGCGCTAATATTTTGCCGGCAGCTTCGGCAGAAACAATGGTTTCGACGGTTTCAAAAGCTCCGGAAGCGTCATAGTTTGGTTTGGGAGTAGTACAGTTAAATAAAAAAACAGAAAAAAACCAGAGCAATAAAAAACATACGAAATATTTCATAAAAGGTAAGTTGGCGGTCACGGGCAATGAGCGCCCGTTTATAAATGATGAATGATGAATGAGTTTAAACCGCCGCATGAAACCGGTCAATCATGAATGATAAGCGCCTATTTTAGTAAGAAATGATGAATGTAGCGGTTTATTAAACAAAGAACGCCGGAAAAAGCCATAGTTCCGTCTAACAATATATAAAACCAATAATCTAACTTATATATTTTAGACTTTGCAAAAATCAAGGATAAAATAAGTTGAGGAAGGATCAGAATGAATAATTCTATGATATTTAGACGAAGGAAATATAACCGCAAAGACGCCGTGAAAAATAGGATCAACATAACTACATATAAGGCTTCCAACTGACGATCGTTTATATAAGCGACTATATTTTTAATGCCGCTTTTCCGGTCTTCCGTTTTATCCCGGTAATCAAAAAGCATACATACGGGCAGGATCAAAAAAAAACGGTTCACAAAGAACAGCGCGGCGCTTTCGCTCCAGCCGCCGCCTGATAAGCGCAGGGGCAAAACGACGGTTATATAGGTCCAAACTATGGCGAGGTAGAGCGTTTTACCGACGACAAAACGTCGCAGCCAGATGAAAGGAGCAAAAGGAATTTTTGGCGCCGTATAAAGAAAGGTAACTACGGCGGGTAGGGCGATCCAAAATGCATATTCTTTTAATAAGTAAAAGTAATAAGCCGTTAACGGAAGAGAAAATAAAAACAAAGCGCCCAAAAGCGCTTTATGGCGCAGGGTCCACCTGATCCGGTCGCCGGTTTCTCCGCTTACTGTCGGGGTTAAAAACCAATGCAAACTATAGCTGCTCATCGTAGAAAAAAAGACAAACCAGAAAATATCGGGCTGCACGAACCGGTTAAAAGTAAGATCTGTATAGTAACACATAACGACGGCTGCTCCGGCAATATAAAAATTGCCGAAAACCAGCAGGTCGACCGTTGATTTCAGTTTCCGCATAGGATTTCGAGCCGGTTCGTTTCCGGGCAAAGGTTTTACAAGTCCCTTACCTGTAACCTTTAAAGATTCGTCCAATACATGCTATCATTCATCATTATTGACTCCTTACCGGTTCCTTTTAAAGATTCATCCAATACGTACACTTTAACACCAGCGACCGGTTTTTTGACTGTAAAGAATGGGTCACGTTATTCAACGCGGGATCGTTGGAATCGCTCGCCAGGTAATTATCCGTATACACTAAAAAAAGGTCGCTGACCGGTTTAAACCGCCATTGAAAACGGGTATATACGTTTATGTTATTTTCCTGGTTATTGTATTGGATCAAGGACGTTAAAAACAGGCTCCGGGTAAACGACACGTCTAATTTAGGGCCAATTAAAAACAAATCTTTACTGGCATAACCGACGGGCGTCCGGATCCGGGTATATACAAAATTCATGCTTAGCACTCCGTAAGGCTGTTTCCTGAATCCTCCGTTGGCCGAAAAATAAAAAATAGAGCCGTTGAAATATTCCCCTACCCTGCCCTGGAGGTTATAATTGAATTTAGATCGAAAATCAGAAAAATAATTAAACCGGAATGACCGGTAAGTATAAGCGGTTCCCGGATCCAACGTTTTGCCGCCTGTATTGGTCGGATCAAAAGAATTGGTCAGGTAGGTGTAATCCCAACGAAGCGGCGTGATCTGCAGATCAGAATTATTGCGGAAAATAAAATCAAACTGGATGGGCGCTAGGTACCAGTCCGTAAGCAGACGGTCCGTTTTCCTCCATAAAAAATCGGCGTCTAATCCCATCGACCACGAAGACAACGATTTTGGATAAAAAATAATATTAAAATTTGGATATGTCTGGTAATAATTAGTTCGAGGCACGTAGCCGGTTTCGGCAATATAATTCTCGCCGACCGTTTCAAGGCCATACCGGAAGTTATATTTTTTAGCGGTATAATTGATGTTGGCTCCGCTTGCATAATTACCTGCGGAAACCGCAAGCGGCGAAACCGAATAATGAAAGAATGCGGTCCCCTGCCACAATCCATCCTTGGAATAATAATTAAAATCCGCGCCAGCCAAACGGTTGTATTTATCGGGATTAATAGAAAAGTTATCCGTAGTATCGTTCTTTAAACTCTGTTTGTTAATAAAGAAAAAGCTCAGGTTAGAGCGGGTCAGTAATTTATACTGCGCTGCCGCCATCGTAAAATTGACCGAAGGCAGGTTGATTTCTTTCAGGCGGTCGGTCATTACGTCCAGTAATCCTACCCGCCATTTTTGATTGATCGCGCCGCTCAGTTTAACGCCCGCGAGGATGGGAACGGTTACGTTATTACCCAAAGAATCCGCGACAAGCCCGATCCGCCGAGAGAAAAAAGGCGTAACGTTATCGAAACCAAAAGAGCCGAATAAATCGCCGTTCTCCAGAAAAAACTGTCTCCTTTCGGGGAAGTACAATTCAAACCTACTCAGGTTAATTTGTTGACGGTCCGCTTCCGCCTGAGCAAAATCGGGATGTATGGTCAGATCAAGATTGACCGAGGAAGTGAGCGCAATTTTAGCGTCCAGACCGACCGAGGGCTTTACGGAAAGGGGCGTAGCGGCTACATAATCTTTGGAAGCGGTAGTCAGCGCCGACGGGATCAACGAAATATTGGCTCCGGGCGGAGGAGGAGGATCGTCCCAAATCAGCGTTCCGCCAAAAGCCATATTGTTGCCGCTCGATTGTCGCGGCATCGGCGCCCAGTGGGAACGCTCCGAAAGCGGGAAACTTTGATCGTACCGGATGAAATTGACGTTCCAGTAGTTGGTTCCTTCCACCCGTCTGTATCTCAGGGTTTTGAAAGGAATGGCAAATTCCACCGTCCAAAAATCTTCATGATTGACCACCTGCGAATACCATTTATTATCCCAATCCAGGTTCAGGCTGGCGCCGTTGCTGGCAATTCCTTCGCGCTGTACGCCCATCGGGCTGATCGCGAAACCAAAACCGTTTTGTTTATCGCGAAAGGGGTCCAGCAGGATGGAAAACAAGTCGGTCGTCCCCTGCGGAAAATCGCGCCGCAGGGAATACACGGTATAGCGGTCTTTTTTTTGAGTGCATTTAGCGCCGACGTAGATAAAATGATCGTCGAATAAGATCTTTACTTCTGTTTTCGCTTTGGACCGGACGCTGTCGTAAGGATAGGTTTCCCAAAACATCGAAGCCGTGTCCGCCAGCGCCCACTCCGGCTCGTCCAGGTTGCCGTCGACGTTGATCTTACCGCTTATCTTTTTAATGTGTATCCGGTATTGCGCCTCGTTTACGCCGACGTTCTGCGCCGTCAGAGAAATGAACAAACAAGTAAAAAAGAGTCCCGCAAGTAAATGTTTAAACCGCATGTATATAGTTTAAAATATAAAAGTCTGCTTTGCTAAACCGCCGCATGAAACCGGTCAATCTCCTTTAAAGAAATCTTCCCCTCATAAATAGCTTTGCCTACAATCGCGCCAAAACAACCCAATTCTTTCAACTTCAACAGATCGTCCATAAGGCTGACGCCGCCGCTTGCGATTAACTTTAAACCGGGAAATTCGTTGATAAGAGCGGCGTAAAGTTCGCCGGCGGGGCCTTCCAAAAGTCCGTCTTTCGCAATGTCGGTGCAGATACAATAAAGTACGCCCTGTTCGATATATCCCCTAAGAAAATCATTCAGCCATATTTCGCTTTGCTGCAACCAGCCCTGTACTGCAATTTTCTCTTCCCGGACGTCCGCCCCGAGGATAATTTTCTCCGGGCCAAATACGGCAATCCAGTTTAAAAATATGTCCCGGTTCTTAACCGCGACCGTACCTCCGGTGATTTGTTTTGCCCCGCATTCAAATGCGATTTTTAAGTCTTGGTCGCTTTTCAGGCCTCCGCCAAAATCAATGTGCAGTTTTGTTTGGTTCGCTATATTTTCTAATACTTTATAATTCACAATAGCGCCCGCTTTAGCTCCGTCCAAGTCTACCAAATGAAGCCGTTCTATGCCGGCGGCCTCAAACGCTTTGGCAACTTCAAGCGGATGTTCGTTGTAAATTTTTTTTTGCTGATAATCGCCCTGCGTTAACCGCACGCATTTACCGTCAATAATATCGATCGCAGGAATAATATACATAATAAGCGGCTGTTAGCTATTTAATTCGTTAATCCCAGCCCGGGCGCGTCTAATATTTCCAAACGTCCGTCTTTAAGCAAAAAGCCTCCTCCGGCGACGTCTTCTTTTAGATCAAAACTACCGTCCAGGTCGATGTATTTTGTATGCTCGTTTGCGTAGGCGGCGTGCAGCGCGGCGGCAATGCTTATTTTACTTTCGTCGTTGCATCCCCAAAACAAATCTATTTTGGCGTTCCGGGCAACGGAGGCAATTTCCATTGCTCCTTTTATGCCGCCGCATTTCATCAATTTGACATTAAAAATCCCGAAAGGCTGCGGATGTTGCGCTAATTGAAGCGCGTAAGCGGCATTTTTCAAACTTTCGTCGGCGGCCAGCGTTTTCCTGACCTCCGCCGGCAAATCCAATAGTTCTTTTTCAGATCCTACCGGAAGCGGCTGTTCGATCAGTTCAATTTCGGCGCCCTTTATTTTTTCCATAAATCGTTTCAGGTCCGCTAAAGTATATCCCTGGTTAGCGTCCACCCGGATCTGCATCCGGTTTTTATAAGCGCCGTATAGATTCATTATCCGGTCGGCGTCCTCGTCGACGTCGACGCCTGTTTTCACTTTCAGCGCTTTAAATCCCTGTTGCTCATATTCCGCCGCTTCCCGCATGGTTTCCTCCACATTTTTAATGCCGATCGTGACGGACGTAGACAAACTCTTTATTTTTATTCCGTAAAAGCCGGCCACCGGGACGCCGAGATATTGACAAAACGCGTCGTGCAGGGCAATATCTATAGCTGCCAGCGTTCCGGGCAGACGGGGAAAAAGCTGGGCGCTCACGTCGATCAGTTGATTAAAATGACGGATATCCTGCCCTTTCAACCTTTGCACAAACTCCGATTCCAAATTTTCAAAGGTTTGGTCGGGCGTCTCCCCCACTACTTCCGGCGCGGGATTTGCGGCGCCTTTGCCGATCATGCCGTTTTCCAGTTCAATCTCTAAAAAAATATTTTCAACGTCGGAAATGGTTTTAAAAGCGATCGTATAGGGCTTTGTCAAAGCCAGGTTTTTACGGTAAACAGAAACAGATTTGATCTTCATAAGTAGCTGTTAGCTATTAACTCTTAGCTTTTAATGGATTCGATTAATAATGCGAATAATGGGTTAAAAAGCAGAAGTAGGGAATAACAAAAGGGTTTAATTTTGTGGATATCAAACTACAAGATAAACGCCATGAAAGAGATTGAACTCATTCGATTGTATTACTACTTCTGCACATATTATTATA
>JBBRMZ010000146.1:0-11897 GCA_038230555.1 Chitinophagales bacterium
AAACACGGCGCCAGAGCAGTGTCTGTTTTCAGAAACGGGTACGACAAACTTCAAACCCGAATACATCGGTTAACGGACTTAATTCTTACAATTTTAGACTTTATAATAAAACCCTATATACTAATCCTAAAAACCTGAAAAGTGTATAGTAGTGTAAGTCTGGATAAAGAGAATAATTAATTTTCAATTATATTGCCCTTTTACGATCAGTCTTAAAAGGAACGGCTGAAACTGGATGTTCATCCTCAAAGACAATGTAACCAGGATTTTTACTTGTTATTCTTTCAATGAGAATATCATATTTTTGTGCTATTTCAATAAAATCTTGTATTCTGCTAATGTGTTCTTTGGCCGAATCCTTAAACCAAGATAATGACACATCTGCATTATTTTTGCTCGACCCTTTAGAAAATCTTGTCGGCTTTTCAAGATTTTGATTAAACCAACCAGATAGTTCTTTAAGCTTTTTGACGTCTTCGTCTTTTGTCAAAGAGTGATCATCGCGTAAATATTTCAACGCCATAAATATCCCTGTTTCTAACTCGCCGTATGGATTAATAAATTGAGTTTTAAATCGAAGATACATTTGAAATTTTCATTAAAAAGGATGGTTTCTGCAAAGCTTTCAGGATTGGCAAGCCATATAATCGGTTTAGTGCCAGTATGACGGCTTAAGGCTATTTTCAGCCGCCAGGCTGAAAATAGACGCCGCTTTTTTAAATCCGTCATCGTATTTACGATGGCTTTTTGCCTTCGTTCGCTTCCATAGCCAAAAATACAAACATTTTTATGCGGGTAAAAAAAGACAGATTTTAGATGATAAAATTATACATTTTTCTCCCTAATTTGCTGTCCCATTTTTGGGAGTATCATAATCAAATATTGTTGTCAAACCATTACTTATGCTTGCCTTAGAGATACATACGCTAAGTTATTATTTATGCCTATTATAAAATAATTGAAATATACAAGGTTGCAATTAAAAGTTTGTACATTGTAATGCAGCTTCGTTTTAAGATTAAAACATATTTTTCCTTTATACCATTTTTAAAAAATGAGATTATATCGAATTATTTTACTTTTCATTGGCTTTATAATATCCGAAGTTGCTTTTACTCAGGAGCGCTGGAATTTGGACTTTACAGGAGTGGAAAAAAATAAAACCAATATGGGTTGGAAATTCACTATAACAGCTAATGACCAGCCTTATTACTCCTTCACGGTTGATTCGTCAGACGTCGTAAATAAGAAAAATTCGGTATGTATTAAATCTCAAGCTATCATCCCAACCGGTAATTCTGCTTATTGCTTCTATTCCGTTCCTTTAAAGCAGGTGGGAAATAAAATTGAATTGAAAGCTTATCTGAAAACCGATCAGGTATTGGCGAGAGGTTCAGGCTTATGGTTAAGGGTTCGAGGACCTAAGACTTTGTTTCAGGATGGAAACGTAAACGCCGGTATGTATAAAATTGATATCGCCGGCGACAAAAATTGGAAAGAATACAGTCTTGAGCTGCCTATCGGAAAGGAGGATAAAGAAATACAATTTGGAGGAGTTTTAAGAGGTCCGGGAAAGTTATGGTTTTCTGATTTTCGACTTTTTATTGATGGCAGACCATTGGAAGAAGCCAAAATGAGGAAGCCAAAAAATATTAAAAATCCGGTAGACACTATGTTTCTGAGTACTTCAAATATTAACATAACAAAGGTAGCCGGAAAGCAAATAAAAGATTTGAGCCTGTTAGCAAAAGTATGGGGATTTTTAAAATATCATCATCCTAAGGTTGCATTAGATTCCTATAATTGGGATTTCGAATTATTCAAGATTATTCCTAAAATCTTAATTTGCAAGAATGAGATTGACAGGGACGAGATATTGTTAAACTGGATCGAGGGATTGGGAAGGGTGGATAGTTGCAAAGTTTGCGCTTTAAAAAATGAAGGGCCCTATAAAATAGAACCTGATTTTAGTTGGTTAGACCGCCGCAAATTGATGCCCGCATTAGTAAGCAAACTTCAATTTATATATGACAATCGTCTAAAACGCGAGCAAAAACCCAGGAGTCTTAATAATGCGGAGAATCCGGATTTTAAAAATGAAGAATTGTTTTATAAAATGTCTTTTCCGGATGCAGGCTATAGAATGCTCGCTCTGTTTCGGTTTTGGAATATGATTGAATACGAGTACCCCTATAAATATGGGAATATTTTAAACGATTGGGGTACAGTTTTAAATGAATTCATCCCAAAATTTGTATCGACGCCCGATACGATAAGCTACCGCTTAACCTTATCTGAATTAGTAAGTCAAATTCATGATTCTCACCTGAGTATAGATTTTTATGATTTATATTGGTATAGGTATAAAGGGATTTATCATGTTCCTGTCGAGGTTGTGTTTGTTGGCAGGCAGGCCGTGGTGGCGGGATATTTAGGAGACGAAAAAATTTTGAGAACAGGTTTATTTCCTGGCGATATTATTACGGAGATAAATGGTAGAAAAACAAACGAAATAATACGCGGGAAACTAAAAATCACGTCAGGGTCGAACGAAGCGTACCAACTCAGAATGATTGCGCCTCATTTATTGGCTGGAAATAGTCCTGACGAGGAGATTCGAATATTAAGAAACGGGAGCTCTATGAAAATATCTCTAAAGAGGCGTATGATGTGGGTTGGTACTGGAAGGTCTTCCTGGCTTCCTCCTTATGATAGTTGTTACAAATTATTATCGAAAGAGGTTGGATACATAAATCTAAGCAAATTAAATATTAATAGATTGCCTGAAATCTTTGAAAAATTTAAAAACACGAAAGGAATCCTAATTGATAATCGTTACGGTATTTTCCAAAGCTTTGCCTATAATAGTTT
Source organism: Chitinophagales bacterium (assembly GCA_038230555.1). Taxonomy (GTDB): domain Bacteria; phylum Bacteroidota; class Bacteroidia; order Chitinophagales; family Saprospiraceae; genus JAAFJT01. The sequence goes on from JBBRMZ010000146.1 coordinate 2,872, forward strand.
GGGCGCTTATTTGTTGCCTGATTCGACGATTTTTGTTAAGCTAAACAAAATGGATATTAATAATCCTGGTTATCTTCAAAGTGAAAGCATAAAAGAAAAAGTTGGATCCGTAAATTTGGACTATTATAAAGGGAAAGTTGGGATTTTGGTCAATTCGATAACCATGAGCAATGCTGAGTTTACTACTATGGCTCTTCGGAGAGCGCCTAAATCAGCCGTGATAGGAAGCCAAACTGCGGGGGCGGATGGGAATGTTTCGATGTTTGTATTGCCGGGTAATTTTAGCTCCTTCATTTCAGGCGTTGGAGTATATTATCCGGACGGAAAAGAAACGCAAAGGGTTGGAATTGTGCCCGATATAGAAGTAAAGCTTACCGTTAAAGGAATAAAAGAAGGAAGAGACGAAGTATTAGAAAAGGCTATTGAGTGGATTAACCATTAAGAGTTGTTTATTTTCGCAAATAATTTTTTTATATATTTAAAGGAATTTAGAATACCTCTGAAATTATGAAACAAAAAATAGGCGTAAAAGGACTTATTGTAACAATCCTTACATTAGTGCTACTATTGCCAACGTATTTTATTGATAGCGTGATTTACGATCGAATTGGTCAGCAAACTAATGCTGCCGCTGATATCAGTTCAAAATGGGCGGAAGCCCAAACTTTAACAGGGCCGTTTGTCACGGTTCCTTTCAAGGATACTTACAAAGATGAAAAAGGAAACCTGGTTTCTGGAAAGGGCTATTTCCATATTCTACCCGATCAATTAAATATTACAGGCGCCATTGTTCCTGAAAAAAGATATCGGGGCATATTTCAAGTGGTTGTTTATAACGCAAAATTGAGCATAAAGGGTAAATTCCCGAATTTATTAACTTCTTTGCCGCCTAAAATTGCGACACAAGACGTCTTATTCGATGAAGCGGTTGTTTCTTTGGGAATTCCTGATTTAAGAGGAATTAAGGAAAATATCCCGCTGAGTTGGAATTCAGATGCTATTCAATATTTTAATCCCGGGATTGACAATAAAGATATTTCAAGCAGCGGAATAAGCGCGCCAATTAAAATAAACATCAATAACCAAACGGATAAACCGGAAGAATTTTCGTTTGACCTTAATTTGAACGGCTCTCAATCCTTAAATTTCACGCCGGTTGGGAAAGAAACTACGGTTAGTTTGACGTCCATTTGGAAAACGCCGAGTTTTACAGGCGCTTTTTTACCGGAAACGAGAACAGTGAATGGTTCGGGTTTTAATGCATTTTGGAAAGTGCTGCACCTGAATAGAAATTTCCCTCAGTCGTGGTTCAATAGCGATTTCAAAGTAGCCGAATCAATTTTTGGCGTCAATTTATTTACCCCAATTGATAATTACACGAAAGCTAACCGCTCTATTAAATACGCCATTCTCATTATTGGCCTGACGTTTCTAACGTTTTTCTTTTTGGAACTTATAAATAACAAGTCTGTTCATCCGCTGCAATACATTTTGGTGGGTTTTGCGTTGTGCGTTTTCTACTTGCTACTGCTTTCCATATCAGAACATATTAGCTACAACTTTGCCTATCTTATTGCTTCCATTCTGACAATTGGTCTGATTGCATGGTATTCTAAAAGCGTGTTAAAAGATGATAAATTGGCAATTCTAATTGGAACCAACTTAGTCTTATTATACGGTTTTATTTTTGTACTTATTCAACTTGAAGATTTAGCCTTGTTGGTCGGAAGTATTGGTTTATTCCTGGTCTTGGCTTTTGTGATGTACTTCTCACGCCGAATCAATTTTAATGGGGCCATTAAAAGCGAAGAAGTTCAAAACGACTAAGTAGAGGATAACAGTAAATTAAGCTAATTTCGCCGGATTCTTTGCAAAAACGAGCGCAATTCGTCGTCTTTTTGCGTGCCAATTAGAATTTTTTAATGCGGCTCAAAAAACCCCCGCCCATGTTAGCTCCAACCGCCAAAAAAATAACAGCTCGCCCTTGACGCCAAATCAATATTAAGCGCCCTCCGCTGTTCCTTATTTCCTAACCCTTCGTAAGCGGTATATATCTTAGGCGTCAAAGCCAAATAAAAGCCAGGATAACCATTAACAATGAACGATTAAGACTGCATTCTTGTATTTTATTTAGATATTTGCTCCCAAAGGTCAAATAAGCATGATATCGAGGATCATCCAGTTCAGTATACAGAATAAAATCATCATTACCGCGCTGGTACTCGCGCTGATCGTATGGGGCGGTTATTCTTTGAACCGCCTTCCGTTGGACGGTATGCCGGATATCACCAACAATCAGGTGAATGTGGTCACGATAGCGCCCAATCTCGGCCCGGTCGAAATGGAGCAGTTTGTAACCTATCCCGTGGAGATTGCTATGGCCAATATTCAGGGCCTTATCAACGTCCGATCCGTTTCGCAGTTTGGTTTAAGCCTGATCACCCTTGAATTTGACGAAAAAACGGACAATTACTGGGCGCGCAACCAGGCAACGGAGCGATTGACCAAAGTAACCCAGGATATTCCCGCAGGCTTCGGCAAACCTGAACTTCTACCGCTGACCACGGGCCTCGGAGAAATCTACCAATACAGCATTGTGCCCGACAACCCAAAGGATACGACCTATTCGCTCACCGAATTGCGAACAATCCAGGACTGGATCGTCAAACGGCAGCTTCTGGGAACGCCGGGTGTGGCGGAGGTCAGTAGTTACGGCGGTTTCACGAAACAATATCAGGTGATTGTCAATCCCGCTTCTTTAAAAGCCGCCGGAATGAGTTTGCAGGAAGTGTTTAACGCTGTGAATGCCGGCAACTCGAATACAGGGGCGGCTTATATAGAAAAAAATAACAGTCTTTATTTTATCCGGGGCGTTGGAATTGTCGCCGGCGTAGAAGACCTGAAAAATATATTTATTAAAAACAACGCCGGAACGCCCGTAGCGGTCAAAGACGTGGCGACGGTAGAGGAGGGCAGCGCCATTCGCTTTGGCGGTATGGTACAGGACGGGGTGGAAACGGCGGGTGGGGTTATCCTGATGCTCAAAGGCGAAAACTCTCGGCAGGTAGTGGCGGCTATTAAAGAGCGGTTGGCCGCTATCCAAAAAACCCTGCCGCCTGGGCTCAGGATATTAACGTTCTTAGACCGGGGGGAATTGATCGACCGGACCATCCATACCGTCGCCCGCAACCTGATGGAAGGCGGGTTGATCGTTATTTTTGTGCTCGTTTTGTTGCTGGGCAACCTGAGGGCGGGATTTATTGTGGCTTCCGTGATCCCGCTTTCCTTGTTGTTCGCCATCGGCATGATGACGGTTTTTCATGTTTCCGGCAACCTGATGAGCCTCGGAGCCATCGACTTTGGCCTGATTGTCGATGGCGCGGTGATTATAGTAGAAAATGTGGTGCGCAGGATCAGTCAAAGCCGATTGCTCAACACAACGAATGTTCAAAAGGAAGCGACCATTTTTAATGCGTCCAATGAAATCCGCCAATCGGCCATGTTCGGCGAGATTATCATTATGATCGTTTATATTCCCCTGTTATTGTTGACGGGCATTGAAGGGAAAATGTTTAATCCGATGGCGCTGACGGTTATTTTTTCTTTGGCCGGCGCTTTTTTATTATCGCTCACATACGTCCCGATGATCTCCGCTTTGCTGCTAAAAAATGTGGTAGAAAACGAGCGATCGCTTTCAGAAAGAATATTGAACGGGCTTAAAAGTCTTTACCGACCGGTTATTACCTTTGCCTTATCCCATAAAAACATCATTGTAGGTTCCAGTATTGTATTGTTGGCAGTTGCCGGATGGCTTTTTTCCACGCTGGGCGGAGAGTTCATACCTTCGCTCGACGAAGGGGATTTTTTGCTGGAAGTCAGAATGCCGCCCGGAACCGCCCTTACCCAAATGCTTCAAACCGCCAGAATCGTTGAGGCGCTGGTCAAAAAAGAATTTCCCGATGAAATTGAACTGACCAACGCTAAAATGGGCGCCTCCGAAGTGCCGACAGACCCCATGGGGGTCGAGGAGATGGACATGTTGTTAAAAATGTACGACCATGACCATTGGAAACGATGCCATAACCGCGAGGACTTTGAAAAACAATTGGGCGACGTCATGGCGGGCGTCCCGGGCGTCACTACGTCTATTATGCAGCCCACCTCCATGCGTTTCAACGATTTAATGACCGGCGCTAAAACGGACCTGATCGTAAAAGTCTTAGGGCCCGATCTAAACGTGCTTTCTGATCTCGGCGACAAAGTCATTAAAGCCATTAAAACTATTCCCGGAACTGCCGACGTCGGGGTTTCCAAAGCGAAAGGTATGCCCCAGCTTTTTGTTACCTATAAAAGGGACGCGTTACTCCGGTATGGAATTTCGATCGACGAAGCGGGTAATATGCTGGAAATGGCTATTGCGGGAAAAAAAGCGGGCGTGGTGTACGAGGGAAACCGCCGGTTCGACGTAACCGTTCGTTTAGGCGCGGCGGAAACCCAAAAAATGGAGGATATAGGAGAAATATTAGTAACAAGCCCGCAGGGCGTCCAGGTTCCCCTGAAACAATTAGCGGATATTAGTATTCAATCCGGCCCCGTGGTCGTTTCGAGACAAAATAACGAGCGCGCGCTGAACGTAAACATCAACGTTCGCGGCCGCGATATTCAAAGCGTCGTTTCTGATGTGCAGAAAGCGGTGGAAGCGAAAGTTAAATTACCTCAGGGCTATCGGGCGACTTACGGCGGGCAATTTGAAAATTTACAGAACGCTAAAAACCGGTTAATGGTCGTGGTTCCAGGCGCCTTAGCGCTGATATTATTGTTGTTGTACCTGACTTTTAATAACTTTACCGAGACGGCGCTCATCTTTTCAGCTATTCCGTTTTCGGCAATTGGCGGAGTGATTGCTTTATGTCTCCGGCAAATGCCTTTTAGTATTTCTGCGGGAGTAGGATTTATCGCCTTGTTTGGAGTAGCTGTATTGAACGGCATGGTTTTAATCGGTTATTTTAATCACCTTGAACACGACGAAGGCGTCACCGATGTCCGCAGAAGAGTGATGGAAGGCGTGATGACGCGCTTCCGTCCGGTTATTATGACTGCAACGGTGGCCTCGCTCGGCTTTTTGCCGATGGCTTTATCTACGGGCGCGGGCGCGGAAGTACAGAAACCGCTGGCGACAGTCGTTATCGGCGGTCTAATCAGCGCGACGCTGTTGACGCTTATTTTGCTTCCGGTTTTGTATTCGATCGTTTTTAACAGGCGGAAAATGGCGTCTGGCGCCATTGCCGTCATTTTGCTCGTTTTCATTTCAATACACGGCCTGCAAGCGCAAAACGCCCCTGCTTCTTCTCTCGTTTTACATTCGGAACAGGAAGCGATTGATTTGGCTTTTAAAACGCATCCTTCGACCATCCGTCAACAAACCATTGTCGCTCAAAGTAAAGCGTTAATTCCCACGGCAAGATTGATGCAAAACCCGGAGATTTTTTCCGAAGGACCACAAGTCTCGCCAAACGGGATCAATTTCGGTATCGCTCAGCAATTTTCTTTGCCCTCCGTTTATAAGCAAAACGAAAAAACGCTTCAACAAAGAACGCGGGTAGCGGAGGCTGATCTGGAAGTGACCCGCTACGATATAGAACTTCGCGTCCGCGAATTATTTCAAAACGCTTTATTTGTCAACCAGAAAATCAATTACCTGAAACAACAGGACAGCGTTTTCAGCGCCATGACCCACGTGGCGGACGTCGAGTTCAGAACCGGCGCAACTACGCCGCTCGATAAACTCAATTTGGAAGTAACTTATAAAAATATCCATCAACAACTGAATAGCGCGGGGCTGGAATATCAGAACGCGCTTGCGGAATTAGGAAATTATATCGGCGCCAGGGAAGTCGCCATTTCAGCCGACTTCAACAAAATAGCGCCTTCAAACGTTGCCGCAGTGTATAACGATCAATCGCTTCCGCTTGTCCGGTTTTATCAGGAGCAAAAAAAATTGCGGGAGGAAGAATATCAGCGACAGCGGCTTAACCGGCTGCCGGGATTGAATACGCAGATTAGCCAATTAGTTTCCTCGCCTTATAATTTACCGGTTTTTCACTTTGGCCTATTGGCTCCCATCTGGAAAAAAAGCCTCAACGCGCAAATAAAAGGCGCCGAACTGGACGTTCAAATCGCGCAAAACGATATACAATTAACAGAATATACCCTCCAAAACAACCGGCAGAAAGCCTTCAATGATTTCAAACTGGCGCAGGCCAATATCGATTTCGTGGAAACCAATTTACAACCTCAGGCCGAAGCGATCATCGTATCCTCCCAAAAATCTTACCGGTTGGGGGAAATTACCGCTTTTGAGTTTTTGCAGAGTATCCGCCAGGCATTCGATATTAAAATGGGATATCTGACGGCCTTGCAAAGTTACAACGCCGCGGTAATACGGCTCAATTATTTCAGATAAACCGAATACTTTGAACAATGCATCAGGAAAAACATTTTGAGAGTTCGGATATTCTAAAGGATATTATTATCGGCATGTCGGACGGACTGACAGTACCTTTTGCTTTAGCGGCCGGATTAAGCGGCGCGGTGGATTCTTCCAAAATCATCATTACTGCCGGCGTGGCTGAAATTATTGCGGGATCAATCGCTATGGGCTTAGGCGGATATCTGGCCGGCAGAACGGAATTCGATCATTACCAATCCGAACTGACCCGCGAATACGAAGAAACCGTTTTATTCCCCGACGTGGAAAAAGCGGAAGTCAAAGAAGCCTTTGCCGCATACGGGCTAAGCGAAAGTACCCAACAACTGATCGCCGACGAAATGTCGCAAAACCAGGATAAATGGGTCGAGTTTATGATGAAATATGAACTGGGCCTCGAGAAACCCGACCCAAAGCGCGCCACCCGCTCGGCGCTCAATATAGGCGCTTCTTATGTAGCGGGAGGGGTAATACCCTTAGTTCCCTATATGATTTTCCATCAGGTCAATTCGGCTTTAATTGCTTCCGTGGCAGTTACGCTGATTGCATTGAGCATTTTTGGATATTTCAAAAGCAGAGTAATTGGTCAAAACGCCTGGCGCGGCGCATTGAGTACTACTTTGATTGGCGCGTTAGCCGCGGCTGCGGCGTTTGCGGTCGCCAAACTTTTTTCCGCTTAAAAACCCGTATAAAACTTCGCCGTTTGGGCGGTAACCCAGGGATAATCAAATTTTTATTGATAGACGTTGCAGTTAATTACCATAGGAAAAATGAAATACCTCTATATCCTGATCCCCGTCGTTTTATGGGTATCGTGCGCCAATAAATCCAAAACGACCCAATCTGCCGGCCCCGCCGCTTCAGACGCTGCCGCGAAGCCGGCCGCCGATTCCGTTCCCGCAAAAGAATCGGTTAAAACGGTCGACCTGACGCAGGAACAAATGGACCTGATGGGGGTCGTTCTGGGAAAACCTCAGAAACGGGCGTTGGAAGGAACCATCACCGTCAACGGCAAAGTAGCCGTATTGGCTAATTCCATGGCCGACGTCAGCGCCGTCTTTAAAGGCGTCATTCAGAAAATCAACGTAAAGGAAGGGCGACTGGTCCGCAAGGGAGACGTTATTGTTGAAATGATCTCGCCCGATCTGATCCAGTTCCAGGAAGATTACCGCAAAGCGAACAGCGAATTATATTTTTTGGATAAAGAATTGCAACGCCAGCAAACGTTAAGTACCGAAAATGTGGGCGCAGCCAAAAACTTGCAGGACGTACAGTCCAAGGTATATTTTCAACAGGCCATCATTAAATCTGCCACGTCCAAACTGGCTTTGGCGGGGTTGGATCCAAAAGATATGGACGCCCACCCGGAAGCCGCGCAGGATAAAATAAGGATCAGGGCCCCCATCGGCGGGTATATTTCGCGCATTACGACCACTATAGGGACCGACGCCCCCGAAGGAACAAAACTGGCCCATATCAGCAATATCAACGATCTCCACGCCGATATAGCCATCTTTGAAAAGGATCTGCAAAAAATCAAACCCGGACAGATCGTTCGCATAAAGTTTGCCGACCCTTCCATTCCCGAAACAACCGGTAAAGTCGAATATATCAACAAAGAAATCGATCCCCTGAGCCGCGTCGCCATCGCGCGCGCCGCCTTTTCCGCCCCCGCCGACGCCCTGATACTGCCGGAAATGCAATTAACGGCGACCGTCGAAACGCAAAGCGCCCTTGCCTGGTCGGTCCCCGACGCCGCCGCCATGAAAGACGAAAACGGGCAGTCTTTTTTCTATTACCTGGATAGCAAAAGCAAAGACGGTAAATTTTCCTTCAAACGGTCGGATTTAGAGCCGAAAAGTCTGCGAAACGGCTATTACAGCCTGAGCGACGAATATGCCGGAAAAATGGTTGTGGTGAAAGGGGTAAATATACTGAACGGCGAGAGCAAACGTTCTGAAGCAGAATAAATACTAATTATGCGAATACTGGGTTAAAAAACCCTGAAAGGCCTCCGGGACGATAGACTCGAAAATCGGAAGTCCATACAACGGGAGCCTGACCTCTTTCCTCCCATAAATTCCGACCCGGACGTCCGTTCGTCCTTGTTATTCGTCAATCCCTTGAGTCATACATAAGCCGTACATAAGCCGTACATAAGCCATGTCTGAGTCATGTATAACCCCTCTCTCAAACTGTGCTCAGTCTGAGGAAAGGTCGAACTAAAAGATAACCCGGAAACGCTCTATCCATAATGGTTTATAGTTAAATATACGCGAAAGGCAGCCCGGTATTTAACCGCTATTGCAATTTTCAACCCATTATTAGCATTAATTATAATTAACTTTATAATTAGAGCGCCATGCGCAACCGTTTTTAAAAAAGGTTCGTTCTGTAAGGTATAGGTAAAAATATGAACGACTTTATAATACTCCCCAAAAATAGGACAGCGAGTTAAGGTGAAAAATGTATAATTTTATCATCTAAAATCTGTCTAAAATGGAAAAGAAAACGCGTCGTAAACACACTGCGGCTTTTA
>JBBRMZ010000147.1:0-11708 GCA_038230555.1 Chitinophagales bacterium
GAAAAGTAAAACCAGAAGTATACGTACTGTATTCCAGACTGGATGAACAAGCTCTAAAACCCGTTCCCGTCATTAAATCCAACCAATATGCGGCGCTGGACGCCCGCAACCAAATTGTGGCGCTGGAATATACGCTGGCCCTAATCAATTTTATCGGGTAACTGATCGCGATAATCAGCCAATTCTTTCGGCCACTGACTCCGAAAATGCTGGAATATTAACACCCCTGCAATGACAGCTGCGCTGGTCCAAATCCAACCGTTACGTATTTTCATAGCGCGTTGTTGGATAAAAGGATAAATATCAGAAATGGTATGCATTAAAAAATTGGGAAGCGAACAGACCAGCATTGAAAAAGTATAGTCGACCCTCAAAATTAAACTATATTTTACAAATGTCAAAATTATGTTTAATTAATTTTGCAAAAGCAGATCATCTGTTAATTTTAGTCGGAGTCAGATTGCGCCTTTTATTCGCTTCCCAATTAATTTATTTCTCACTAAACTTCCAAAAAAATTAAAATCCTCTCTCAATTCGCCGAAATCCAGATATTATTCTCTCTTTTCACGTCCGCCATCCGAATAGACGGATCGATCTCGACCGAACGGATCTTAGCTACCCCAAAAGGAATTTGCAATTCATATGTCGGATTTACCCATTGCCAGCGTCTGCAAACAGTAAATTTGACGGCTGGGTTTTCGTTTGGTTTTTCGCCGCGCTGGATATCCAGCGGAATATAGAACATTTCTTTGGTTCCGTCTTTATACGTGACTACGACGTCCAGCGGCATAGGCATGCGGCCTATTTTTTCTAATACGACCGTAGCGGTTTCAGCGTTATCGCCCGTGACCCGCTGAACGCCGTAGTCGATGGTATGAGTTGTATTCACAAAATATTCTTTGAACCAGTCCAGTTCCAGGCCGGACTCTTTTTCAAATACCCGTATCACGTCGTTGGCGTTGGGGTGTCTGAATTTCCAGGTATCGAAATATTGCAGCAGCCCTTTATTAAAATGGTCTTCGCCGATGATATATTTGATCTGTTGAAGAAAAACCGAGCCTTTTACATAACTGCCGATGCTGTACGCGCGGTTGGTCATATAATGGTCGGCATGAGTAGTGAGCGCTTCTTCTTTCCCGCTTAGGGCAAAATTACAATAAGCGTGGACGTTGTCCTCCATCGGGTCGTCGACCGCCTGCGCGCCCGGAATCAGACCCAGCGATCGGATATAATTTAATTCATAAGCCTCTGCGAAAGTCGTAAACCCCTCGTCCATCCACGGATATAAACTTTCGTTGGATCCCAAAACGCCCTGGTACCAGCTATGCAAACTTTCGTGCGTCGCCACGCCGACCAGCCCTTCTAATTGTCCCTCGCCGCGGATCAGCGTGGACATGGGATACTCCATGCCGCCGTCTCCACCCTGGATAAAATAGAAATCCGAATACGGATATTTGCCATAGGTTCTTGAAGCAAAGCCAAATCCCTTCGCCATAATGGCGGGCAGTTGTGCCCAGGCTTTCGTTTTCGCGTTCTCCACGTAGAAAAAATGCAGCAGCGTGCCGTCGTCCGCCCGTATTTTTTTATGGACATAATTCGGATCGGCGGCCCACATAAAATCATGCACGTTTTGGGCTTTGAACCGCCAGGCTTGTTTTCCATTGACGACGTTTGGTTTGACCGTCGCACCCTCCGGCTCATACCCCCGGCCAATTTCCGACGGGTTTTGTAATATCCCGGAAGCCGCGACGGTAAATTTAGGATCAATATGTATAGTCACGTCAAAATCACCCCAGACGCCATAAAACTCCCGGGCAACATAAGGCTCCGAATGCCAGCCCTGCTCGTCGTATTCGCATAATTCAGGGTACCACTGCGTCATCGAATAAGCGATTCCTTCCATATTATTCCGACCGCTCCGTCGGATCTGTACGGGAACCTGCCCGCTAAAATCCGTTTCAAAAACCACTCTGGCGCCCGGGGCAATGCCTTCCGGCAACACAATTTCTAAAATCGTCCCTTCCGTTCTGAACGGAATGGATTTCCCGTTGATTTTCAGGAAATTGATTTTCAGGAACCCCATCTCGTCCGGCTTCAATTTGCTGATCCGGTCGCCAATCCGCCCATCCGGATCGGGAATGGTCCGCGACCTTACGTCCATCGCGCTGCCCGGCTGAAAAGCGTTCGGATACAGGTGGTAAAAAACCTGTTTCAGTTCGTCCGGCGAATTGTTGTAATACGTCAGCCTTTGCGTTCCGTGATATTGATGTTTCGTATGGTCAAAATCGACGTCCATGAGGTATTCGGCGCGCTGCTGCCAGCGGTCGCCGGGGGCATGACGGACAATCGGGCTTAATGAGGTCTTCTGATAATTATTGATACCCAAAACAGGATAAGATATCACGAAGGCTAAAAAGAGGACAGAGAAGAAATGATTATTCATATTTAATTCTTAATTATTTTTTAATACCTGAGTCATACCTGAGTCATACCTGAGTCATACCTGAGTCATACCTGAGTCATACCTGAGTCATACCTGAGTCATACCTGAGTCATACTTGAGTCATACACGAGTCATACCTAATTCATAATTGAGCCATACATGTCTCTTAATTAAGTCATACTCATTATTCACTGGATTTGGGGAATAACGGAGCGTAAGGGAAACTAAAAAACCGTAAAAACTTGGTCGGTAGTTGATAGCCGAAAAATAAAACACGTTAGTTATCTGCTATTTATACTTTTCAACCCATTCTTCGCATTGATTGTAAATTGTAAAGGATTCTGTTCTTTTTTGATCGAAGGGGTTACAAAGTTATCATTTTTCAGGATGTGAGAGTAAGGGCGAAATAAATAAAAAAACTGAATGCAAAAGCGACTGGTAGGGTTAAACACCAGCAGATAATGATGTTGAAGACTTCTTTTTTATTTGCGCTTTCTTCTATAAACCCGATCCCAAAAATGGAGCCGATGGAAATGTAGTTAATGGAAACTGGTAGTCCCTGAGCGGCGGACAAGAGGGCTAAACCGCAACTAACGGAATTGGCAACGAGACCCTGAACGGGAGTCATTGGAGTAATATTTTTGGATATACGGGCGGCGACCGGGAAAGAGCCAAAAAGACCGCCCAGCCCCATTAATAACGTTAATAACAGGATAGTGAAAAAGGGGGGAATAAATGGAAATAAAATCAGCAGCGCCGTTAGTTTAGGCATATCGCCCAGCCCGCGCATAAAACTGAGCAGCGCGGCGCTTAAATAATGCAGTCCGTTGACGAGTCCTTTTTTGTCTTTTTCATCCAGGATATGCGTTTCGGCGGGTTTCCAGGCGGGAATCAGGTGTAAAAATTGCATGACAATGAACGTTAGAGAAACGCTTAATAGCGGACTTAACAGCAAAGGCAGGAAAAAATGTTTGAGTAAAGAGGAGAGATATAAGTCGTCGCCCGCCGCGAGATAACCGGCTCCGACCATGGCGCCCAGCAAAGTATGCGTGGTCGAAACGGGGTACCCGCGCAGGCTTGCGATGAAAATCGTCAATCCCGAGCTCAGGGCAATGGCGGCGATAAAGCGGACGTCCTGGAAAACCCGATCAGGAACGACGCCCAATTCGGCAATATTTTTTAAAACAAGGGAAGCAAAAAAATAAGAACAAACCGAACCGGCCAGGGTAAAAACGACGGACCATTGAAGGGCTTTGTCGTAATCCGTCGTATTGGACGCCCAGAGGGTGGCGACCCCTTTAAACGTATCATTCGCGCCGTTGGAAAAAGCCAGCAAAAGAACGGAAAGAAAAAGAATAAAAGTCATACGCCGGGCTGTTTTTTTTTAAAAGCGGCGTAAGATAGGGATCGAATATTTAAAATCCAATCCGGCCTTTTTCTTTTGTCAGCTCTTTTCGGAGCGCGGCCATTCTCAAAGCGGTTACGGCAGCTTCGACGCCTTTATTTCCATATTTTCCCCCTGCGCGGTCCATCGCCTGTTGTTCGTTGTCGGGGGTCAGGACGCCAAAAACAAACGGTTTGTTATAGGCGATACTTAAACTTGTTAAACCCGACGCGACGGAGGAATTGATGTATTCGTCGTGTTTAGTCTCCCCTTTTATGACGCAGCCCAGACAAATAACGGCGTCCAGTTGAGAATGCTTATGAGACAACATCCGGGCGCCGACCGGCAACTCAAACGAGCCGGGAACCTGGATGGTAAAAATATTTTCTTCTTTTACCCCATGTTGTAAAAGTGTTGATAAACATCCATCGTAAAGCGCATGGGTAATGGCAGGGTTCCATGCTGAAACGACCACTCCAATCAGCATAGCATCGCCGGCCGGTATGTTTCCAGGATTATACTCGGATAAATTCTGTAAAGAGGAAGCCATTTATTAAAATATAAAATATGAATGATAAAATATAGGCGCCGAGCAATCGGGCTTACAAAAAATAGCCCGTAAAAAGTCTTACCATATAATTGAACGTTGAATACAACCGTCCGCTATCGACTAAAAAACTGTATAATTTAAACAGGTTATTCGGAAATACTCAATCCGGTAACAAGCGTACAAAATATAATTTTCTTTTAACAAAAGCCCCCTTTATTTGTTTTTTAGGGTTAAGGATAAATATTTACCTTTGTCTCGCAGTGTTTTTGAGATAAATCAACTTATATATGAAAATTGTTCTTCGGGTCCTTTTTTTTGTCGCACTAGCGGCGATACTGGCTTTTGTTAAATCAAAATATTTTCCTACGCCTAACTTAGACGCTTCCGCTTCGCCGGCTGCCGGCGGAGGCGCGCCAACTAAAGCCCTTAAAACTGCTCAGGTTACAGGAATAGTCCTTAAGGGAGAAAAACTGGACAATAAAATTTTTGCAGTCGGGACGGTCATCGCGTCAGAAATGGTTGATTTACGTCCCGAGGCTTCAGGGAAAATCACTCAACTGAATATTGCCGAGGGTAGACCCGTCAAAAAAGGCCAGTTGCTGGTCAAACTGAACGATGCGGACTTGCAGGCGCAAATCAGAAAAACCAAAGCGTCTTTAGAGCTGGCTCAGCAAAGCGAGCAACGGCTCAGAAAACTCCTCGACGTAAAAGGAATCAGCCAGGACGAGTACGATATTGTCGCCAACCAAATTTCAGGCTTAAAGGCAGACCTGGATTTTTCACAGGCGCAGGTTCAAAAAACGGAAATATATGCTCCATTCGACGGCGTTTGCGGTTTAAGAAGCGTCAGCCTCGGAAGTTATGCAACCCCTCAAACCCCGATAGCGACGGTAGTACAGTTGAATCCTATAAAAATAGATTTCACAGTACCCGATAAATACGCTAACCAAACCCGCGTCGGCGACGATATTATTTTTTCCAGCGAGGGTGGAAAATCGCCTACCCCCGGCGCTGCTAGTTTTAAAGGCAAGGTTTATGCGGCAGAATCGCAGGTGGATCCGGTAACCCGGACGCTGAAATTACGCGCCATCGCGCCTAATAATCAAAATTTATTGCACCCGGGAACGTTTGTAAGGGTGGACTTTAATTTGAAGGAAACCGATAATGCATTAATGATTCCAACAGAAGCGCTGACGCCTGTTTTAAAAGGGCAAACCGTTTTTCTTTGTAAAAACGGCGTTGCCGTGGTTAAAAATGTAGATATTGGGATAAGAACGGATACAAAAGTGCAGATCGTGAACGGCGTCGAGCCGGGGGATACGCTTATTACCGTCGGAATTATTTCTTTAAGGCCGGGGCAGCCGGTAAAAGTATCCGTTAAAAGTTAGGACGGCGCTATTGGTGAACGATAAAAGCGGAATCCCGCGTTTAAATATAATATCATGAGCTTATCTTCCATTAGTATCAAACGCCCGGTTCTGACCATTGTCATGAACCTCTTAATCATGTTGTTTGGCCTCATAGGCGCTTTTTATCTGGGCGTTCGGGAATACCCAAGTATTGACCCTCCGATTATTAATGTCCGCACCAGCTATACGGGCGCGAACGCCGACGTGATCGAATCGCAGATCACCGAACCGCTGGAAAAAGCCATGAATAGTATTCAGGGAATCCGATCCATTTCTTCCTCAAGCAATACCGGCAGTAGCCAGATCACGATAGAATTTGAGATCAATGAAGATCTGGAAGCTGCCGCCAACGACGTTCGGGACAAAGTATCCCAGACCGTTCGTTTGCTTCCGCAGGATATCGACGCCGCGCCGGTCGTGCAAAAATCGGACGCGAATGCGGACGCGATTCTTTCCATGGTCGTTCAGAGCGATAACAAAAGCATTTTGGCTTTGAGCGATTATGCCGAAAACGTTTTAGCGGAACGGCTTCAAACCATCAAAGGCGTCAGTAACATTCAGATCTGGGGACAAAAACGCTATGCTATGCGTATCTGGCTGGATCCCGCGCGGCTTGCATCCTATCGTCTGACGGCGTTGGACGTAAAACAGGCAATCGATAAAGAGAACATAGAATTACCAAGCGGACGGATTGAAGGAAATAATACGGAGTTGACCGTTAATACGGTTGGGCGGTTAACGACGCCAGAACAATTTAACGAGGTCATTCTGGTGGAATCCAATGATAGAACAGTCAAACTAAAAGACGTCGGATACGCCATTTTAGGCCCTGAAAATGAAGAAACCGTCCTTCGGCAAGCCGGAACCCCAATGATCGGATTGGCTTTAATCCCACAGCCGGGCGCCAACTATCTTGAAATCGCCGACGAATTTTACAAGCGATACGACCAGTTTAAAAAAACGCTCCCCAAGGACTTTAAAATCAGCATAGCGCTGGACAATACACAGTTTGTACGCAAAAGCGTCACCGAAGTCCGGGAAACCATTTTAATCGCCTTGGGGCTGGTAGTGATCATTATTTTCTTATTTTTCCGGGACTGGACCATTGCTTTCCGTCCGTTAATCGATATTCCCGTTTCGCTGACAGGGGCATTTTTTATAATGTACGTGATGGGCTATTCAATAAATGTATTGACCTTGCTGGCTATCGTACTGGCTACCGGTCTGGTGGTGGACGACGGGATCGTGGTTACGGAAATTATTTACAAAAAAGTGGAAGCGGGGATGAATCCCGTACAGGCGGCTTTTAAGGGCTCGCAGGAAATTATCTTTGCCGTTATTTCGACGTCCATCACCCTGGCAGCGGTTTTCATGCCGGTGATATTTATGAAGGGCTTTGTAGGACGATTGTTCCAAGAGTTTGGCGTAGTGTTGGCAGGCTCGGTATTGATCTCTGCCTTCGTTTCTTTATCGTTGACGCCGATGCTAAACGCTTACCTGATCCGTAAAAATAACAAAAAAACGGCTTTCTACACCTGGTCGGAGCCTTTCTTTGAACGGATGGAAAACGGTTATAAAAATTCGCTTACTGGTTTTATGAAAGCGAGATGGCTGACTTTCCCTATTATAGCTAGCTGTTTTTTACTGATTTATTTTCTGATGAAGAACTTGAATTCAGAATTAGCTCCATTGGACGACCGAAACTTTATGCGCCTGGTATCGACGGCTCCCGAGGGGGCGTCCTTCGACTTCATGGACAATTATATGTTGAAACTAAACGATTTCTTACTGGATAGCGTTCCTGAAAATAACGTGGTTCTGACCGTTACTTCGCCCGGTTTCAACGGCAGCGGGGCGGCAAACACCGGTTTTGTTCGTCTGATGTTAAAAGATCCCAGCCAGCGAAAGCGCTCGCAATTGGAAATCGCTAACTATATAACGGCTAAAACAAAAGCTTTTCCTGAAGCGCGAACCTATATCATTCAGCAGCAAACCATTTCGACAGGCGGTTTTGGCGGATTGCCGATTCAATACGTATTGAAAGCGCAGAATTTTGATAAATTGAAGGAATTTCTCCCCAAATTTGAGGCGGCTGCCCGCGTTAATCCAATTTTTTCTACTGTCGACGTTAACCTCAAATTCAATAAACCGGAGTTGAATGTCAAAATCGACCGCGAAAAAGCGAAAAATCTGGAGGTCAACGTTCAGGACGTTGCTCAAACCATTCAATTCGCGCTCAGCGGCCTGCGCTATGCCTATTTCATCATGAACGGAAAACAGTATTCTGTGGTAGGACAGGTCGACCGGCAAAATCGCGACGAACCTTTGGATTTGAAATCTTTATTCGTACGCAATAAACGGGGCGATTTAGTCCAGTTGGACAACATTGTCAGCGTGGTTGAATCGAGCAGCCCGCCGCAATTATACCACTTTGACCGCTTTGAATCTGCTACCGTTTCGGCCAGCCTGGCGCCCGGCCGCACGATTGGCGAAGGGATCAAGGCAATGGACGCTATCGCCGCTTCCACGCTGGACGATACTTTTAAAACCGGCCTTTCCGGGCCTTCAAGAGATTTTGCGGAAAGTTCTTCCAATATTTTGTTCGCTTTCGGATTAGCGCTGTTGTTGGTTTATCTGATTCTGTCGGCGCAGTTTGAAAGTTTTGTAGACCCGTTAGTGATTATGTTTACCGTGCCGTTGGCTTTGGCCGGAGCGTTGTTCTCGCTTTGGTTTTTTAACCAGACGCTGAATATATTTTCCGAAATCGGTATTATTATGCTCATCGGGCTGGTTACGAAAAACGGTATATTGATCGTGGAATTTGCCAATCAACTCCGGGAGCAGGGACAATCAAAAGGCGAGGCCATTTTAAACGCCGCCCAGGCGCGTTTGCGCCCCATCCTGATGACCAGTCTTGCGACCATGCTGGGCGCCTTGCCAATTGCGCTGGCTTTGGGCGCCGGATCAAAAAGCAGGATGTCGATGGGAATCGTCATTATTGGCGGATTGATGTTTTCATTGATCCTCACGCTTTTTGTTATTCCGGCGATATATACATTCCTGTCGGGTCAGCATAAAAAAAGAGTGGAAGAACAAGAAACTCCGGAACTTAAGCCGTCGGAGGAACCCGCGCTGGTTCCGGCTCATTGATTTCGTTAGACGTTTATTCATTTATTCATTTGCGGTATGAACGATATGTCACTGAAACAGAAGAAAAACCTAAGATTTTTAGAAAGCGCTCTATTGTTCCTTTTTTTTATAAGCGTCGTTACGTCAGCCTGCGCGCAGCCAACGCTTACTTTAGATCAGGCTATCGACCAGGCGCTTAAACAAAATTTTGGCTTGCAATCCGCTCAGATAAATATTAAAGAAGCGGAAAATAATGTAACGCGCGGAAATGCTGGGTTCCTTCCTACGCTTACTTTAAACGGGGCGCTGACTCCCGGCGCAGTTTACCTGAATCAGCAAAATAAACTCGGCGGTTCAATTTCTGAAATTAACCGGACGGCGTTTTCAAATAATATTGGCGTCGGAACCACTTTAGGATATACGCTGTTGGACGGTAGAAGAAGATATTATACGTACGACCGCCTGAAAGCGCTTAAGTTGGTATCTGATTTAAATTTTAGCATCCAGGTTGAACAATTAATTTCCGACGTCTCAAAAGCATATTTTAATGTTATCCGGCAGGAAAGAATAAGTAAAACTTACAACGAAGAAATCGGCTTATTTGAAGAGCGGGCACGATTGGCTAAAACCCGGCTTGACGTCGGGTCGGGCAATAACCTCGACGTATTACAGGCAGAGGTTGATCTAAATACACAACGATCTTTGTTGATTCGACAGCAGGGGACAGTGATTACTGCTAAAGCGGCGCTGGCACAACTAATGACGCAGCCAAACTATAATTTTGAAGTTGCGGATACAAGTGCGCCGGTCAGAACCGACTGGAATATTGATGCATTGAATAAGGCGGTCCTTGAAAAAAATCAATCCCTCGAACTATTTCAACGTCAAAGCGAAGTTTTGCAACTCGTTGTGCGGGAGACTGAAACTTTGGCCAGTCTGAGGTTAGGCGTTAATGCAACCCTAAGCGCCAACAGGGTTGACAATCAGGCAGGAATAAATTTGTTGAATCAAAATATAGGTCTTACGCCGGGTATTGTAGCCAGTTTACCGCTTTACGACGGGCATAATATCAAGCGACTGGTAGAAAATGCAAAACTTGAGGTTGTAGCTAACCGTTTGAGAATGCAACAATCGGAATCTGATCTGGGCGGGACGCTGGCGACCGCTTATCAAAATTTCCAGTATTCGTTACAGGTATTAACCATTGAAGAGCAAAGCGAGCAACTGGCCCGCCAAAGTATCGACATTGCCCAGGAACGTTTCCGGTTGGGCAGATCGACCATATTAGACTTAAAATTGATTCAAAAAGATTTTGAAGACGTTAAATTAAGGGAAATTGCCGCCCGGTTTGACGCCAAAAATGCTGAAATTGATCTGATGCGTTTAACCGGCATGTTTATTCGATAAAAGGACGACGATTAGAAATTAAAATAATGATTAACCCCGCGAGGCCGCTATTTTATTATCAGGCTTTAGAAAACATTATAGCTCTTAAAGAAGAAACAGAAAGCGCCCGGTCTGAAAGAATCTATGAATTAATCGGCGCTATCTTCACTGAAGTTACCTCAGACGAACAATTTTATTTTAAATCGCTGAACGCGCGCATCCATTATGCGGTCAGAAAATTTAAAATTCCCGGTAACACCGCCCGTTATATACATATATTTTTATATGAAATTAGATCCCTTCGCCTTGGCAAAGACCTGAGGAACGAACCGGATCTGCTTTACCTGTTGGGGATTAAAGTAACCGCTGAAGCGATCAAAGATATTTTTCAGGAATCCGTTCCCCCTACCCTTTCGCCGCTTGTTCAAAATCCGTTTAATTATACAACTTCTGAAGTAGCGGCGCTAAAATGGAAAGACCAAACCCGGGTTTTTCTGACGGGAGCAGACGAGGCGAATGAATATTTTACAGGCGTGGAAGAAGATAATCCGTCTCAAATTATTCATATTAAATATAATATCCCGAATAGAAATCAGGGATTTTCAAAAACGGTATCTACGCTTTTTAAAACGTATGGATTTCCTGTTACAGTGAACCTGCTTAATGTGGAGATCGACGCAGAGGGAATTTTTTATCCATTAGCTTTTATTGCGGAACCCGACTACCTGGTGGACGTTACCGCTATAGCCGAATGCTTCCGATTTTCCGGATCCGAACCCTGGTTATACCTGTTAAAAAAATTCATTCCATTCGAAAATAATCCGTCCATATTATTGGGCAACGTCGCTAATTTTTTTCTGGACGAACTAATTGCCGATCCGCATCAGTCTTTTAAGAAGTTATTCTTAAAAGTCTTTAAACTGGGAAATAACGCATTGATTTTTGGGATGATGGGAGACGGGCAGGTAGCGGTTCTGATGAACGACGCTGAAAGACATTTTAACAATCTGCAAAAAATGGTTAAAAGCGGTTTTCAGGGTAGAAATATTCACGCTGAATACTGCTTTATTGAACCGTCTTTTTACTCGCAAAAATATGGCTTACAAGGGCGACTGGACTTATTTTATTTAGAATCCGACCGTTCAAAGAGCGCCATTATCGAACTAAAAAGTTCCACTTTATATCGGCCAAATCAACATCAGATCAATCATAATAATTATGTACAAACGCTATTATACGAGCTATTAATTGACTCTGCCTTTTCCGGAAAAGTAAAACCAGAAGTATACGTACTGTATTCCAGACTGGATGAACAAGCTCTAAAACCCGTTCCCGTCATTAAATCCAACCAATATGCGGCGCTGGACGCCCGCAACCAAATTGTGGCGCTGGAATATACGCTGGCCC
>JBBRMZ010000148.1:0-11612 GCA_038230555.1 Chitinophagales bacterium
CCCGCTACAATGGATAAAGTTCCCTGCACGTCGTCCGCGCCCGGCGCGGGAGCATCATTTTGGAGCCAAAGGATAGAACGAACGCTTTTATTGGTTTGGATGGTCAGCATTGCGCCTGTACAATAACCGTCGGTTTCCAGCGAAACCTGGGAGAAGGCGAGCGCTGAAATAAAAAAAAAAGATATTAGCGTACCGACTTTTATCATGGCCTTTAATAGAAGCGCGGGAAGGAGAAGAAATCTATTCAGTAAATATACAATTAAAGCAGAAACAATTTGCTCCTTTGTTTTTATTTAACATTTATTCGGTAAAGTCGGTTGGGGATAATTCATAAAAATATTGACTAAATTTTACCTGAAAAATGAATACAGAAAGTATCTTTGGCAGGTGTTACTTTTCGCAATAGAATTTTCTGCTCTTCAACACCTTTTCTACTATGCAAATTCTCGAACAACCTAAGATTTATGACGTCGTGATCGTCGGGTCGGGCGCGGGCGGCGGTATGGCCGCCTATACGCTGGCGAAAGCGGGCGCTAAAGTGGCGCTTTTAGAAGCCGGCGGCTATTACGATCCGGGCGACCCTAAATATATTACCCAACTCAAGCCGTCCTGGGCGTCGCCGCGCCGAGGCGCGTCCACCTATCAGCGCAATTTTGGGGATTTTGACGCCGCCTGGGGCGGCTGGGAACTGGAGGGCGAACCGTATACCCGGAAAAACGGGACTAAATTCGACTGGTTCCGTTCCAGGATGCTGGGCGGGCGCACCAATCACTGGGGCCGCATTTCGCTCCGCTTTGGTCCCGACGACTTTAAGGCGCGTAGTAAGGACGGTTTGGGCGAAGACTGGCCGATCGGTTATGACGATATGAAACCCTACTACGATAAAGTGGATCAGTTGATCGGCGTCTTCGGCTCCAACGAAGGATTGTTCAACGAGCCGGACGGTTACTTTCTGCCGCCGCCCAAACCGCGTTTGCACGAGCTGATGATAAAGAAAGCGACTAAAAGTTTAGGGATCACGACCATTCCTTCGCGTTTATCCATCCTGACCAAACCGATCAACAGCGAGCGCGGCTCCTGTTTTTATTGCGGGCAATGTAATCGGGGTTGCTACGCTTACGCGGATTTTTCTTCTTCTTCAGTACTGGTGAAACCGGCTATCAAAACCGGGAATGTCGACCTGTTTACCAACGCTATGGCCCGCGAGGTTTTGACCGACGCTTCGACTGGTCTGGCCACGGGCATATCTTATGTCGATAAAAAAGACCTGTCCGAAAAAACGATCCGCGGAAAAATTGTCGTACTGGCGGCGTCCGCCTGTGAAACGGCCCGCCTGATGCTGAATTCTAAATCTGCCCGTTTCAGTAACGGGATTGGTAATTCGAGCGGCGTGGTCGGTAAATATTTGCACGATTCGACCGGTTTAAGCCGTTCCGCTTTTGTTCCTTCCATGATGGACCGGAAGCGCTACAACGAAGACGGTGTAGGCGGCATGCACGTTTATACGCCCTGGTGGCTGGATAACAAAAAACTGGATTTCCCGCGCGGCTATCATATTGAATATTGGGGCGGCATGGGTATGCCGGGTTA
Source organism: Chitinophagales bacterium (assembly GCA_038230555.1). Classification (GTDB taxonomy): domain Bacteria; phylum Bacteroidota; class Bacteroidia; order Chitinophagales; family Saprospiraceae; genus JAAFJT01. The sequence goes on from JBBRMZ010000148.1 coordinate 1,591, forward strand.
CGGTTTCGGGATGGGCATGGAAGGCATGAACGGGAAGATCGCTCAAAAAGACGGGTCTATGCTGCCTGCCGGCGGATACGGAACAAGGCTGAAAGAAGAAGCCCGCCGTTTCTACGGCGCGAATATCGGCATGGCCGGTAGGGGAGAGGCTATCGCAAAAGAAGATAACTATTGCGAACTTGACCCGAGCGTCGTTGATAAATTTGGTATTCCGGTGCTGCGTTTTCATTACACCTGGTCGGATTACGAGATCAACCAGGCAAAACACATGCAACAAACGTTCGAGCAGATCATTCACGAAGTCGGCGGAATTGCTACCGGAACCAATCCCGGCGCCGCCGCCCAATACGGTCTCGAAGCTCCCGGCAGGATCATTCATGAAGTTGGCACCGTCCGAATGGGAAACGACAAAAGCAAATCTGTATTGAATAAAAACTGCCAAGCGCACGACGTTAAAAACTTATTTGTAGTGGACGGCGCGCCGTTCGTATCGCAGCCGCATAAAAATACGACCTGGACCATATTAGCGAATTCAATGCGGGCGTCCGAATTTATTGCCGACCAAGTGAAAGCAAACAAGCTTTAGAAAATGATGAATGATGAATTATGAAATAACTCAATTTTCAAATCCAACTGTCAAAGTTTTACAGATAAGAAGGTTTGGAAAAATAAAAATATATTAACATGAAAAGACGCGATTCGTTGAAAGCCCTGGGTCTGGCGACTATGGGCGTTAGCGTGGGGCCGCTTGAAAATAGAGACGCGATCAATCGCGTCTTACCGCTCGGCAAAGAAGATCCGACGGAAGCAAAAGACGGCAGAACGCCCGTCGAGCAAATCCGGGAAGCCAAGCTTAAGGCGGAGAAGTTTTTCACCGATCATGAATTAAAAACCGTGGCTATATTGAGCGATATCATCGTTCCGGCCGACGGCGTTTCAGGCAGCGCGACCCAAGCGGGGGTTCCAGCGTTTATCGAGTTTATGATGAAAGATCAGCCGGACCAGCAAACGCCGATGCGCGGCGGGCTGAACTGGTTGGATAATCAGTGCCGGAAAAGGTATGGCAAAACTTTTGCCGACTGCGACGGCGCTCAACGAATTGAACTGGTTGACCTGATCGCATACCCGGAAAAGGCGACGCCAGAATTTACGCCGGGCGTTGCGTTTTTTAACCGGATGAGAAATTTGACAATGACCGGTTTTTTCACCACTGAAATGGGCTGGAAAGACGTCGGTTATATGGGCAACACGCCCAATCAATGGGACGGAGTTCCCGCCGACGTTTTGCAAAAATATGGACTGGCGTACGATTGACGCAGATAAAAAAAGGGAGGCCGCCAAAGCAGCCTCCCTCCCATATATTCACTTTTACTCTAACCTATTTGAATACGTCAGCTCTAAAACGGGCATCCTTTGCAGGCGTTTACCTTTGTATTATCGTTTGGCTTGGATAACTTAGCCATTTTTTGGTCTACACAACCTTTACATCCCAGTACCCGGAATTCCGTGCGCCGGTTCATTTGATGTTCTTTTTCACTGCAAGGCACATTATTCATACAACGGTTTACGTTCATGGATTCGCCGTACCCCCTCGGAACAAGACGTTCGCGGTCTACGCCGTGGTCAATCAGCCAACGGACCACCGATTCCGCCCGGCGCTGAGATAAGCGGTTGTTATAAGAATCCGAACCCCTTGAATCCGTATGCGAAGCGATTTCGACGATATAAGTAGGGTTTTCCTGAAGCATCTTATTCAATTTTTCCAATTCAGGCGTGGATTCTTCCCGGATATAAGACTGGTCGAAATCATAGTAAATATGAAGCAGGTAAGCCTGCGCGTTAAAAGAAGTATCGTATTTGGTCGCCGAAGGAACAAAAGCGCTACTCTTAGGATCGTCGACGATCGCGCCGTCCTTATAAGTTAATCCGTTATGTTTTCCTTTAGCCGGCTTGCCGGTTTTTGGGTCCATGTACAGACCCGTTAGATCATCGTGGAAAATGGTTTTAGGTTTATCTGTTTTTATTACTTTGGTTTTTGCAGACGGCGGCATGACGTCGCCGGTCATTGTAGTTGCAGGGGAAAGGGTAGGCTGCAGGTTTAAATTACTCATTAACGTTTTAGATTCCGTTAATCCTTTTGTGCAGAGCGGATCTGCGGAGGAGGCTGCAAAATATTTATCTTTTTCTCCCTTTAATTTGAAGCAGCATTCTTTAGCAAGATTAAAATTATACCGGCCAGAGGCGTCGGTGATAAAGGTTTGCGTTGAATCCTGACAGTCGTTGGTCATCGTTATCCGCGCGCCTTCCAGCGGGAGGCCGGTGCTTTGGTCGAAAACGATTCCTTCTATTTTAAAGGTAAGATTGCGGGAGAGCGGAATTTCAATGACTGAAGCTTCCACCGTCCCGGCGTCCTGCACGCAGCCTTTTTTAGTATTTTGGCTGAAACCATCCATGGAAGCCGTATATGAACAGCAGGAATTGAATTTCATATCGACGGTTACTTTTCCGTCTTTACCGGTCTTTAAGGATTTATGACCGCAGGAATCTGACAGGACGGTCGCCCCCGCAATGGCTTCTTTAGTGTTAGCGTCGTACACAAATATTTTAACCGGCGTTGCGGACTTTGTAAAACTATACAGATCATCTCTGCCCGAACCGCCTTTCCGGTCGGAAGAAAAGAATCCGCAGGTTCCGTCGTCGTTGAAGCTGATCGCAAAATCGTCGTCGATGGAGTTGATCGGCGCGCCGACATTTTCAGGAACCGTCCATTGATTATTGTCTCTGGGGTCGACAAAGTAAATATCCAGGCCGCCGAGGCCGATATTGCCGTCGCTGGAAAAATACAAACGACCGCTTTTCGTTATGAAAGGAAATAATTCGTTCCCCTCCGTATTGACGCCGGGTCCCATATTCATGGGCGGTCCCCATCGTCCGTTCTCTAATTCGGACACGTAAATATCCATCCCGCCAAAGCCGCCGGGCATATCGGAAGCAAAGTATAATTTTGTTCCGTTCGCGTTGAGGCTGGGATGGGCGCAGGAGTATTCGTCGCTGTTGAAAGGCAAACTTTCTTCGTTGGAAAAACTGCCGCCTTTAGATTTTTGCTGAGCGGAGTATATCTTTAAACGCATGATCCCGCTATCGTCATGGCCTGATTTGCCATGACTAAAATTATTGCGGGTAAAGAAAACCGTTTTTTTATCGGCGCTGAAGGCGACGATGGCGTCGTGATATTTAGAGTTAATACCCACCTCGAATTTTTCGGGTTTTCCGTAAGTGACTTCCGAACCGCAACCTTTGATTGGAGCATAATAAAGATCCAGGAAGGGGTTGCCGGTCCAGGAATGATTCCGTTTGACGGCCCCTCCGACGCCACGGTCGGAAGCGAAAATAATCCCGTTATTGTAGAAGGCGGAACCAAAATCATCCAGGTTGGAATTTACAGTAGCTCTTTTGACGGTAAAAATATCCTGCCCTTTTGTTTTCAACTCCTGTTCGTAATCGCAGGCCTTGCTGAGGTACTGCCCGCGTACGTCTTCCGGAACCGCTTTCGCAAATTTATCATACCATTCGCGGGCAAGTTCGCATTTGCCGTTGCGTTGAAGCGCTTCGCCGTAATACAGGAAATGGATGGGTTGAGCTTCCGGTAAACGGACCACTTGGCCGTATAAAAACTCGGCGTTCTCTGAATCGTTCACCTTTCGATAGCATTCGGCAAGGTTGATCTTAGCTTCTGAATTATCGCCTTTAGACAAGATCTGGTTCAATAATTCAATGGCGCCCACATAATTGAGGTCTTTCATATATTGCTTCGCGCGGCTGATCCTTGATTGAGCGGAAGCGGCAGAAACGATGAAAAGAAAGATAATGGTGAAAGAGTAAAAGCTTTTAGAATTCATAATAAGGAGTTTATAATTTCAGATCGATAAAATAGAAAAGTGAATGGTAAATGGTTAATGGTTGATGATGAATTGTTAACTATTAATTGTTGAGGATGAGTTTATTTAGAAATAACGCGGGGTGACGGTTTTCTTGGTTTTATAGTCGAACTCGTAGCCGAGCATGATCTCAAAGGAGCCGCTGGTCGCTTTATTGAGTTTTGTAAGCGTATAATCATAGCCCGCGCCGATGCGCAAACCATTTTGCAGGTAATAAGCCGCCCAGACGTCGGCAGAATCAAAACTGCTGGTATTATTAAACGCTTCGATCGCAGACCTGAAAGATACGCCAAACCATAATGTTTCCTGAAAAAACAGCGACAGATCGACATTAAATTCAGTCGGCGCGCCGACGGTTTGGAAAGAGCTGTCTTTTTTAAACCGTGAATCAGGCGAAACAGATTTAATCAGGACAGACGGCTTAAAAATTAAGGCGTTTCCGCTTAAAGGGATCGCTCCGCCCATCGTGAAATAGTAATGGCGATATTGTTTGCCGTATATAAACGTCTGCCCCGCGCTTTGCGGCGCAAGATCATATTCTATTAAGTGAGGAACGCCCAAACCGGTATAAAAATGTTTGGTGGAGTAGTAAAGACCGGCGCCGATGTTGGGTTTCCAAAAACTTGGATTCAGATTCGCGTAAGCGGGGTCGGTGACCGATCCGTCGACGTAAGAGAGTTTGCTAAAGTCAGAACGGTAATTGTAGAGTCCGCCCTGTAAACCGATCGCTAATTTACCTTTTCCCAGCGGAATGCGATAAGCATAAGAAGCGTCGACGGTCAACGTATTGGTGGGTCCGATCTGGTCGTGGATGATGTTTAATCCGAAACCTACGCGTCCGCTTTGATTGGGCGAATGGACGGTCACCGTCTGCGACACGGGGGCTCCCTCAATTCCCACCCATTGGGTCCGGTACAAAGCGTTCATGGTCAAATGATCGTTTGAACCTGCATAAGCGGGATTAAACGTCAGACTATTGAACAAATAATTGGTGAACATGGGGTCTTGTTGAGCGAAAGCAGATTTCCCCAGGATGAGTAGAAATAAAAGCGCTAATGTTTTTCTCATGAGATGATAATTGAATGACTTGAACCGAGTAAAATTTCTGAATAATGGCTATGAATAAATATTAAAAAGAACGGGTAATATTTTCTGAGATGCGTTATGAATTTTCATTTTTAGTATTCTTTTCTTTCCTTCTTTATAAATGATAACTCATATATTATAATTTTCAAAAATAGCGCCGTATGAATGAAATCGCGGGCTTCTTACCCAAAAAAAGGTATTTTCTTTACAATTTATTAGCGCTGAATCTGGATATAGCCTGCTTTAAGGAGTTTATTGGCCGCTTCGTCGCGCAGGATATAAAAATAGCTTCCATCCGGCAGGTTATTCCCTTTCCAGGTTCCCCCCCAGTTTTGCTGATAATCTTTAACGTTATACACTTCGTTGCCCCAGCGATTGTAAATGACCAGGCTATTATTGGGATAGTTAGAAAGCCCCTGGATGATCAGGACGTCGTTCAAACCGTCTGTATTGGGGGAAATACCGTTGAATACGTGAATAGAGTCTTTACAAGTAATCAAGATATGAACGGTTGCCGAATCGCAAAGGGCGCCTGCACATATTTTATATTTGAAACTGTCTAAACCGCATTCATAGATCCGGGACTGATAATTGACGATTCCGTTCAACACACTGACCGAATCTACTTGTCCCTTGAAAGGTCTTTCGATAAACGTTAGCGTAGTAACTTTTACATTGACCAGCGTATCGTTGGCGTACAGGTTAAGCGTTATTTTTTGGCCTGGAACGGTCGTGTCGCGGTCGTCCACGGCCTTTAATTTTTTTGAAGGATCAGCGGCGTCCTGTATGACGACGGTTAGTTTCAGGGTATCGCATAGGCCGGAGGCGCGGTTGCAGCCAATAATGCAGGCAGTATCCCTTCCTACCGTAATTCCTTTTATTTTTAAACAATGCGTAACGGAATCTATTAAAATCGAAGCGTGTTGCGAGCCGTTTGCAATTGGGCAATTATTAAAAACGCTGTCGATTAAGCCGCGCAAACCGGTACTGTCTATTCCGCAGTACAAAGAATCTTGTCCTGTTTGTATGAAAAAGACGTCTATTTTAGTATGGGGGAGCGTACTGTCCGGCGTTATATTTATATACAGCGTGGTCGTATCGCACAGGCTAAAATTATTACAGACGACGATACACGCTGTATCCCTGCCCGGGGTAAGTCCTTTTATCTTCACGCACTTCGCGGCGCTATCCAACTGGACGCCCGAATGATTGAATGCGGGATTGGCCGAACAGAATAATATTTTATTGACCGTTCCGTCCTGCAAATCTACTATATTCGGACAATAAGTTTTTGCATTGAACTGCGAAACAGTGACAGAATCAATGCGCGACCTGGGCGCCGGTTTAACCGCTTCGATCAGAATATAGGTAGTATCGCAAATATTGGCCGTATCGCAGACCCGCATACAAATTGAATCAAGCCCGGGCGACGACCCATGAAACGAGACGCACCGGCGGACGGTATCAATGGTAAATGCCACATGGAAATAAGCTATGCCTGGACAAAAATTAATATATTTCCTGATAGCGGTATCTGCGGCCGCCAGATCGCATTTGGAGCGGGTAAGCCCAACCGAAATGGTATCCCGGTAATAATGGACCCGGGAGGCCGTAGGGACTATTATTTTAGGCGTTACGTCGAGGATAAAATAGGAAGTATCGCAGACCGACGGAGCTGTCGTATCGCATACGGTTAGACAAGCAGTATCCCTTCCAATTTTTAACCCGGTATAGGTAACGCATTGCGGATTGGCTTGGTCCAAAGAAAAATGAGCATGAACGCCGGACTTAGGGGCGCAAAAATTGGTTATCTGTAAATTCGACGCCGAAGGCGCGTTCAACTGACAAACCCTAAGGGTCGAATCGACCGGTATTGTATAATTTAAAGTGACGATCGGGTGATGCACGCGGACCGGTAAGCCCCGGACCACATAATAGGTAGTATCGCATTTTTTTGTAACGATATCGCATACTTGGACACAGGCAGAATCCAGGCCCGGATGAATAGCCGTATAGGAAAGGCATTTATTAACGCTGTTGATGGTAAATAACACATTGGCGCCAGAGCTTGCCGCGCAAAAGTTATTAACGGTAATATTGGGGTTGCTCAGATTAACGAGGCTGCAGTACGTTCTGAACAGCCCGACGGTCAGCGTATCCGTCAGTCTTTTGACGAGGCCGGAAGGTCCCGTCAGGGAGTCTATTACCGTTACCAAAATATAATTGGTATCGCATTGTTTTGTGACCGTATCGCACACAATGATACAGGCGGAATCTACGCCAACGCTCGCCGGGAAATAATCCACGCCTTTTAAGCTATTATTTAAAACAAACCGGACATGGGTTCCGGAAGCGCCCGCGCATCCGTTCCTAACAACCAGGTTGATCCCGCCGTTTGTCGAAGCGGGTATCGTTAATTTTGGCGTATATGCGTTACCCTGAACGCCGCCTACCCGGATCGTATCGCGGATATAGAAAACAGTGGAAGAGGCCGGTTGTGCGCGGATCGAATCCAGGACCACTACCCGGATATAATTGGTATCGCATTTAAGACTGACCGTATCGCAAACAATAATACAAGCTGAGTCGACCCCTATGCTGACCGGGAAATAATTAACGCCTTTGAGTACGGTATTGATCACGAACCGGGCATGAGCGCCTGAAGCGGACGCGCAGTTATTGATAATTGAAAATTTGGACGGGCCGTTTGCCGAAACCGGTATGGTTAATTTGGGGGTATAGGAACCTCCTGGAAGTCCGCCTAAGCGAATGGTATCCTGAATATAAAAAACAGAAGGTCCTGATGGAGCCGCCGCATAAGCGACCACTTTAAAGATGGTCGTATCGCAAAGATTGTTGACCGGATTGCAAAAAGCGAAACAGGCAGAATCCATTCCTGTTTGTTTGCCGGTATAGGTTGCGCAATAGCTGGTCAGGTCGATGGAGAAATTGACGCGCGTACCGACGGCGCCAGGACAAATATTCTTAACGGTCAGTACTGTTTGCGCCGGTAAAATGATATTACAATTTCTTTTGGAAGCGCCTACTTCTACCGAATCTATGATATAATGGATGGAGCTGCGGTTAGCGGGCGCAGGCAATCCATTGATATAGAAAATGGTCGTATCGCATTTTAAGGTATTGGCGTCGCAAACCTGTATACAGGCCGAATCCAGACCGGCCAATAAACCGGTATAGGTTACGCATTTTGAAGCGGGATCGATCGCAAACCCGATATGGGTCCCGGAGCCGGACAGGCAAAGGTTTTGAAAAGATAACCGGTTGCCTGAAGGAATCGTTAGCGCGCAGTTTTGACGGGCGAGGCCAACAGTAATCGTATCGCGAAAAACATAACGGGTAGGCGCCGGCGGAAGCGTGGGTAAAGAATCCAGCACAACGACGCGCACATAATTGGTATCGCATATATTGGCGACCGGATCGCAGACAACCACGCAAGCCGAATCAACTCCGACACTCACGGGAGCATATTTGACGCCTTTGGCAGTATTGTCAATGGTAAAAAGCGCGTGAACGCCGGAGGATGCGGCGCAGGAATTTACAATTGTTAATGCGGTTAGCCCGTTGACAGAGGTCGGTATGGTCAGTTTGGGAGAATAGGCGGAACCGGACGGACCGCCAATCCGGATCGTATCCGTAATATGAAAATTAGTCCGGGTAATAATAACCGGGCTTAAAGCGGTAGCCTTAACAATGGTCGTATCGCAAAACCCTGCGGCGTTGCAGACTTCAATACAAGCGGAATCAAGCCCGGGAGTCAAACCAGCATAAGTTAAGCAGAGCAAAGCGGGATCTATAGTAAAACGAATTTTAGTACCTGAACTACCCGCGCATATATTACGGAAGGTAGTAGCATTGGCGGGCGTCGTCAGGTTGCATTTTGTTCTGCTTAATCCAACCGTAATTGTGTCGGTAAAAGTATAAAGCGTTTTTGCAGGCGGAAGGATATTGCCCGGTTTTGAGTCGATCACGATAACAGTCGTGTCGCAGCCCGTCGCCGAACAGACAACCATACAGGCCGTATCGACGCCGACAGAAATTCCTTTATATATAACGCAGTGATTGACGCTATCGACGGCAATGCTTACTTTTGTGCCCGAACGCATAGAGCAAAGATTCCGGTAAGAAAGAATTGGTCCGTCAGGCGCAGCCAGGTCGCATTTGGTACTGCTAAGGCCTGTCGAAATGGTATCGTAAAAAAAGAAAAGCGTCTGGGCGGGCGGCGGATTAATACTGGGAATTGCGGTAATATAGACGATTGTGGTATCGCAGCCGGCAGAAGTGCAAACTTCCATACAGGCAGTGTCGACTCCGGCGGAGACGCCGGTATAACGCAGACAATGAGCGACGGTATCTAAAGAATAATTCACTTTGGCTCCGGAAACGAAGGCGCAAAGATTTCTATAGGATATGACGCTTCCAGCCGGAGCGGCCAAATCACATTTTGTTCTGTTTAAGCCAGCGGAGATCGTATCTGAGAATTGGAAAAAAGAAAGGGGCGGTTTGACGGTGACAGTAAAAATTGTGGTATCGCAAACGCCGTATTTATCGCATACTTTCAGGCAGACGCTGTCTGTTCCGACGCTCAAACCTTTAAAAGAGATACAATTATTTAAAGGCGGCTGGAAAGAAACGCTCGCATTAGGATAAGCGCATACGTTCGTAATCGTTACGGGAACTCCCAACAGGCCGGAAACGTCCGTACAAAATGTTCCGCCTGCGCCGACCAGCACGCTTTGGGCCGCTTTAAGGGAAACGCTGCAAGCGGCGCCCAAAATGACGGTATCACGCAAATTAGTGAAATTCTGAGTGACGATCAATTGATGAAAACCTTGAGGAACGAGAAATTTCGCGCCCCTGAACACAATACCCGGATTAGGACAAATAACGTTGGTTCCGTTTCTGGAAATTCCGTCGATTCGCTGGCAGCTATAATTTTGCGCGCCGGAACGAACGCCGAAAATTATTTTTGCGCCTTCG
>JBBRMZ010000149.1:0-11525 GCA_038230555.1 Chitinophagales bacterium
AGGCGAAACCGCCCTGAATTTGTACACATATCCGCTATTTTCATCGGCTGCATATAAAGCACCCAATGAATCAATCGTTATATCCTGCGTATTGGAAAGGGGAAGAAAAGATCCCCCGGCGCTTAAACCTGCCGCCACAATTCCTACCGAAGAGCCGCTTTTATATTTCATGACCCGCTGATTATTCAAATCGGCGATATAAAGACTACCGGCAAGATCGACCGCGACTGCGACCGGACCAGATAGATGCGCTGCGTCAGAACCGGCAATCTTGCTAATACCGGCCACCACAATTCCGGTAGAAGCGCCGACGGAGAATTTTATAACCCGTTGATTGCCATAATCCGCTACTAAAAGCGATCCATTCGGATCGATGCAAATACCTGCGGGCGCGTTTAAATGACCGAGATCGGAGCCGGGCAAGCCGCTTTGGCCGGCCACGGTAACGCCGGCGGTTGCGCCGGCGGCATATTTAACGATCCGATGATTATTCTGGTCTGAAATATATAAATTATGCAAGGCGTCCAGACAAAGTCCTTTTGGAAAATTTAAGCGAACGGCGTCGCTGCCCGCTTCGCCTGTTATTCCGGCAATTAGCGTTCCTTCTTTTGAACCGGAGCTGTATTTCATAACCCTGTTATTTCCTGCATCCGCTACATAAAGAGCGCCATTTTCATCGACAATCACTTTAGCAGGCGCGTTCAAATGAAACGCGTCGGAACCGGCAACGCCGGCGGCGTCCCCCGCTACAACAGTAGAAGCGTGAGTACCGGCGGCTATTTTAACTACCCGGTTTCTGAAAATGTCGACAATATAAATATTCCCGGAGCCGTCGGTCGATACGCCGGACGGACTTGAAATAGAAACCGATCCGGGACTATAGCCGCCCAGTAAATCTACGTCGGCGGGAGAAACGCTATCAGAAACTACGTAGGAAAGCGGGAGGTTATTTTTTTGCCAGACAATCTTATTGATACTATAATCGGAGCGAACGGTGAAACGGGAGCCGACGCAATCAGGGAGGGTATGAGCGAAGCTGGGTTTAGCGGCTCCGGTCAAAATGGTTTGGGTAGCCGAAGCGGTACATTGACGCGCGTCGGTAGCGGTAACAGAATAGGCGCCTGGCGAACTGACGGTAACGGATTCTCCTTTGGCTCCGGTGGCGTTGGAAGACCAGGAATAAGTCGCTCCACCGGAGGCGGTTAATTTAGCGGCGCCTCCGCATAAATAAACACTCCCGGATAAACCGATCTTTGGAGCGGGGAATAGTTCGACGCTTTTGCTTTTTAGCCTGCAGCCGTCTAACGTAACGACTTCGACAAAAAAGACGCCGCTATCCACCGGCTTTAAGGTCGCCGACGGCGGTATCGGCGTATATTTCATTACCCGCCGGTTATTCAGGTCGGCAACAAACAAAGCGCCGGCCTTATCGATAAAAACGCTTCTTGGTCCGTTCAGCCGGTTTAAATCTGCGCCGGAAATTCCGTCGTTTCCGCCTGCGACCACAACGCCAAACACGGATGGCTGGGTAAATTCCAGAATCCGATCGTATTGATAACTGGCAACGAAAATATTTCCGGCGACGTCCAAGCATATTCCGGAAAAATCGTCCACTCCCGGGTTGTTATCTTTGCCTGCCACGACTTCGCCGGCCGATGCGTCCGGAGCGTATTTTAATACGCGATTATTTAAATCGCTGATATACATATACCCTGCCCCGTCGACTACAATTCCGAAAGGCGCGTTTAAGGAGGTGGCTTCCGTAGATAGCGTTCCGGGAGCGCCTCCCGCCACAACGGTTGGCAGGGCTAATCCGGCTTCATATTTCAGCACGCGGTTATTCTGCTGATCGCAAACAAATAAAGCGTTATGTTTATCGACGTAAACCCCTACAGGATTGTTCAAATGAAAAATATCCGCCCCTGATTCTCCGGACTTGCCGGCTATTACGGAACCTCTTTTTGAGTCGGGCGAAAATTTTATGACGCGCGCATTTCCAGCGTCGGCAATATAGAGCGCGCCAAACGTATCCAGACAAATACCGGCAGGATTATTTAAATGGTATTCGTCGGAGCCTCTTGATCCGTCGCCGGCAACGATGATCCCTGTTAGCGAACCTGGTGAAAATTTGATTACCTGCGAGTGCAGAGCGTCCAGGACGTAAAGCGCTCCCATTGCGTCGACAGCAACCGCAGTAGCGTCGATATTTTTAGCAATCTCTGTTCCTTCAGTCGCGTATGTGGTGTTATAAACCGCGTATTTCAAGCTATCTTTCCATTTCCAGGAGGTCTGATATGCTTGGATGCCTGATTTTACAGAAAGGGTCGCTCCTAAGCAAGATAGGCCATTCAATTGTAGTTCAGGCGCAATCGAACAATTTTGAGCAAGAATAAATAAAGGAGAAATAATAAAAATAAAGGAGATAAATTTTTTCATAGTAACTTTTTTGATGCCTATAAGATAGATAGAAAGGCGTTAGCCCGCACAAGGCATTATATTCTAAAATATAATAAAATTATATAAATAATTAGCAAAATTTATGCCGAATTATATTACAATTTCTATAGAATAGTAAATGCTTTGGACTTTTAGCGCTTCATACAACAATCATACAAACCGGTATTCAACATTCAAAAAGCATAAATAAAACAATAATATAATTATATGAATAAATATTATTATTGACCGCTCAAATAAATATTTTGTTAATTAAATGTCAATCCTTTAATAAATAATTGACTTTCAATCCAATTGTATTTAATTTTGAAATATTTATTTTATTTTTAGAATAAATATAAGAAACCGATTATAGGATAAGCAAACAGAATACAATGAATCTTACAAATTTTACCTGCGAAACAGACGCATTGATCCCATAAGAAATGAAAATTAGTTCAACATTGGTTTTACTCCTTTTTTTATATTTGAACGTCCGCGCCGAAAGACGTATTGACAATATTCCCCATGCCAAAGCCGATACTTGTAGTCCTAAACAAAGCATTACCCACCCTCCGACCTTAGAATTTAATTTTCGAAATGATTCATTACAAATTCTCAGAGTAGGAACCCTTTCTGGTTTCGATACCGCACTCGTCCATTTTGCCATCATTATTCAGCCTCAACATTTTAATATCAGCGACAATGTGAACGGCGTTTTCACCTATCAACCCAGGCAATACGTGGGCAAAGACCGGTTTGTATACCGCGTTTGTTTAAATGCCTGTAAGAGTATTTGCGATACCGGTACCGTTCAACTTGATTTGTACGGACTATGCATTGTCCCCACCATCATCACCCCCAATAACGACGGGCTAAACGACCGTTTGCTCATACCTTGTCTCGAGGCAAATAACTTCAATGACAACGAATTAAGGATTTTTAATCAATGGGGAGACGAAGTGTTTCATGCCGCTCCTTATCACAATGATTGGGAAGGCGTCTACTTAGGCAAACCGTTGCCCGACGGAACTTATTTTTTTCTTTTCCGGCAAAATAAAACCCTTGATTATCAGCGGGGATATATTACTATTTTCAGATAGATAACGCTTATATAGAATTCTAGAAAAACGAGCATTATGAAAAAAAGATTACCCTGGAGGTTTTTTATATGGAGTTGCAGTTTTTGCGCAGCCTTCTATGCGCATGCGCAGCAGGAATTGCAATATACCAATTTTATTTACAATTATATGTCTATTAATCCGGGTTATGCCGGCAGCAGGTCTACCCCTACGCTTTCGGCGCTTTACCGGCAGCAATGGTCGGGTTTTAAAGGCGCGCCAGTTTCCGAAGTGCTGAGTTTCCACACGCCTTTTTTAAGCCCCCGCCTCGGTATGGGCGTCACCGTGTCAAATTATAAGATTGGCGTCACAGAAAGCCAATTGGTTTCCCTCGCCTATGCCTATAACGTCGTCCATACCGCCGATTTTAACCTCAGGATCGGCCTGCAAGGCTCCCTCCGTCGGCTCGCCACAAACTTCGACGACCCCGACCAACTCATCATCATCCAAAACGATCCCGCCGTCAAAAACATTACCCCCCGTTTACTCGGCAATTTCGGAATGGGCGTCTATATGAATTACCGCGATTCCTACCTCGGTTTTTCCGTCCCCTACTACTATTCAAACCCCATCGGAAATGCCGATTATACCCCCCAATCCGCCGCCGAACGTCCAAACTACTACGCAATGGGCGGCGTTTCCCTCCCTTTTAGCGACAATTTCTATTTCAAACCCGCCTTCCTGTTTAAGTATACCCCCAGCGCCCCCTGGAATCTGGATTTCAACGTCAATTTCATTTTCAGAGACAAAGTCAGCGCCGGCTTCTCCTACCGTGCAGGTAAAACCAACATAGAAACCATCGGTGAATCCGCCGACCTGTTGCTATTCTATCAATTCGACGACCAGGTAGGATTTGGCGCCGCCTACGATTTTAATTTATCCCCTATAAAAAATTACCAAAGCGGCAGCATGGAAGTCGTTTTCCGGTACGACCTCAAAAAACAACCGCTCGAGCTCAGCAATCCGCGTACTTTCTTCTAATAACCCAACAGCCAATACCTAACCGCTAATAACTGCCGGCTACTTATTCACTCACGATCATATATAATAACCGACGCATGAAAACCTTCCTGACCGCTTTTTTTATCATCGCTGGCGCCGCCTCCGTGCTTTGTCAGAAAATAACCGTTGTCCCCGAGAAGAAAATAAATACCGCCTTCCAGGAATATAGCCCCGCCTTCTACGAAAACGGGCTGGTGTTCATCTCCAGCAATCCAACCGTCGATAAAAGCAAAGAAGAAGATTCCAGAACCGGAAAAGCGACCACCTCCATTTTTTGGGCCAAAAGAGACCCCGCCGGACGACTCGGCAAACCCCAGCCTTTTTCGGACAATCTGACCACCAAATTTTACGACGGCCCATTGACCTTTAGCCCCTCCAACGATATGGTTTATTTTACCCGCAGTACATTGCGACGAGGCAAACCCGTGGTCGCTAAAGACGGAAGGGTCAAATTAAAAATATATAGCGCCCAAAAAGTCGGTCCCGAATGGAAAAATATAAAAGAACTGCCTTTCAACGGGCCGGATTTTGATTGCGCCCACCCCGCGATTTCAGTGGACGGTCAAAGAATTTATTTTTCAAGCAACCGTCCTGGCGGAATGGGCGGCATGGACCTCTACGTATCCCTAAAACAAGGAGATCAATGGGGAGACGCCGTCAATCTGGGACCTAAAATCAATACAAAAAAAGACGACGTTTTCCCATATATGCACGCCGACGGAACCTTGTTTTTTTCGACCAACGGAAGAAAAGGCGAAGGCGGGCTGGATATTTTTTACAGTAAAAAAACAAACAAGGGCTGGACCGACCCTAAAAGTTTGGGCGCTCCCGTCAATAGCAAAAAAGATGACTTTGGCTTAATCGTGGATATAGACAAAAAAAACGGGTATTTTTCTTCCAATCGGGGCGGCGGAGCGGGCGACGATGATATATTCAGTTTCTATGCGCCCGATGGATTATTGCAGGACCCAAAACCATCCGCGATACAACCGACCCTCGTAACCGCGACGCCGGTTGCAGCAGAGCAAGAAACAGTAGTAAAGATTGAAACCAGAGTGAAAGGCGCCGGCGTCCCCTTACCCCAGGTAAAGTTTTCTTATACAGATTTGTCCGACGTAAATGGCGCCGCCATTTTAACGGATTCGCTGGGCGGAGTCGTAAAACTAAAAAGCGCCCAGGGCGGCGGCGTTTTAATGGATTCTATGCTGCAAAAACAAGGGGCCACCAACGACCAGGGCATGGCGTCGCTGAAATTAACCCCTGGAAAAAGATACCTCTTTCACTTTACCCTCCCCAGGTATCTTCCAAAATATCTGACCAAAACCATTGCCATAAATAAGGACGAAGCGGTTGCCATATTGGAAAAAGAAGGCGAAACGCCGCCAATGAGCACTCCCCATATAGAAAAAATAGTGGAAGAGACGGGAGGGAAAAAGCCGGTAACAGAAAAACTCGCCCACTCGCCCGAAGAATCGCCGGTTGAAATTACGTCGTCCGGCGCTCCGTTAGCAAAGGAAACGGAACAAATGATGTCGGTTGATTCTGCCGCCGATAGCGACGCGTCCCGTTATGCTTCTACCGCAGAATTCAACGATCATTATTCTTTTAACGACGAAGCCAAAGCCGGCGAACTGCTCAAACCCGGCGCGGTTATCCAACTCTCTAATATATACTATAATTTTAACGATGCAGACGTTCGTCCCGAAGCGCGTAAAGACCTTGACGCGTTAGTTACCTTATTGCGGGCATATCCTGAAATAGAAATTGAGCTGGCGTCATTTACTGATTCCCGGGGAAGCGCTGAATACAATCAAAAATTGAGTCAACATCGCGCTAACAACCTTTTAGACTACTTAACCGATAAAGGAATAGATCAAAATCGTGTTAAAGCTGTTGGTTACGGCGAAACAGTTTTAAAGAACAGGTGCGCCGACGGGGTGGACTGCGACGAAGAAGAGCATCAGGTAAACCGGCGGACTGAAGTGAAGATCATGAAAAATAGCCCGCGCGCAATAGTGATCGTTAAAACGGATCCGCCCGCGAAAGTGGTCGAAAACATGAGGGTCAACGTTGCCCCTTCTTTAAACGGAGCCGCGCCCGCAAAAGACGCCGACTTCACGACTGCGCGCAAAACATCCAGAAAAAAGGGCGCGTCCTCCCTGATCTCTGTAAAGGATACTTTTAACCTGGCCGCGCGTACAGATAGCGCCATAGCTTACGCCCGTACCGGAACGCCCATCATAGAATCAAACGCCCTGCCGGAAAACAACAGCGAATTTTTAGTGGTAGTAGGAACTTATTCTTTAATTGAAAATGCCCGTATTACCCTCCGCAAAGCCATAGAAGCAGGATTTATAGACACAAAAATTATTCACTATAATTGGAATAATCTTTACAGCGTTTGCATCAAACGGTACGCCTCAGCCCGGGAAGCGGAAGAGCTATCCGCTGTGATCAACAAGGAAAAAGATTTTGAATCTTTTGTGAAACAACGAAAAAGATAGGAGAATGGGGTTTAACTACCGGTTATTTATGCGCTGACCAATCCAAAGAATCAAAAACAGATTCGAGAAATTTTTCGTAGGCGATTAAATCGGCCGGCGCGTCAAAATTGTCGACAATTCTTTTTTCAACGCCCCCCAATCGAATAAAAGAGATCGTTTGGGGAATGTCGGTAATAAATTTCCTGTCCGCAGGGAATTGGGCGGACATAGCGTTTAAATGAATTCCCCGCGCTCTCTCGGCAATTTTTTTATATAAATCAGCGGGCGCCTTTGCTTCGTATACGCCTTTTTTACTGGTATAAGCAAAGCCCTGATAGGTTGCTCTGCCGTCTTCATATAATTTTACTTCATAACTTGGACATTTCCCGAAGCAGGCTGTTTTTTTTAAACTAACCGTCAAATCAGGTTCTATATTAGACGGAACCCCAGTATCGCCCGTTCCTTTTTTAGTTTGTTCGCTTTTATCAGTAGGAGAGGGGTTAGTTTTACTTCTATCTCCCATACTGTCCGACGTTTTATGCGAGCAGCTCCCTATAAAGACCGTCAAAATAAAAAAATATAAACTGGTTCTCATAAAAGCTTTTTGAAAAACATAAGCGCCGCGCCTAAATACACAATTTATTTCTTTTTGGTCCCTTCCTTCAACTGTTGCTGTTGCTGGACGGCCTGCTCTAAACGTTGCCGGAACCCGCTTTTCGATTTAGGTTTCTTCTTGGCCGCCTGCAATTCTTCCTGAATTTTGTTATGATCTATCACATAATTTTTCGTAATAAGCGTCTGCCCGATATTTAATATGTTGCTAAACAGCATATATAAACTCAATCCGGCAGCATAACTGTTGAATATGAACATAAACATAAGCGGTGAAACGTACTGAACATATTTCATGGCAGGTTGAGCCGACATATCGACGTCCTTAGTCGAATAATAAGTAAATACGATTAGCGAAATGGCCCATAAGAAAGCAAATAAGCTAATGTGAGAGCCATAGAACGGAATATTGAAAGGCAAATGCGCGAACACTTCATAATCAGTTAAATCTTTGGCCCATAAAAATCCCTGGTGCCTAAAATCAATGGTGGAGGGAAAAAAGCGGAATAGCGCCATCCATATAGGCATCTGCATCAAGGTCGGCAAACATCCCCCTAAAGGATTGACTCCGAACTCGTTATACAATTTCATGGTTTCCACCTGTACTTGCTGCGGATCTTTGGTCCTGGCTTTTAACTTATCAATCTCTGGTTTTAAGGCCGTCGTTTTGGATTGCGACCTTAGCATCCGGTAATTCAGCGGGTATAAAAATGATTTGACCAAAAGAGTCAGTAAGAGAATACAAATTCCCGCGCTGCCAATAATAGAATGCAAAAAATCAAAGATCGGACGGATAACCCAGCGATTAATGGTCCCTAATATGGTGCCTCCATAAGAAATGACGTCCTCTAAACCGATTTGGTACGAGCGCAAACGATCAAATACGTTGGGGCCAATATACATTTGCATAGCAAAAGACCCGGCGCCGGTTTCCATAGGAATAGATATAACCGAAGTAAGTTTCTTAAGGTAATCATTTTTTAAGTCCATCATTTCCGTGGAAACCACCGCAGATTTGAAAGGCGTCGTCTTTGCAATTAAGGAAGAATTAAAAAATTGATTGGCATTGGAAACCCATTTAACCGGTTTATCCGCTAATTCCTTACGGTCGTTGCTGGAGCAGGAACAATAAGTTGGGGTTGTCGCGTCCAACCTGTAATATAAGGAGGTATTATTTCTTTCGTAAGTTTCGTTTTTCTCCAGTTTGCCCAAGTAATCCACCCAGGTCAACGTAAGGGCTTTATTAGTTCCGGGCAGGTTAGGATCAAAGCCGCTGTAACTAATGTCATAATCCAGTCCATAAGTAGCTCCAATCGTGTATTTTTGCGCGAAAGTAGCGCCGTTAGCGGCGGTTGCTTTATAATCAATCGTATTGCCGGAAACAATCGGAGTAAAGTACAGATCGTTGGTCGAAATGCTCCCCTTGCCGGTCGTATTGGGGAGTAAATATTCAAACTGGTCGTCTGGCGCATTCAATAAAACCAAGTCTTCAGAAATATCTTTATGATTAGCGTCTTCTTTAAGCCGGTTATATTTTTTGAGGATAACCTGTTTAATCCTGCCGCCTTTATTCGTAAAAGTTACTTTTAGAACGTCATTCTCAATAGTATTGAACTGCTCGGTTCCGGCGGCGGCGGCGGAAAAAACGCCGAAACGGGAAGCCAGTTCCAATTTGCGTATGGAATCGGGAATTTGAGCAGGTTGAATGATGCTTTGGTTGACAGCGGCCGCCTGAGCCATCGTTGCAGGATTTGCTTTAGCCGCCTGTATTGAATCCTCGACATGTTTTCTCTGCGCAAGCTGAACTTTAGACGGAGCGTTTAACCAGTTATATACAATCAGAATTAAAACGATCAGCAGCGCGCCTGTTATACTATTTTTATTATCCGAATTCATTTTTCAATTGATGATTAAAATGTTGTCGTCTTTTGCGGCGCAAAGGTACTCAATAATAGAAAGAATGAAGCGTATGAAGCCTTCTTTTTGTAACGTCTCCGAAATTCGGCGATAAATGGTAAGGGGGCACGCTTGACTGCGCGTTATTCAAGAATGGTTATATTGATTTCTTTGGCTATTTGCTTTTTCATATTCAGCAGTTTTTGTAGAATTTTCAGATATAATAGCGCCTGAACATGGTCGCCTTCTTTGGATAGCCGGAGATATAATTCCTGATTATTCTTAAGAACTTTTAATATTTTATGGTATTTGAAATAATAAAGCGATTGCCGCGCGTCGCTCAAAAAATTAAGCGGGGCGGGCGGCTGCGTCTCTAAGTAGACGCCCTTTCTTTCCCAGTCTGCATAAGTAAAATCGGAAATCAACGAGTTGGCGGCAAAGGAGCGAATATCGTTATTAGTGGGATGGTTAACAAAATAGTTGGTTTCAACAGGAACGCCCCGCTCTAGCAGTTCAATGGATTCAAAAACAATTTTCTTATAAACAGGATGGTCGAAATATTGTACGACGTCCTCAATATTATCTAAAATATAACGCGCTACGGATATTTGTAGCTCTTTATCAAATAATTCAGAACCAAAATTAACCAGGATCTCAGCGATATGCTTTTCCTGCGCTTCTTCTCCGTAAGAACTATCGGGATGGCCGCCGTCTGTTTTTTGATTTTTTATCGCCTCGTTATCATTTGGCTGGTTGGATTCATTTTCGTCAAAAGGAGTTAAAACCGGAACGTCTCCTTTTTGTTTATTAGCAATATTTTTATTGACCAGCTTATTAATCTCGCCCTGTATAATCGTTTCGCTCAGGTTATAACCCTGATTTCTTAAAACGTTGAACAATTCAGTGGAGAAAAAACTTCTTTTACCCACGTCGGGTATTTTAGCTACGCTGGCAAAAACCTCTTTGACCAACTGACTCCTTTTTGTCGGGTCTGTCCCCGCTTCCTGTAATAAGAAGTGAAGTTTGAAGAATATAAAATCCTTACTTTCTTTAGCGGTAAATTCTTTAAAAGCCGATATGCCTACCTGACGCATATAACTATCCGGGTCCTGAGCATTGGGTAGAAGAACGACTTTCAAATTCATATCTTCTTCCAGCGCCAAATCCAACCCCCTTAAGGCTGCCTTAACGCCTGGGGCGTCGCCGTCGTAAATGATCTTAATATTTGGCGTAAAGCGCCGGATAATACGGATCTGATCGGACGTCAGACTGGTGCCGGACGAGGAGACTACATTTTCTATTCCTGCCTGGTGTAAAGAAATTACGTCGGTATACCCTTCGACTAAAATACATTCATCTGCTTGTTGTATCGCTTTTTTTGCCTGAAAAATACCATACAACGATTTGCTTTTGAGATAAACTTCCGTTTCCGGGGAATTTATATATTTAGGAGCTTTCGGGTCTTTTTGTAGGATACGTCCTCCAAAAGCAATGATCTTACCGGTCAGGTTAAAAATAGGGAACATAGCGCGATCCCGAAAAAAATCGCTGTTATAGGAAGAGGTTAAACCGAGTTTTTTAAGAATTTCAGCGTCGTAACGATCTTTTAACGCGCTTTTCGTAAAAGCGTCTTTATCGGCGGGAGCCAGACCGAGACCAAATTTCCGGATAGTGTCTTCCCGAAAGCCCCGTTGTTTAAAATAAGAAAGTCCGATTGTCCGGCCTCTTTCCGTTTCAAATAAACAATCGGAGTAAAAATTTTTGGCATATTCGTTGACAAGATAAAGGCTTTCCGCTTTTTGTTTTTCTTCAAAATGTTCTTTGTCGACAAAAGTTTCTTCTATTTCTATATGGTATTTCTTTGCCAAGTAGCGCAAAGACTCGTCAAAATTCAGATTTTCATAATCGATCAGGAACTGTAAAGGATCGCCCGCTTTGCCGCAGCCAAAACACTTATAAATATTTTTAACGGGGG
>JBBRMZ010000150.1:0-11510 GCA_038230555.1 Chitinophagales bacterium
GATGCGCCTTTTGCGGATAAGGTTGACAACTTCGTTGGGCCAGATATTATAGCCCACCAGGTCGCCCAGGCAGTAAATGGCGTCCGGCTGTTGCGAGTCAATATGCGCCAGGCAGGCTTCCAAAGCCGGCAGGTTCGCGTGGACGTCGCTAAAGAGCGCTATTTTCATTGTTCATTCGGTTTTTGTCCAAAAACGGTCACGCTGTATATCCCGGTTTGCGATTTTTTAAAGCCCTGTATTTCCTCGCCGGATAAGTAGCCGCTCAAAATATCGTCGGGAATAGTAATAACCTTTTCTTTCTGTACAGTCACGCCCGTAAAACCGGTTTCGCGGATCAGGTTCAGATAATCGTTTTTTTGAATCGCTCCCGCAACGCAGCCCGCGTACATTTCGGCGGCGGTTTGTATTTTGGCGGGCAGGTCGCCGACCAGTACAATATCGGAGATACTAAAATGACCGCCGGGCTTCAAAATGCGAAAGACTTCGCTCAACACGCCCTGTTTGTTGGGAACCAGGTTCAGCACGCAGTTGCTGACGACTACGTCGACCGTGTTATCCGAAACCGGAATCTGCTCTATATCCCCTTCCCGGAATTCGACGTTGTGAAAACCCCGGATTTCCGCGTTGCGGCGGGCTTTAGCGATCATGGCGGGCGTAAAATCTATACCAATTACTTTCCCGGTCTCCCCGGTCTCGTGCCGGGCGATGAAAGCGTCGTTCCCCGCGCCGCTGCCCAGGTCAACCACGACGTCGCCTTTTTTGATCCTGGCGAATTGAGTCGGCAGTCCGCAACCCAGACCCAGATCCGCGTCCGCGTTGTAGCCTTCCAACGTCGTATAATCATCTGACATAATATTATAGACTTCCGTAGAGCAGCCGCCCGCGCCGCAGCAGGACGCGGCGTTATCCGCTTTATCCTGTAAAGCGATCTCGGAATATTTTTGGCGCACCATGTCTTTAACGGCGGCTTGGGCGTCCGCCGGAGCGCAGCAGTCCGTTCCGCAGCAGGAAGTTTGTT
Source organism: Chitinophagales bacterium (assembly GCA_038230555.1). Lineage (GTDB taxonomy): Bacteria > Bacteroidota > Bacteroidia > Chitinophagales > Saprospiraceae > JAAFJT01. The sequence goes on from JBBRMZ010000150.1 coordinate 1,019, forward strand.
CAACGGCTATTTCCTTGAAAGTGGAGCCGAGGGGGATGTTTACTTTTTCTAAAGTTTCCATGATATTGAATTTTTAAAATGAACAATTAAATGATCGTAATATACCGATAAATATAAGCAAAAAAATATCAGCAACAATTGGACTGATCTTTATAAGCGCCAAATAACTGATTCAGACAAGCCTGCGCCGCTTTCCACCCAAGGGGGTCGATGCAATAGCAGACTTTAGCGCCTTCAATCTCGCCTTTGATTAAACCGGCTTCTTTTAATTCTTTCAGGTGCTGGGAAACGGTACTTTGCGAGAGCGGCAGTTCTTCCACTATATCGCCGCAAAAACACGTTTGTCTGCCCGCGAGCAAATTCAAAATAGCTACCCGCGCCGGATGCGCCATGGCTTTGGCATATTTAGCCGCCCGGTTCTCCAATAAACTAAACTCCTGCGATTTTGTCAGTCCCATATTAATCGCAAAATTACGATGATTATTTCTATTCTGCAAGTTTATTTTTTAAAACCTGAATTTTCCTGTAATTTTGCGGTTCAATGAAAAAAGCAACTTCTATTTTTTTGCTGTTTAGTTTGTTGTATAACGCCTTTGGGTATTATGCGCTCTTGGCTTTTGAAAAGTCGCAGGCGTCAAACCTGGCGGCCGAAAGCGTCATGAAAACAAATTATAAAATCATCCGCTTTCCCATATCGGCATACGTACATTTAGAGGATACGGATTTTGAAGACGCCTCCGGCCAGTTTGAATACGAAGGTCAGACCTATAACATGGTCAAACAGCGACGGATCAACGATACGCTGGAAATATACGCCCTGCACAACGAACGCCAGGATCAGATTGCCGATCAAATGAACGAATATATAAAAGACCAACTCAATAGCAGTCGTTCGCCCGTCGAAAAAAATCCTTTCAGGCAATTATTCAAATCTATACGTAAAAATTATACGCTCTGCCAAACGTTGCAAATCATTTACGGGCGTCAAGGCTCCGAACAAGAGCAGACGTTGATTTTATTTAAGCCGTCGGCGTTTGCCCCCGTTTCCCTTTACCGCTACTCCCCGCCGCCCGAAGCGGCTTAAATAAGCATGTTGTAAAATTTCCTGGTAAACTTGGAATAGGATTTGACCTGTTCCATTTGTTAAAACTATGGCGTTAAAGGCCGATCATGCGGCGATATGCCTCTATATCCTCTAAGCGACCTCGTCAAGCGCTAATTTTTAAAATTAAAAATAATATGAAAATTATATATTTTACCTTATTCTCGTTGTTGTCCAGCGGCTTATACGCCCAAAAAAAATCTATACATGAGATACAGCGCCTGGACAGCATAGTCGTTAAGGAGAACCGTTCCCTGCATTTACCGGACGTCCTCGGTACGAATATCTTTGCCGGGAAAAGAACTTTTTCTATCACGCCCGACGCCGGTAAAGCCAACCTGGCGGGCAACAATGCGCGGATGTTGTTTGCGGATGTTCCGGGGGTGAACGTTTGGGAAATGGACGGCGCCGGCCTGCAAGTGAATATCGGAACACGGGGCACGGATACCCACCGCTCTATTGAAACCAATATGCGCCAAAACGGCTATAATACGAATTCAGATATGTTTGGTTATCCCGAAAATCACTATACCGTTCCGTTCCAGGGTATTGGCAAAATAGAAATCGTCAGAGGGTCGGCAGCCCTTCAGTTTGGCAGCCAGTTTGGCGGTATGGTCAACTTCAAAATGAAAGAAGGCGATACTACTAAAACGCTCGGCGTCGAGAGCGTTCAAACAATAGGGTCTAACGGCTTTTTTGATTCTTACAATGCTGCAGGGGGCAAAAGCGGCAAATGGAGTTATTACGCTTATTTTTCCGACCGCAGCGGCGACGGCTGGCGTCCCAGTTCCGCGTTTAATTATCAGGCTTACTATGCCAACCTAAAATATCAGTTCAACGATAAAGCCAGTTTAGCCTTCCAATTTTCCCGTTCCGATTACCGGCAGCAAATCGGCGGCGGACTAACTGACGCGCAGTATAATGAAAATAACCGGCAATCCATCCGTTTCCGCAATTTCTTTAACCCGGAGATCAACATCCCGGCGCTACTTTTTAACTACAACCTGGATGAAAATACGAGACTTGAAATAGTTTCAAACGCCTTGATCGGCCAGCGCAACAGCGTGCAATTTATCGCTAATCCGAACATCCCGGATACGGTTAACAGTACTTCAAAAACGTATAACCCGCGCCAGGTTGACCGGGACTATTATTACGGTTTTACAACGGAAGCGAAATTGCTGCACCATTATCAATTGGGCGGCATGCTAAGCGCTTTTACGGTCGGCGCGCGGTTTTTTGCGCAGCATACGCAAAGAAGGCAAAAGGGTTTAGGCAGCTCCAGTTCTGATTTTGATCTTTCCCTGGTCAAGCCCTATGGCGTTGACCTGGATTTACATACGACCAATTATGCCGTTTTTGCGGAGAATCTTTTCCAGATCACGCCAAAATTCAGCGTCACGCCGGGCTTTAGGATGGAGAAAATCATCACCGACATGACCGGAGTCATCAACAATGCCGGCTTTCCGGTGGCTTATAAGGGCGACCGCAGCTTCCCGCTTTTTGGTACAGGTTTTCAATACCAGGCGACCAATAACAGTCAGTTTTACGGCAACATATCGCAAGCCTACCGTCCTTTTTTATATGCTAATGTGACGCCTGCCGATCAGTTGGGCGTCATTGATCCCAACCTGAAAGACAGCCGCGGCTATGACGTCGATTTAGGCTACAGGGGTAATATCAAAAACATTTTTACCTACGACGTCAGCGCCTACTATGTTTATTATGGGAACCGCGCAGGCGCCCTGACCGAGACCAATGGCGACAATTTGCCTTACCTTTACACGACCAATATTGGCGACGCAATAGCCCAGGGAATAGAGACCTACATGTCCGTTTCTCTATTGCGTTCTTTTAATACCTTGACAAACAACGACATACGCTTCTTTAATTCTCTATCTTTCGATCATGCGAGGTACGCGAGCGGGTCGATCAATCAATCGGGCAAAAATGTAAGCTTGGTTGGCAATTATGTAGAGGGAACGCCTGATTGGATCGAACGCGCCGGGTTGACTTTCCTGAATGAGCATATTACCAGTACTTTACAATTGAATTATGTAAGTAAAAATTTCAGCGACGCCAATAATACCGCTTTTAACCCGACCGGCGCAAGCGGTCTGGTTCCTGCCTACCATGTATTTGACTGGTCTTTTAATGTCCGTTTTCTAAAACATTACCGCCTGACCGCTAATATAAACAACCTGTTCGACGCCAAATATTTTACCCGCCGGATCAACATGTATCCGGGACCGGGTATTTTGCCGGCGGACGGCAGATCCTATAACTTAGGAGTTGGGATTAATCTTTAAAAATAAAATTTTAGCGCGCTTTATTCCACAATGCGCATATTTTAGTAGGCGCCCGCCAAATTTTTATTCAAAAAATTTGGCGGGCGCTGTTTTTTATATACCTTAGCGCCTGTATGAAAAAGCTCGCTTCCATTTTTTTACTGTTCAGTTTGCTGTATAGCGCTTTTGGCTACTATGGTTTGCTGGCTTTTGAAAAATCGCAGGCGTCGGAAATGATGGCGGCGGACGAGGATGCGACGCAATATAAAGTCATTAAAATCCCTGTTTCAGCGTATGTCCATTTAGAAGATAGGGATTTTGAAGAGACGACCGGACAGTACGAATATGAAGGCCAGACCTATAATATGGTCAAACAGCGGCGAATTAACGATACGCTGGAAATTTATGCCCTCCACAACGAACGGCAGGACCAGATCGCCGCGCAGATGAATGACTACGTAAAAGATCAACTGGGCGGACAGAAAGGGCCGGTTGGAAAAAGCCCGGTCAAACAATTATTGAAATCTTTTCTAAAAGATTATATTAATCATCCTGATATGCGCGTTACCCGCGCCGCTACCGGACAGGATTTAAATCCTCCAATGGTCGCTACGGAAAACGGCTTTGCGCCTTCCGCCGACTCTGCTCCTTTCGCTCCGCCGCCGGAACTTACCTAAACTTCGCTTTCCTCTTTTTTTAGATCAGTCTGGCGTCCTGACGGGTCGTTGGCCGCGCGCAAGCATAGGTTCACCCTTTTTAATTTCAACCGCTCCGGCGTTGAAGCCTTTATATTAGAAAAATCTATTTTCAACGAGCGCAGCTGGACATAAGATTCCTCTGGAGCCGAAAAAAAGACGGTGTCGGCAAAGATATGCCAACTTTAGGCCCCGCCAAGATCTATAAGGTTTTCTTAAATTTTATCTGCTAACTTTCCAATTCGACGTAAAAAACGGCTGTTATAAAGTTCGTTTTGTCGTATAACAATATTAAACAATAACGATTATGAAAAAATATTTCTTTTACACCATTATTTTTATTGCCGGATTAATTTTGAATGCTTCGGATGCGAACGCGCAGGGCTGCGTCGCGGTGCGCGGCATGAGTTGCTCCGGCGGGACGCAGGCTTTAGGCTTGTCAAGCCTCGAACAGGGACAATTCCAGTTTTCGGCGTCGTATCGCTATTTCCAGTCGTACAAACATTTTGTAGGCGACGTGGAACAAACGCAGCGGGTAGCGCTCGGAACCCAGGTCGTGAACACCGTCAATAATATAGATTTGGGCCTGGCGTACGGCCTGACGAACCGGTTGAGCGTTACGCTGAACCTGCCGGTCAGCTTTTTTGACCGTTCGCAATTGTTGAGCAGCGACATAAAACTAAATCCGCAGTGGCTGCGCTTTCATACTGGCGCGCAGGGGATAGGCGATATACGCCTCTCCGCCGATTATTTATTGTTCAATCCCGCGTCCGCAAAAGGCAATGTGTCCGTCGGCGCGGGGATAAAAATCCCGACCGGCAACGCCAACGCGCAGGGAACTTTTCATAACGTGCTGAAAGACGGGCGGGATTCTACTACCGTCCACGCGGTCGACCAGTCCATCCAACTCGGCGACGGCGGCTGGGGCTTTACCGTTCAGACGCAGGGTTTCTTTTCTATTTTCAAGAACGCGTCCGTTTATTTTAACGGTTTTTATATGTTCAACCCGCGCGAAGTCAACAACACCCTGAATAAAGGAACGTTGGCTGGCGTCGATCCGATCATTGCCTATCAGTCGGTAGCCGACCAATATGCTGCAAGAATTGGCATTAACTACATTCCCGTTACTTCCTGGGGTTTGGCGGTCAGCTTGGGCGGTCGCCTGGAAGGCATTCCTTCGCACGATTTGATCGGCGGTAGTTCGGGTTTCCGTCGTCCGGGTTATATTATTTCTGCCGAACCCGGACTGGCTTATTCGAAAGGAAACAGCGCGCTGGTCGTGAGTTTGCCGGTAGCATTGTACCGCAACCGCACCAAAAGTTATTACGACCTGCAAGACCCGACCGGCGTCCGTTGGGGCGACGCCGCTTTTGCCGATTATTTGGTGAACGCTACGTTTACGCACCGGTTTGGCAGGAGCGGTCACGCGGCTATGCCAGTTTTGCCGAAATGGCAACAGGCGGGGCCAAATCAATAAACGTATTTGGGATTAATTTGATTGAAAGGAGGCTTTCCGTATTCTATTAAAGATATCCGGTCTTCCATTAAAATATTTACATTCATTGTTGAAATTGGAGGAGCGGCGTCAAGGGAACTTGAGGCCGCTTTTTTTGTTTGGAAAAGTGAAAGAAGCGGCGCTGCGCCAGGTCGCCGAACTTCAACAACGGCTTAAAGATTTGGAGTAGTTAAAACTTCAATTATAATCAGGCATAGGCGCCGGATGCTTTGTAAATTTTAATAGAGATAAAAATAAATAATGATTCTATGAAAACCAAAAAAGAGCTTCAAGCCGAATATAAAGAGATAAAACCCCGAATGGGCGTTTTCCAAATCCGCAACGCAGCCAATGGTAAGATATTTGTGGACGTCAGTAAAGATTTGGACGCCATCTGGAACAGGCATTCGTTTTCGCTCCGCATGGGCGGCCATAAAAATGCGGCGTTGCAGGCGGATTGGTATCAGTATGGGGCCGAGGCTTTCCATTTTGAGGTTTTATCGGAAATTGAAGTAAAAGAGACCGAAACGGCGGATTATGACCGCGAACTTAAAGCCCTAAGCGTCTTATATCTTGAAGAATTAACGCCTTACGACGAGCGGGGTTATAATAAGCGCCCTAAAATATGATAGGAAATTATCTGCATACGTTGGAGCAGGTTTTCAGAGAAAACGCCGACCCGGCGATCGTCGCCCAACAAAAAGCGTATATGCGCAACCAGTTTGAATATACCGGAATCAAAACGCCGAACCGTCGCATCGTTTGCCGGCCTTTTTTAACCAAAGCGGTTAAACAGGCAAAAGTGCAACTGGAGCCGCTAGTCAAAACGCTATGGCTGAAACAGGAAAGGGACTACCAATATCACGCGCAGGAACTGGTCCGTCTATATCGCAAAGATTTTGAAGCGCCGGATATTGAACTGCTGGAATGGATGGCGGAAAATAAATCCTGGTGGGATACGGTCGATTTCATTGCCGCCGACTTGATGGGCGCTTATTTCAGCGCTTTTCCCGGCCGGCGCGACGTCTATGTGGAGAAGTGGATGGCCTCCGGAAATATCTGGCTGTAGCGATGTTGACTGCTTTTTCAGCTAAAATATAAGGAGAAAACGGATACGGTCCTGTTGGCGCGCCTCATTATTTCCCTCGATGGCTCCAAAGAATTTTTTATCAATAAAGCGATTGGCTGGGCGTTGCGGGAATACGGCAAAACCAATCCTGCCTGGGTAACGGAGTTTGCCGTTACCGCAAAATTAAGCGCGCTGAGTAGGAAAGAGGCATTAAGATTAATAAAAAAACAGTTCTGATTCTTTAGCGCTTGTTAAAAATCAGGTAAACGAATCTTAGCGGAGAAGATCGCGTTTAACGAAGAGTTTGGTCTTCATGGAAACGCCTCAGTTAGACAATGATAAAATAATCCCTTCGAATATGGTTATTAAAAATACTCGTCTGCTTTTCGCATTTTTTCTTATTACCTTGCTTGCCTGCAAAAAAGACCCGGCTAAAGAATTAATAGGAGAATGGAAAATGCTAAACGTGCAATTAGAAGGTCAAAGTACTCAACAAGATACGCTCAACTCCATTCCCCGGATTCTTTTCAAACGAAATACTTATACCACTGTAAGAACATACGGTTTATTCAAATTTGCAGACGACAATTCATTATCTTTAAATACCGTAGAGTATACACCGCCGCTTTACGCAACGAGTTTTTATACAACTACGCAAAATGGCATTGTTGCCGACCAGGGTTCAAAAGATTTTTTCTATCAAGCGGGCCCATTTAACGTTAACAAAACTTATCATGTGATTGACTCCGATTCATTATATGTTCCGCAGGGGATACTACAATTCTATGGAGCTACTCAAGACGTCATTCCGGAAAAATTTAAATTTGATATTAAGGGCGATCAATTGACGATCAGCGCAACTATTAACAAAGATTCAGTTGTCGGGAATTACTATGCCAAGATTCATTACGAAGGAACAGACGTTATCCATTTTCAAAGAAATTGACTCCAATTATTAAAAACATATCTATCTTAGCGTTCTTTTAGCCGGTATTTTTTACTACAACGCCCGATATGTTTCCAGTTCGTACCCGAATCCTCTGCCCGCTTATTCTGTCGGCGCTGTTTTGCGCCATTTCTTTCCAAATTTTAGGGCAGCGACCCTTAGACCGGATCGTCAACGCGAGCTACCGCGATCAGACCGTCGAACAAATCCTGACCGATCTGGAAAAAAAAGATTCTGCCAGGTTTTTCTTCAAAAAAGAATGGCTGGGAACCGGAACCTATAGCCCCATTTTTCGAAATATTACGTTGCGGCGGGCGCTGGATACGCTGCTGCAACCCCTCGGATTGGGTTTTCTCGAGTACGATCGGTATTCCATCATCATTGCAAAAGAAGCGGCTTTAAAAGAGCGGTACGGACAGGCGTATTGGGAAAACCGGCGCGCTTTACGCGAGGCAGTCGTCGCGCAGGGACTTGCGGTCGGCTCCAAAGACGCGGCCAGTAAGACGGGAAAAGCGAAAATTACCGGACGCGTAACGGACGCGCAGGACAATAGCGCGATCGTCGGCGCCATCATCCGGTCGGACGCGGCGGGCGTCAACACGACTACCGACGCCGCCGGGGATTATGAACTGGAACTGCCGGTTGGCCTCCGCAAACTACAGATCGACGCGACGGGATACGATACAAAAACGCTGACGCTTCGTGTTTTTAACGACGGGCGTGTGGACGCGCCGCTGTTTAAAGGCTCGGTTCTGTTGCAGGAGATCACTGTGCGGGACGCGCAGAACCGCAAAATACGCAGTACGCAGATCGGCCTGCTCGAACTCAGCGCGAAACAGATCAAAGAAGCAACCTCTCTAATGGGCGAAGCGGACGTCATTAAAAGTTTGCTAACGCTGCCCGGCGTCAGCGCGGTCGGCGAAGCGTCGGCAGGTTATAATGTTCGGGGCGGGGCCAGCGACCAAAACCTGATCCTTCAGGATGGTATGCTATTGCTGAACTCTTCGCACGCGCTCGGCTTCTTTTCTACTTTCAACGCGGACGTAGTTAAAAAAGTAGACCTCTACAAAGGTCAGATTCCGGCGCAGTTTGGCGGGCGGCTTTCTTCAGTCCTCGACGTTCAATTGAAGGAAGGCGATAAAGAAAAATGGGTATACAACGGCGGGATCGGTCCGTTTTCCGGCAGATTAACCGTGGAAGGGCCGATCGTGAAAGACCAGACCAGCATTCTGATCGGCGTCCGCGCCACTTATTCGGACTGGATATTAAAACAAGTCAACGACTACAACGTCAGCCATAGCCAGATGAGTTTTTCGGACTGGAACGCCAAACTGACGCATGTTTTCTCTCCGGCTGCTACGCTCTCGGTTTCGGCCTACCAAAGCGCCGACCATTTTCAATACAGCACCGCGTACGGTTTCAATTGGAAAACGCAGCTTTACGGGTTGGAATACCGTCAAAACCTGGGGTCAGGTTACAATAATTTGCTGTCGGCCAGCTACGGCGATATGCGTAACGAGACCTACTCGCCGGATACCCTTTTTAATTATAACCTGAAGAACGGGTTGCAACATATTCGTGTGAAAGACCGCGTTCTGGCCACCGTTTTTAAAGGGCATACCTTGACCGGAGGATTTGAGTGGTCGCTCTATGAGGCGCATCCTGAAATATACAGTCGCACAGCCACTTTGGCCCAGTCCGCCGGTTACGGCTCGATTAATAAAGACAAAGGAAACGAATTTTCCTTATTCATCAACGACGATATAGAACTGAGTAAAAAATGGTCGGTTGCCCTGGGGTTAAGGCGCACGATTTACCGCCAGTTGGGCGCTGCCGGCGTTAATCAATACGCTCCCGGTCAATTGAGAGATTCTACCAACATTGTCGGCGTCACATCCTACGCGGACGGCCAAACCGTGCAAAGTTATAGTGGGCTGGAACCCCGATTTGCGCTCAATTACGTCGTCGCGCCGGACGCTTCCATCAAATTGAGTTACAACCGCCTGTTTCAATACATTCATTTAATTTCCAATACGGCTACCTCCACGCCGGTGGACGTCTGGCAAGTTAGTACTCCATATATTCAGCCGGAGCGGTCGGACAATTTCTCTTTAGGGTATTTCAAAAACGTAAGCGACGAATGGGAAGCGTCGGCGGAAACTTATTTTAAATGGCTGGATCATACGGTCGAATATAAAGATTTTGCCTCGCTGCTCCGCAATAACCACCTCGAAACAGAACTGCTGTCGGGCGTCGGCAAGGCTTATGGCGCGGAGTTTTTTGTGAAAAAGAACAAGGGCGCGATGACGGGATCGCTTTCGTATACCTACGCGCGAACGCTTCGCCGCACGATAGGCGCTTATGTGGAAGAAACCATTAATCAGGGAAACTGGTATCCGGCGGCGTACGATAAACCGCATACCGTCAACGCCGAAATGCACTGGCGGGTGCGAAAAACGCAAACATTGGCGGTCTTTTTTACTTATTCGACCGGACGGCCTATTACGGCGGCCACTTCCGATTACCTGATCGGAGCCGACGGCTTATACCCTGATTTTTCTGCCCGCAATAATTACCGGATCGCCGATTATCACCGGATGGACATTTCCTACACCGTGGCGCGCGGCGAAATACGGACTAAAAGGTACCATTCGAGCCTGACCTTTTCGATCTATAACGTGTACGGGCGTAAAAACCCGTTCTCCGTGTTTTTTAAACAGGAACGCGACCAGCCGCTACAGGCATATTCCTTGTCGCTGCTGGGATCGCCCCTGCCTTCGGTCACCTATAATTTTCATTTTTAGAATATGATCCTGCAAAAATATTTGCCCCAACAAACGCTTCGATACGGGTTGTTTTGTTTGTTCGGACTGGCTGCGATTCAAAGTTGCATTACC
>JBBRMZ010000151.1:0-11498 GCA_038230555.1 Chitinophagales bacterium
ACGCGAACAAGCAGGCGCTGATTGACGCCCTGAAAAAGGCCGCCGCGCTGGATCCTACGGCGGGCGTCCGGGCTTTCCGTCGGGATACGCCTTTTTCGGAGGCTTCGGCCGCAGGCAGCGTTCCGGATTGGGCGCGCGGCGCGAAGATCGGCAAAACGGTCGGCCCGCTGACGGACCGCTTTGGGCGCAGGACCTGGTGGGATTTTTACTATACGATCCCCGGCGTGCAACTTTTCTTGCAAGGGGCCGCGGCGCCTTCGCTGATCCTAACGGTGCGGGAATCGTGGCTGCAATCCATTTTCTCGCACGGGCGCGACCACGCCATCCCGGCGTCTTCGATCTGGATCGACGCAAAACTACTCTGTCCGACGGCGCCGGATACCGAATATTGCGGCCTGACGCTCAAAGGAGGAAATATACATTTTACAAACCCCGTTGCGGTCGTTAACGGGAAAATGATCGTCCCGGCAGGAACAATCGTTACGCTGACGCTTGATCTGTTGCAGCCGGTCGACGTTTCCGTTTCGCCGGACGAAACCGGCGCGGACGCGCGGGACGCCAAACTAAACCTGCCAAAAACGCTGACGCTTCAGTTTAGCGCGTCGGGAAGTAAGGTAACGGCGGCGGGCGGCGGCGATTGGACGCTCTACGGTCAGCCGGATAACTTTACTTATGACGCCTCGACGGCCGCTTTTTACCTTGCCGCGTCGCATCGCGTTTGTCTGCCTTACCGAAGCGAGCGGCCTGCGTTCGACGCAAGCGGCGCGGAATCTAAAGTTTGTCCGATCAGAGGCGTCGCGCCGGTTGTGCAATCCGCGTGGTCGCTGGTCTCCGCCGCGATCGACATCAACCATCCGCTGGAAGCGAAAGGGATCGGCGGCATGTTGGTTCATACCGGTCCGGGTTTGTCGGCCAACTGGACGGGACTACAGGACGTTCATTTACTTCAACGATCCCGGGTGAATTTGCGGGAAGCGTGGATTTTGCTGGAGCCGGGTCTGCTTTCTGTGTTCGACCTTTCTGCGGACGGGACGGGCGCCAACGGGCGTTATAACCTCTGGAAAAACTCCGCCGGACGCTGGAATTTCATCGACCTGCATTATACCAATTCCGTTTTCTTTTTCTATACGTGTTTACAGGCGGGCGTGGAATCCGTGCTTTCTACGGCGGATTGCGTCGGCGCCATCGACAAACCGGTCAACGTAGCCGGTAAACCTTTTGAGCTTAAAAGCAAACAAACGCTGAGCCTGGTCTCTTGGTCGAAAGCGCTCCGGCTGGCGATCCTTTACGATAATAATTTATTAATCGATAATAAAAGCGGCAACCCGCTTACCAATATTGTCCGCTTCCAACCGCAGGCGATCGCTCTCAACAACGCGCTGCTGACCGTTTCGCCGGTTACCGGTTTTTATCTCGCGGGGGAATTCGCTAATGCTGATCCGTCTGTCGATCCCTCGCCCGACGCGGCAACTTTTTCAGCGGCGATCCTGATCGAATCCTTTGGTTTGCTGGCCTATCTCCCCACGCTGCCCGATCCCTACGCTGCCGACCTCTCCATTTTTACCAACCGTTATTTAGAATACGAGAGATACCGGAAAGAAGGCGGAATTCCGATCCAGGCTATTCAGCAATTACTGGTCGGCGCCATGAACTGGAAGGACGACGAGTCGCCCAAAGTGAATTTTAGCTGGGGGAATATTCCCGCTGCCGCTCAATCGCAAATAGCGGCGGCTGTGGTCGAAACTGTCCAATCTCCCTACGCTTCTTTTGACCTGAACGCCAACCAGGACCTTGCTTACGAACGCGGGGCCCGGCGCGAAGAGCGGCAAAAAGCCCAGACCCTTCAAAGTTACCGCGCGGCGGGGGTTCCCGATCAGCCGGCCGCTTTGCCCGCTTTAGGGAATATGGCGTCTACGGTCGGACGTGGCGGTTTTCAAAACAAAACCTTGTTTACTCTGCTGGACGTCAGCACGAACGCCGACCTGCTGGGCGTGGACGTTGGTTTTGTGAACGAGCAGTTCATTTTCGGCAGAAACTTTGACGTGCGGGCGGCAGATCCGGCCTCAGGTTCGCTGGCCATCCGGGGAATGGACGTGGTGGCGGCCAGTCGGTTTGTGCGCGTGCTGACGCTGCCGCAGATCAGTTGGGAGCCGCTGCTCAACATTACGGCGCCTTTTAATGCGGCTAACGATCCGCCTTACGGGATTTTGCGCTACGACGATGACGGTATCCCCGCGCTGATCGGCAACAACGGACTTTTGCCGACGGCCATCGCGCCCATTCCAATCACCGAAGAATTGGTCGAACAGTATAAAAAAGATATGAAGTTCAAAGCGTGGAGCCTGTTCACGCTGCCCAACGGCATGGTCGCGCTTGCCCGGTATGATCAAAAAAATAATAATACGCCCCCTCCGCCCGACGGCAAAGGAGCGACGATCGAACTGGTTCATGCCGTTTTTGAAAACGACTCTTCCGTCGGCTTCCAAATTTCGACCATAGGCGCCGTCAACCCCGACCAGAATAACCGTGCGTTTGAAGGGCTGACCTTTCAGGAAACGAACGTGAAACCTGTTTTTGGTTCCGGCGTCTGGAGTCCGCTGGGGGCGACCGTAACCGATATTTTCAACAGCGAATTTGATACCGGCGCGCTGATCGTTCGCGGCGTCCCGCTCGAACGGTACGATTTTACGGGCTACGGCGCGCAGGTGTTCAGCGCCTGGCTGAACGACAAGGCGGCCATCGCCGAAACGTCTAAAGCGATTTTCGACGTCTGGCGGGGCCGAACGGCCAAAGAGGTCATACAGGTGCGCAGCCTCATTTATCCCTGGGCAATCCGGGTGGTCCGGACCATTACGATGTACCGCGCCAGTACTGGTTTTGAATATCGCGTCGACAGCGGCTGGCGCGCCGACAGCGACGGCGTCTATGATTTTTCAACCAAAGACGAGCCGGGCGTCGGTTATACCTTTCATCCCGGGCTGGCGCGCGGCGTGTTCAACGTCAAAAATATTGTCGAAAACAACTTGGCGCCTTATATCAAAACATGGCATAAAACGACCGGGATGTACGTCGACCCAAATACCGGCAAGGCCATACCCGTCCCGCCCGGCGGCGTCAATCTGGACGTCAATCTGATCGGCGTGGATTTTGACGCGGATGTGCTTTTAACGGATATAGAAGGGACGACCAAAAAAAATGGCGTCCCGGCGGGCGGTTATACGGCGAGTAAAAAAATGACCGGCTATCTTCAGAAAGCCCCGCGCGGGATCATTATTCCGCCAGAGGATTTTGCGGAATTGCTCGACCTGCAAAACGGGCTGGGCGGCCCGATCGATAGCATGCTGGACGTCAACGGCAGCGGGCAGAAAATGCGCGCCCACCGCGTGGAAGTGAACCACAGCCTCGACGAGCACGACAAACTCGTCTTTGTGACTGCCGTCAAAGGAAACCCCGTTTTGCCCAAAGATGGAAGCTGGAGCCTCGTCGCGCATAATAAAACCTCCACACAGGTAACGCCGGTCACAGATACGGCCGTGGAACTGGTCCGTTCCGGCGTTTTAGGAACGACGGACGACCTGAACAATGTTTTCCCCAAAGAAATAGCCGTCCCGTCCGAATTATTCAAAGCGGCGACAGACCGGCTGACCCAATACGGCTTCCTGCAAAACACGGACGCCCAGAAAGTCCTGTACCGGAACCCGTTTTTTAACGCGGGCGAAAATTTACTCCACAGTACGCTACCCGACCTCGGCGACGCTTACCACCTCATGAACTCCAAAGGCGTTTTCCCGAACCTCGGCGACCTCCAGAGCATTGACCTGAACGCGGCGGGTTGCGCGACCAAGATCATCGATCAGGGATACCAGATGGTGGACAAGGCGGCGACCAACGTGCTGAAATCGCTGGAACAAAAATTCCCGGACAATTTCAACTATGTTTTCATTGATAACCCCAAAATCTTGAAAGTCTACGTGGAGTACGCCGCCACGAAACCCGATAAATCAGTCGCCGCAAGCGGCGCCCTACAGTTCGACCTCAACAGCGAAGTCAATCAGTGGGTCAACAAAATGAACGACGTGACGATGGTGGTCGACCTCGTCGGGATGGAGCGGTTGTTTTTGATACAGGGGAAATTCGATACCCAGAAAGGCGCTTCGCCCGAATTCAAAGGGCCGAAACTCGTTCCGGGCAAAGACCTGAAACCCATCATTGATATTCTGGAACTTCTCGAAGTGATCGGAACTTCTTCCGATTACGCCGAGATCGCCAAAAAAGGCCTCCAAATCCTGTTCAGCAACAGCCCAAACAACTGGGAGTATAAATTCCAGGCGGACAAGGAAATTCCCGTGCTTCAATTCCCGCCCGCTTACGCGGACGGCCCCACCACGCCACTGCGGCTGGAAGCCAACATGAAACTCGGCGTTTATTTCAACCTCGCCGTTCCAATCCCGCCTACAGGATTACCGGGACTGAGCGCGGGCGCGTTCATCGAGTTTGGCGCAAAAATCCAGGTGATGTGCGTCAGCCTGGCCGCCGCTACTGTTTATGCCGTCGGCATGATCACGATGCGCATCAGCGCGGACACGGTCAAAGGGCCAGGTTTATATATGAAAATGGGCTTTGGGATCGAACTCATGGTCGGCATTCCGGTCGTCGGCAACGTCAGCGTTCAATACTCCGCCGGGATCGAAATTTCGCTGGATACGACGCAGATTACCATCGGCGCCTTCCTGCTGTTCCGCGGAAGGGCGGAATTGTTCGGCGGCTTGGCCACGATCACCATACAGATCGAAGCAAGCGGGAAAATCCATAAAACCTTGTCGGGCCCCGACAGGCGGACGGATTGTATCGCTCAGGTTACCTTCAGCATCGACGTTTGCGTCTTTTTAGTGATTGATTTTCACGATACCGAACGCTGGCAGGAGACGAGGCAGATCGCGTAGCGGGCCGTCAGCTTTCAGCTTTCAGCAATCAGCTTCCAGACTTTTAAGCGAAAAAAATACTGAAGAAAATCCGTATAATCAATTAATAATAAAAAATATCCTATAACGGCTGAAAGCTAAAAGCTGATGGCTGAAAGCTAAAAAACCTACCAATGTACTCAAGAATAAGTATCATGGCTTTCCCGCAAAAACAGGTTGGGAAAAGTTTGTTCCTCAATGTATTGATCATTGTGCGCAATTATAATCCGCTGATCGACGACGACGTCAACGCGCTGTCGCCTGCGTGGGTGAACAGCGCCCTCCGGCTGCGCGCGATGGTAGTCAATTCCCTCGTCGATTATCCGCGTTTGGATCTGGCTGCTACTGCGCACGCGCTGCCGACCGCCGTCGTAACGCCCGACGCGAAAGGGATTTTTACAGACTTGCAAGGGCGATTTAATATTGTTAAAACAGACCGCTCGTCATCTGCCACGTTGAAGTCGGTTAAAAAATATTTGCCGCAAACGTACCGGCAATCGTTCAATTTCATCGCCCCCCGCGATAAAAACATCGGCGTCACGGGCGACGAATATGCGTGCGCCGTCAAGAAAAATCCTGATCCCGATCCAAATTTCATAGCCGGGGTCACGGAAGACGTAAGCTGGGGGAAAGTGTTCGCTTTTTGCCTACGCCATAAAGAGATCGCTAAAAAGTGCGGATTCATCCATGAAAATCTGCAAATTGATCTCGCCGACGGCGATTTTAAGCGCGGCGGATGGCTATATATTGATCTGGAACCCGGAAGCGACTATACGGCGCACGGCGCTAATTTTGTAAAACGCTACGCCGCCCGCATCCCGGCGCTCGACCTGACGAAGTCGCGCGGATTGCTGGCGCCCGTGCTATTTCCCGTTTTGCTCAATAATTTGCCGCCCGCGACCGGCGAACCCGCGCAGCCGTCGCCTGCTTTATTGGATCAAATGTTCCGGGAAGCCGCCGAATACGACGACGGATTTTGTAAGATCGTCCACCAATACCAGCCCGTTTCGAGCCACGCCCTGAAAGAAACGCAGGACGACGAATACCCTGTCGTGAACGATCTCGGCGTTCGCCTCGGCTGGGACGACGAGCAGGTCGCCGCCTGGCACGCGCGCCAACTCGGCGAAAATCCTGAAACCCCGGGCGTTCGCGCCGACGCTCCGACGGGCGTTTTTCAATACCGTGTGGACGCGCGGCCGAAAACAGTCGCTCCGGCGCCTCCGCTTCCTTGGGTCACGCTGAATGAAGCCCAATACACGAAAGACGTATTTTTGGGCGGCGCGCAAATTGGCGCGACCGGCGAACAAGTAGAAATGGGCGTGGAAGTGTATCCCGCGAAATTTGACGCAGCTCTGAACGGCGACTTTTGGCTGCCTTCCTATTTTTCGCAATGGATCGGAAACAGCATGGTCTTACAGGACGAGGACGCCATTGCCATTTTCAAAAAAGACCAGGCCGCCAAAAATGATCTTAGTCCTATTCCCAGCCAATTTCCCGACGGGCGCCCCGATCCGAAAGTAGCGACCAAAAACACCTACTACCAGGCCGTCGGCCTCGACCAGGTGCCTTTGCGCTACGGCAAGGATTATGAATTTCGCGTCCGCATGGCCGACATGACGAGCGGCGGCCCGACGGTCGGCGACAACCCCATTTACGACGGGGTCGCCCCGGTGGCCGGTTGCCATTTTGTGCGGTACGTCGTCCCGCAAAGCCTGAATTTTGTTACGCCGCTTCCAGCTAAGGATACAGACCTGTTTACAGGCGCCGCAGTGAGCGTCCAAAGGCCGCGCCTGGGTTATCCGAGCGTTTTGTTCACGGGCGCCTACCCGGACCCGGTTGGTTCTCTGATCGCCGACGCCGACGCCATTATCAACAGCGTGGATCCCGTTACGAAAGTTCAGCTTATCAAAAGAGATCCGGGACTGTTCGACCCCGACGTCGACCGCGTGGAAGTGATCGTCGAAATCCGCGCTTTGGGGATGGATACGACCATCCGCAAACTTGACCCTAAGGATAATTTTGCCTTACTCTATACGACGACGCGCAGTTTCCCCGGCGGCTTCGACGGCCGGCTCGATATTCCGCTTACCTTTGTCGACGCCAACGAACTGAAGTTTGTCGGCAGTCAGGAATTGCCGCAATTGGGGATTGCGACCTCCGGCAAGACCAATATCGACGACCGCAACGACCTGGTCTGCCCGACCGCCCGCGACGTGCGGATCACGATGAAGCCGCTGACGCAAACGCGGCCCGATTATTACGGCGGCGTGGACGCGACCGGCGCCAACCGGACTTTCCTGATCGGCATGTCCTCCGTTTTTATCACGCGGCGCGGCTCGACCTCCGAGAAAAATTTCTTCAAACCGACAGGCGACGTCATGCAGATCCGTGGATTGTGGATGCAGCCGGAAGAACCCATTGCGGTGGTCGCTAACCTGCCGACCATGCTCGTCGCCAACCTCGCGCCCGACGACCGGATTCCCACGCTCCTGCAGCGGCTGGCGGAATCCGTCGGCGCCGATAGCAAAGGCGCTTCCCTGATCGGCCGCGCCGGAACGCGCTGGCAATTTGGCGCAGCCCGCACCATCCGTCACAGCGCCGCGCCTGACAATACGAGCATTACCTTCGCGACCAAAGCCGATCTTTTGAATCATTGGATCGTCCCCGTTACCCTCCTCGTCGACCGCGACTGGAGCTGGGACGGCGCGGAAATCGTCAGCGCCGAGATGTGGAGAAGGAAAATTACCCTGCGCGCCGCCATGAAAGCCGTCGGCGAACCCTCGCGCGACGCTTTTTTGAAAGACTTCGCCGCTAAAGACGTTTTGACCAATGAAGCCGTCCTGCTCGCCGCGAAGGAAGAACACGTCGGCGACCTCGAATGGAAACGGACGATCAATATCCAGGCGCTCGTGCAATCGGACCGCTCGCAAACCTATTGCTGCTTCTTGGACGGATTCGACCCCAAACCCGCCGATCCGGCCGATTTCCCGGCCGAATACTATGTGTCGTACCGCCTGAAAGTGCATTTCAAAAAAGAAAACGTCGATCCGCCCGCCGCGGACGACGACCTGACACTTTACCTACATTTGCCGGTTGCCAACGCGCCCGCGCAAACGCCGAAAATTGTCGCCGCCGGGATCGCCCAAAGCCGCTACATACGCGACAAGCCCTACGCCAATACCGAAAACCGGCAAAAATACCTCTGGATCGAATTTGCTGAGCCGCCGCTTGACTCCAACGACGTTTATTACGCCCGAATGCTGGCCTACGGCCCGGACGTTTTGCTGGCCCGCTGGGAAGGCGACCTGCTGATCGCCCCGCAGGAACCGTCGCTGCCCATTCCGCCCGAACCTATCCGGATCATCAGCCCGGGAAACTCGGACGACGGCGCCGGGCTGAACGCCATGCAGGAAATGATCCCCGCCAAGGACAGCAAAGTGCATTTCCTGGTTCCCGCCCCGCCCGGTTTGCATCCCGAATCTTTGGAAATGTTCGGATTTTTCACCTACGAATTCCGCGTCGGCCATAAGATTCCTTGGTCCACCGCGGCCGCCCGCTTTGGCAGGCCGATCCGCAACACGGGCGTCCAACATCCGCTCCCGCAACTTTACGCCGTCGCGCAGCGCGACCAAAACGATATATGGGTCTCGGCCCCCTACGCGCAGACCGTATTTGACGGGCGCAACGTCACGCTGAACCCGCCGCGCACCGAACTTTGGGCGCTCCTCTACGCCCAAGTTCGCATGGCCGACGACAGCGACGAACGCAATATCCTGCTCGCCGACCGCAAACTCGTCATCCTGCGCGACCAGGTTTTCGGCGCCGTTGAATTGAAATACAACCTGAAATCAGACGCCACGCCCCAGGGAAGCGCCGGCTGGACCAACGCGGAAGTCGATGATATGCTCGCGCTCTACGGCCTGCCGCTGGACGCCCCGCTCAGCGTCTTGGTCGTCGAACTCTTCCCCGGCTATGATCAGTTTTTAGTCGGCGAACGGCAATACGGCGCCGCCAACGCCCAAAACCGGACGTATTCGCACCCTACCGCCGCCGCCGTGCCTACTTTCAACGCGTTTAAAAATTACGTCGCCAACGCGCATCAGGCGATGGAAGCGACCCGCGCCAGTGTAGCCGCCGCCGCGCCCGCTGACACGCAAGGCCCGCGCCCGCTAACGACCGACCTCGGCAAGCGGCGTATTTTACGGACGTCGCTGCTGACGGAAGTGCCTGCGGTGTGTTGTGTGAATTGTTGAGGGAAGTTCTTATAGAATGGGTAACAGCCGTTGACGATCTGGATCGTCAACGGCTGTTATTTATATTTCAAACTCCGCTTACAGAGTTTGCCCTTTCATTCCGGTTGTTGGAGTAAATACGCTAATTTTGTTCTCAATTCTTCTTCGTTCGGTAAGTAGAATTGATATTTGGAAACGAACAATTGGCTGCTCATGCCGTGCAACGCGTACCGGACCACCATTTCGTCTTTCTCGTGCGCCAAAATAATACCAATGGGCGGATTGTTGTGCAGGGCGTATATTTCCAGCGTATCGTTGACACGCCGCTGTTTAACCATATTGTAGGTCTGACCTTCGTATTCGTACTGTCCGGTCGTCTCTTCAAAATCCGTATCTTCGAGGTGAACGTATGCCGAAACGGGGATTTTAATAACTTTATACTGGGCCTCGTCCTAATTCGCCGCCGTCATTTCCGACGCCTGCACTTTTTCAAAAGCCAGCAAACCGTAGTAGCCGAAAGCGCTATACAGCAAACTGAACAATAAAAAGATGGAAGCGAGCTTTTTCATACAGGCACTAAGGTAAGAAAACAAAACAATACGCTAAATTTTCTTTCCAAAATAATTGAATAGCGCCATTTAAAATATGCGAATAATGAGTTAAAAACCATCAATATCGGTTTTATGCCGGGCTACCTTTTGCGGATTTCCAACTCTACACCATGATGAAAACGGCGATTTTGAGGCGCCATTTAGTTTGACCTTTCCCCAAATCGACTACTATCTGTGGGGACGGTTAGACATGACTCATACGACTCATACATGACTTATACATGACTCATATATGAATCATACATGACTCATACCTGACTTATATGTGCCTTATATGTGACTCAAGGGGTTGACGAAAACGGATGGTTATAAGGATAAACGGACGTCCGGGTCGGGATTTACGGGATGAAAGGGGCTAAGCTCTCCTTGTATTCACTTCTGATTTTCAGGTCTATTGTCCCGAAGCACTTTTTGAACTTTTTCAACTCATTATTTGCATAATTTATAAAAATATTTGCTTTCTAATATTAATCATCGTAATTTTGCGATTAATATGGGACTGACAAAATCACAGGAGTTTAGTTTATTGGAAAACCGGGCGGCTAAATATGCCAAAGCCATGGCGCATCCGGCGCGGGTAGCTATTTTGAATTTGCTCGCGGGCAGACAAACGTGTTTTTGCGGCGATATAGTGGAAGAACTGCCGCTCTCGCAAAGCACCGTTTCCCAGCACCTGAAAGAATTAAAAGAAGCCGGTTTAATCAAAGGAGAAATCGAAGGCGCTAAAGTATGTTATTGTATCGACCCCCTTGAGTGGAAAGCCGCGCAGGTTTGTCTGAATCAGTTATTTGGCGCTTATAAAGATCAGTCCAATTGTTGCTAAACCGGGATATACAGCGTGACCGTTTTTGGACAAAAACCGTAAGCGCTTTAACCGCATGAATAAATATCTCGCAGAACTGATCGGCGCCTTTGCCCTCGTGTTTTTTGGCACGGGCGCCGTTATTATTAACATACAAACGCATGGCGCCATTACCCATTTTGGGATCGCCGCCGTTTGGGCTGATCGTCATGGCAATGATCTACACGGTGGGCGATATTTCTGGCGCACACCTCAATCCCGCAGTAACGATCGCTTTTACGCTGGCAAAAAAATTTGATCCAAGACAGGTCGCTCCGTACATCGTCAGCCAACTTTTGGGCGCTTTGCTGGCCAGTTCCACCCTTCGCCTGCTGTTTGGTTCCGATACGACGCTCGGCGCAACTTTGCCTTCCGGCACTCCGCTTCAATCATTTTTTTTAGAGTTTATATTGACCTTTTTTCTCATGTTCGTCATTATCCACGCGGCGACGGGCAGCAAAGAACAGGGTATGTTTGCCGGAATTTCCATCGGCGGCGCCGTTTTTCTGGAAGCGCTGGTTTTTGGGCGTGTTTGCGGGGCGAGTATGAACCCGGCGCGTTCCATAGGGCCCGCCCAGATTTCCGGCCATACGGAATTTTTATGGATCTATATCTTGGCGCCCATCCTGGGAGCGGCTTTGGCGATTCCCATTTATCAATTGCTCCATTCTAAAAAATCATTCTTATGAAAATAGCGCTCTTTAGCGATATTCACGCGAACCTGCCGGCTTTGGAAGCCTGCCTGGCGCATATTGACTCGCAACAGCCGGACGCCATTTACTGCCTGGGCGACCTGGTGGGCTATAATATCTGGCCCAACGAAGTTGTCAACCTTATCCGCAAAAGGCGCATC
>JBBRMZ010000152.1:0-11378 GCA_038230555.1 Chitinophagales bacterium
AAAAGGCTTTTTTCAATGCGCTTTTACTTACAAAGAACAGCTTTTTTATTTAACCGTTTTGCCCAATACCGCTAAAAAACGATCGGGGGCAAAACCAAATACGGGAGACGATTTTGTGGTTCCGCTTTCGCCTGTTCAGGACGTCCGGACCGTAAGCGATTATTATCGCAAAAGATGGAATACAGAAACTTTTTTCGGCCATATCAAGAAAAACGGGTTCAATCTGGAAGACCTGAACCTTAAAGAACGGCAAAAAGTGCAAATAATGATGGGCGTGGTGGCCCTCGCTTACAGTTTGTCGATCCGGGAAGGATTGCAAATAGAGGAAATTAAAATTGTAAACCTTAAAAAACACGGCGCCAGAGCAGTTTCTGTTTTCAGAAACGGGTACGACAAACTTCAAACCCGAATACATCGGTTAACGGACTTAATTCTTACAATTTTAAACTTTATAATAAAACCCTATATACTAATCCTAAAAACCTGAAAAGTGTATAGTAGTGTAATAAAAGATATTGAAATCCGGGAATTATCGAATTTGACTGATCCGCCCGTCCGGGCTATGAGAAAATATACCACACACGACTAAAAAAATCGCTATATGAAACGCGCAACCATTCACCGGCAGGCCCGCGAAACGGAACAGAAAGCGCTAGAAATTAACCTGGACGACGCCATCTACGGCACTTTTGCCGAGATTGGCGCCGGTCAGGAAGTGGCGCGCTATTTTTTCCAGGTAGGCGCCGCCGCCGGCACCATCGCCAAAACCATGTCCGCCTACGACAAGGTCTATTCGGATCAGATCTATGGCCCCGAACCCACCGGCCGATACGTTTGCGAAAGCAGGCTCTACCGGATGCTCGACCACGAATACGATCTTATGGAAGCGCGTTTGCAAAACGAGCGCCCCGACACTAATTTCTTCGTGTTCGCGGATACGGTGACGGCGCTCAACTATACGAAAACCATTAAGGGCGAGGGCTGGATGGGCGTCCGTTTCCAACTGGAGCCGGACGGCAAACCCAACGATTTTGCGCTGCACGTTAAACTGCTCGACAACGATAACCGCCTTCAGCAACAGGCTATCGGCGTTCTGGGCGTCAACCTGATCTACGGCGTTTACCGCTATTTCCGCGACGTGGAAACGTTATTAGTTTCCCTCATGGATAGTTTGCAGGGCAGGATCGAAATCGATATGATCCGCGTGACGGGGCCGGATTTTAAAGACCTCGACAACCGCTGGGTCAGTCTAATGATGATAAAGCATCATCTGAGCGACGTGGCCATTTTTGGCCCCGACGGCAGGAATATTCACGCTTCCGAATTACTCTATAAAAAGAACGTGCTGGTGGTGCGCGGCAGTTTTCGCCCGCTAACCCTCGTCAATGAGGACATGATCAAAACGAGCTGGGAACAGTTTCGCCGTGAAAAAGAAGTGGACGCTAAGAAAACAATGCTGCTGACGGAGATTACGATGGATAACCTCAAATTGGAAGGCGCCCTGGACGAGAAAGATTTCCTGGATCGCGCCGACCTGCTTTGCGCCCTCGGACAGACGGTGATGGTGACCAATTGCGAACAGCACCAAAAACTCATCAACTACCTCGCCGACTATAAAGTAGCGAAGCTTGGCCTGGTGATTGGCGTTAAGAATCTGCTCGACATCATCAATGATAAATATTATGAAAACCTGGACGGCCGCCTGCTGACCGCTTTTGGCGAGCTCTTCACCCGAAATGTTAAAGTCTATGTGTACCCGATGTTGCAGGAAGGCAGCAACGAACTCATGCGGGCTGAAAATATCCCCGTGCCGGACGGCGTCAAATTTCTCTATAAACACCTGATCGACAGCAAACAGATCGTGGAAATCCAGCATTTCAGCGTAGAGCGCCTGCATATTTATTCAAAACAGGTATTGCAACTGATACAACACGACGAACCTGGCTGGGAAGCAATGGTACCTGAAAAAGTAGCCGCGCTGATCCGTGAAAAGTGTTTGTTTGGATTTCCGGCGGAGAAATTGGTTTTCTCGTATTAAATGAAGCTTATTAATCCACAATCATCGTCGCATGATTCAGTTGCTGTTGCAAAATATGAGCGGGGACGTCCCTGAATTCATATTGTTGATTTCGTAACTGCGGCATATATCCTGCGTCGCGGATGGCCTGCTGGATGCCGTCCGACGTGAACCGGAAAGCGGCGCCTGCGGCGGACACTACATTTTCCTCAATCATAATGCTGCCAAAATCATTGGCGCCGGCGTGCAGACAAACTTGCGCGACCTGCTTGCCGACCGTCAGCCAGGACGCCTGAATATTTTTGACGTTGGGCAGCATGATCCGGCTAAGAGCAATCATGCGGATATATTCGTCGCCCGTGCAGGTATTACGGGCGCGCTTTATTTTTTTCAGCAGCGTTCCCTCGTCCATGAACGGCCATGGGATAAACGCTAAAAATCCTTTCGCGTCGGCGGGTTTTTCAGACTGGACTTCCCGGATTTTGACAAGGTGTTCCATCCGTTCGAGGTTGGTTTCAATATGTCCGAACATCATGGTGGCGGAGGTGGTCAGCCGCAACCGGTGGGCGGCGCGCATTATATCCAGCCATTCTTGCGCGCCGCATTTGCCTTTAGAGATCAGGCGGCGGACGCGGTCGTCGAGTATTTCAGCGCCCGCGCCGGGCAGCGAATCCAGTCCGGCTTCTTTCAGCGTTTTCAACACCTCATAATGGGTTGATTTTTCCAGTTTTGTAACGTGGGCAATTTCCGGCGGCCCCAGGGCGTGCAGTTTCAGGCGAGGATATAGTTTTTTAAGCGTGGCGAAGAGATCGGCATAATAAGCCAGGCCAAGATCGGGATGGTGGCCGCCCTGCAACAACAACTGTTCTCCGCCAAATGCGAACGTTTCTTCTATTTTTTGTTTATATTCGTCGATAGTCGTGATGTATGATTCGCCGTGACCAGGGCGGCGGTAAAAATTGCAGAATTTGCAATTGGCAATGCAGACATTGGTTGTGTTGGAGTTCCGGTCGATGATCCAGGTCACAAGGTTGCCGGGGACTTTTTCAAGCCGGAGACGGTGTGCCACGTACATTAATTCGGTGGTTGCCGCCTGTTCAAACAGGAAAACGCCTTCTTCGGCGGTCAGAAACTCGGATTGCAGGGCGCGTTCCAGCAGGGTATCTACAGTCATTTTTTAGCTTTCAGTCGTCAGCGTTCAGCGTTCCGCTTTTTGCCTCCGGTATAATGGAATATCAACAGAACAAAAATAGAACAAATCGGTTGGCGAGGCGACCTACTATTTTCAATAATTATTGAAAGTCCTGAAACCAGTCAGCCTGCCAAACAATAACAAATATATAACACCTGCGGCGAACGGCCAAAGCCCGGAACAACGTTTTTGAACTATCTTTGCGGGGTCATAAAAATTATTCTACTCTTTGAAAAGTTTTTTATCGTTTTCCCGTCTAAAGAAAAGTAACCGTGCAGCCCGGCGAACAACCGCGCCGTCCCGCCCTAAAACGAAACCTTTGCATTCCACCTTATCATTTCAATTATTTAGCATCATGAATTTAACGATTAAACAATTCGGTTACGCGCTTGCGTTAACCTGCCTGTCGGCGCTGACCGTCAAAGCCCAAAATCCTTCCGGCGTACATCTGATTAAGAAAACCGTTATCGGCGGGGTCGGCGGCTGGGATTATGTCTACGTGGACAGCGATAATCGCCGCCTTTATGTTTCCCACGGAACGCAGGTAGAGGTTTTGAACGCTGATACGCACGAAAAAGTAGGCGTTATTGAAGATACCAAAGGCGTCCACGGAATCGTTGTTGCCGGCTCGACCGGAAAAGGTTATGTGACCTGCGGCGGGACCAGTTCTGTTAAAGTCTTTGATATTAATACTTATAAAGTATTGAGCGAAATCCCGGCTGGTAAAAAACCGGACTGGGTACTCTATGACGCGCCTTCCAAACGGGTTTTTGTGTTTAATAACGGCTCCGCCAGTATGACCGTCATTGACGCTGCCACCGATAAAGTGGTTGCTACCTCCGATCTCGGCGGCGCCCCGGAAGAAGCCGCTTCCGACAATGCGGGTATGATCTTTGTCAACCTCGAAGACAAATCAGAAATTGTCGGTTTTAACAGTAAAACCCTTGATATTAAAAAACGCTGGAAACTTGAAGGCGGCGAAGAGCCTACGGGCCTGGGCTTCGACGTTAAAAACCACCGGTTGTATAGCGCCTGCCATAATGAAGTATTCGTAATCTCCGATTCTGATAAAGGAACGGTAATTGGAACCGCGCCGATTGGCAAAGGCGTCGACGGGGCTATTTTCGACACCAAGGATATGCTGGCTGTCAGTTCTAATGGCGAAGGCTCTATCACGCTCGTGCAGGCCGCTTCGCCGACGGAGTTTAAAGTAATGGAAACCGTTAAAACAGAACCTTCGCTCCGCACTTGCGCCTACGACGCGAAAACAGGCCATATTTTCCTGATCGGCGCGCAATTGGGCGAGGCGCCTGCGCCGACCGCCGAAAAGCCTAAACCAAGAAGACCGATGATTCCGGGAACTTTTATGGTGATGGAATACGGGAAGTAATGATGAATTATAAATGATGAATGATGAGTTCGGTTCATTGTCAATAATTTATGCAACCTGCCATTTTTGTAATTAATGCGAATAATTGGTTAAAACTAGCAAAAGCGGACAAACACCGGTCTGCTTTTTTGAATCTCTATCTATAAAGCGTTTTGAATAGAGCGTTTTTGAGGACCCTTTTAGTTTGACCTCTCCTCAACTTGACTACTGTCCGAGGGGAGTCAGACCCGACTCAGGTATGCAGCATATACGGCTTGTGTACGACTTATATACGGCTTGAAGGTGAATTAGGGGGGTGACGGATAACAAATGGCTGCTGAGGACAAACGGGCGTCGGGGCCGGGATTTTCAGGATAAAAGAGGCTATGCTCCCATTGTATCCACTTCTGATTTTCGGGTCTATCATCCCCGAGGACTTTTTGGATTTTTTAACCCATTATTCGCATAATCATCCTTATTATATGAAAAAGCCGTTATGGAAAATTTCCATAACGGCTTTTATTTATTCTTACAATTTCACGCTTTCTCCTTATTTTTAACCCGCCCAAGCCCGCATACAAACCTTAAACCTATTTAAAAATTAAAACCATGAAACTGAACAATGACGTCCGAAAACTGGACGGCGCTGTGAAATGGAATATCAAAGCGGAATAAAAGAACGAAACAAACTAAATAAGTAAGTATGATAAACAAGAGAGCGCTTTTACCAACCATTTTATGGACAGGCCTGCTGGCAGGGACATTAGATATAAGTTCCGCTTTTGTGGATTATTACACCGCTACGGGCAAAAACCCGTTGTGGATATTGAAATATATTGCTTCCGGGATTTACGGTCCGGCGGCGCTAACCGACCCGGGCGCGGGCGTCATGGCGCTTGGCTTGTTTTTACATTACCTGATCGCGTTTTCCTTTACTTTCTTTTTCTTCTGGATATATCCCAAAATCCCTCTGCTCGCGAAGAACCGGATCGTTACAGCGATTCTTTACGGGCTATTTATCTGGATGGTGATGAATCTCGTTGTGTTGCAATTGAGCGCCGCGCCGCACGCGCCTTTGAACAAGTTAAATCCCCTGAAAGCGCTGAAGGGAGCGCTTATTTTGATCACGATGTTAGGGCTGCCCCTTTCGTTCAGCGCTTACAAAACATATATTACCGGCTTAAAAACAAGCGCCTAATTATGATCTCTATATGCGACATCATGAATGCACTCTTTAAATCTGCCGTCGTTAAAATATTTATTCTGGGTTGTATATATGCAATTGGCGGCTGCGCTTCGGACAATCCGCCGCCGAAAACTGTTGACGATAAAAGTATAACGTCGATTGGAATTATCAGCAAACCGATTAAGCCCGATTCAGTCTCAGGCGACGCGTTTAATATCAACGGCGTAGATAATGATACGCTACCGGAATTTTTAAAAGTATTTGGAAAACCTGATTCTGTCGTATCAGGAGGAATGGACGAGTTTGAAGGCGTTCCTATGATTAATTATCATTATGGTAAATCTGTCTTTACTTTTGAATACAATAAACTGTTTGTTTATGAAGTATATGACAGCGCCTTTCCATTAAAGCGCTTAAATATTCAGGTCGGACAAGATTCCAATGTTCTCAAGAATAAGTTTCCTCATTCCTATCAACTTGCTTCAAAGGACGCCGAATTTGACAAGATTTGTTATGTATACCACCGAAAATATGACGGTAATCTAATTTTCTATCTAAAAGAGGGTAAAATATTCAAATTCCTTTATTTCTTTCCAGAATAGAATAACAGGCTAAGGCAAATGAATAGATTAAATTCAATAATAAGTAAAAGCAGTCAGGTATCCGGATATATATTCCTGGATTCCGAGTTCAAGGGAGCGGAATTCGTTGGGGTAAGCGGATGCGGATTTTAATTTATCCATGTCGGCTTCGGTGAAATACTGATAACTGTCGCGGATATCCAGCGGAATATCGATATATTCGATCATGGGCTCCCGGCTCAGGGTTTTGAACAGGGCGTCAGCGAGGTCGTTGAAACTACGGGCTTTGCCGGAGCCGACGTTGTAAATACCCGATGGAACGGCGGATTTTTGCGTATAGAGGTGAAACAATACCTCGACGACGTCTTTGACGTAAATAAAATCCCTTTGCTGGCTGCCGTCGCGGTAATCGGGGCGGTGCGATTTGAACAGGCAGACTTTGCCGGTTTCCAGGATCTGCCGGTGAAAATGGAAGATCACGCTGGCCATGCGGCCTTTGTGGTATTCGTTGGGGCCGTATACGTTGAAGAATTTTAAGCCCGCCCAAAAAGGCGGCGCGGCGGTTTGCGCCAAAACCCACCGGTCGACGTCATTTTTAGAAGCGCCGTACGGATTCAGGGGTTTCAGGCGGTCTGGAAGCGTATGATCCTGGTCGCCGTATCCCAGAGCGCCGGCGCCGTAAGTCGCGGCGGAGGAGGCGTAGATCAAGGGAATGGAGAACCGGGCGCACGCCTCCCAAAGCTTTTTTGTGTATAATACGTTGAGGCGTTCAAACACGGCATAGTCCCGTTCGGCGGTGTCGGTGCGGGCGCCGAGGTGGAAAATAAAATGAATCTGCTCGCGGTTCTTTTCCAGGTAGTCAAAAAAGGCGTCGCGCTCGACGCGGATCAGTCCGGCTTTATTTTCGAGGTTTTTAGATTTAGGGAAAGCGTGCATCCCGGCAGTTTTCGCCGGCGCCGCGTCGGAGAAATCATCTACGGCGACGATCTCGCCGACGCCCGCTTGTTGGAGGCGGCTAATTAAACAACTACCGATGAAACCGTAAGCGCCCGTAACAGCAATCATTTTATATTAATGGTAAATGGTAAATGATAAATGGTAAATGGTAAATGGCTGACGGTTAGGGTTTAGACGTCGTAATTTAGAACCGGCGCGAGCCAGCGTTCGACTTCCTCGACGCCCATGTCTTTGCGGTCGGCGTAATCTTCGACCTGATCTTTGGAAATTTGGCCGAGGCCAAAATATCTAGACTCGGGGTGCGACAGGTACCATCCGCTGACGGCGGCGGCGGGATACATGGCGTAGCTTTCGGTCAATTCGATACCTGCAGCGGTTTGCGGCTGCAACAGTTCAAACAGGGTTTTCTTTTCCGTGTGATCCGGGCAGGCGGGATAGCCGGGCGCGGGGCGGATACCTTGGTATTTTTCTTCGATCAGGTCCACTTCGCCCAGGGTTTCGGCAACTGCATAACCCCAGAACTCCTTGCGGACGCGCTCGTGCATCCGCTCGGCGAAGGCTTCAGCGAAGCGGTCGGCGAGGGATTTGAGCATGATCGCTTTATAGTCGTCGTTATCGTCCTCAAATTTCTTTACCCAGGATTCGATTCCCATTCCGGCGGCGACGGCGAACCCGCCGATATAATCTTGTTTGCCGGAACCGGCGGGCGATATAAAATCGCTCAAACAATAGTTGGGCTGGCCGGGGGCTTTCTGATTTTGCTGGCGTAAGTGGTGCAGCATGATTTTTTTGCCGTCGGCGGTTTCCAGTTGAATATCGTCGTCGCCCGACCGGTTCGCTTTCCAGAAGCCAATCACGCCATTCGCTTTGATCCAGTTTCCCGCAATCAGTTCGTCGAGCATAAGTTGAGCGTCGGCGAGTAGTTTGGTTGCTTCTTTACCGACAATTTCGTCGGTCAGAATAGCCGGATATTTTCCCGCCAGTTGCCAGCTTTGGAAGAAGGGCGTCCAGTCGATGTATTTTCTGAGTTCGGCAAGGGGATAATTTTCAAAAGCGCGAACGCCAAGAAAAGTCGGGGCCGGCGGCTCGTAGTTTGCCCAGTCCAACGGCATTTTATGCTGGCGCGCCTGTTTCAGGGTCAGGTATTTCTTCGTGGATTTGCGGTTCCCGCGCAGTTCGCGCACCTGCACGTATTCGTCTTTCAGCGCTTGCAAGAAATCGACGCGCGTGGTTCCCTCTTTGCTCAACAGGTTGCTCGCTACGGAAACGCTCCGCGAAGCGTCCAGCACGTGGACGACCGGACCGGAATAATGCGGCTCTATTTTTACGGCGGTATGGGTTTTGGACGTCGTGGCGCCGCCGATCAGTAATGGCAATTTCATGCCCTGGCGTTCCATTTCTTTAGCGATATAGACCATTTCGTCCAACGATGGAGTGATTAAACCGCTTAAGCCGATCATATCGACGCCTTCCTCGCGGGCAGTGCGCAGGATTTTCTCCGCCGGTACCATGACGCCCATGTCAATGATCTCGAAATTATTGCAGCCGAGCACCACGCCGACAATATTTTTGCCAATATCATGCACGTCGCCTTTGACGGTGGCCATCAAAATGCGGCCTTTAGAACTGCGGGCGCCTTTGGCTTTCGACGCCTCTATGTACGGGGTCAGGTAAGCGACTGATTTTTTCATCACACGGGCGGACTTCACGACCTGGGGCAAAAACATTTTTCCGGAGCCGAACAGATCGCCGACCACGTTCATGCCGTCCATCAGCGGACCTTCGATGACCTGCAACGGCGACGGGTATTTTTGCCGCGCCGCCTCCGTATCTTCGTCAATAAAATCAGTCACGCCTTTTACCAGCGCGTATTTGATGCGTTCTTCCAGCGAACTTTCGCGCCAGGCCAAGTCTTTTTGTACGACCATGCCGCCGCCCTTTACGCGCTCGGCGTAATTGGTGAGCGCTTCGGTCGCGTTTTCCTGACGGTCGAACAGAACGTCCTCGACCAGCGTCAGCAGGTCTTTCGGAATGTTGTCGTAGATTTCGATCATGCCGGCATTCACAATGCCCATGTCCATGCCCGCTTTCGTGGCGTGATACAAAAAAGCGGTGTGCATGGCTTCCCGCACGCGGTTATTCCCCCGGTACGAAAAAGAAATATTGCTCACTCCGCCGCTGATCTTCGCTTTGGGCAGCCGTTTTTTAATCTCGCGGCAGGCTTCTATAAAATAAATGGCGTACTTATTATGCTCTTCGATGCCCGTTGCGACGGCAAAGATATTGGGATCGAAAATAACGTCCTCCGGTTGGAAACCGACTTGGTCGACCAAAATATGGTAGGCGCGCTCGCAGATGGATACTTTGCGCTCGATGGTGTCGGCCTGTCCATTTTCGTCGAAAGCCATGACGACGGCGGCGGCTCCATAGCGGCGGACGATCCTGGCCTGCTTAATGAATTTCTCCTCCCCTTCCTTTAAAGAAATGGAGTTGACGATACATTTCCCCTGCACGCATTTGAGGCCCGCTTCGATCACCTCGAATTTGGAGGAATCGATCATGATGGGCAGCCGGGCAACGTCGGGTTCGGCCATAATCAGGTGCAGGAAATCGACCATCGCTTTTTCTGAATCGAGCAATCCCTCGTCCATGTTGATATCGATCACCTGGGCGCCGCTTTCCGCCTGCTGGCGGGCGACGGAAAGGGCCGCGTTGTAATCGCCCGACTTAATCAGGCGTGAAAACTCTTTGCTGCCCGTGACGTTGGTTCGTTCGCCGATGTTGATAAAATTGGTATTGGGCCGGATGATCAGCGGCTCCAACCCGCTCAGCATCGTATAATGCGCTGATTTGGCTATTTTGCGCGGCGGCAATCCCTCGACGGCGGCGGACATCAACCGGATATGGTCGGGCGTGGTGCCGCAGCAGCCGCCGACAATATTCAGAAACCCGCTGGCGGCAAAGTCGCGGATGAAGACCTGCATTTCTTCCGCCGTCTGGTCGTATTCGCCGAATTCATTTGGCAGACCGGCATTGGGATACGCGCTAACAAGGCAGGTCGCCATTTTAGACAAAGTTTCTATATGAGGGCGCATTTCCGCCGCGCCGAGCGCGCAATTCAAGCCGACGCTCCAAAGGGGGATATGGCTAATCGAAATCCAGAATGCTTCCACCGTCTGCCCGGACAGCGTCCGTCCGCTGGCGTCGGTGATGGTGCCGGAAATCATGATAGGCAGCCGCGCCGTTTCGGGATGGTCCTCAAAATATTGGTCGATGGCAAACAGGGCTGCTTTGGCGTTGAGCGTATCAAAGATGGTCTCCACCAGTAAAATATCCACGCCTCCGTCCATAAGGCCCGAAACCTGTTCATAATACGCGTCTTTGAGCTGGTCGAACGTAACGGCACGGTAGCCCGGGTTGTTGACATCCGGCGAAAGGGACGCCGTTTTATTGGTCGGCCCCAAAGCGCCCGCTACAAAACGAGGCTTTTTCGGGGTCAGGGCTGTAAAAGCGGCGGCGGCGGCTTTAGCGATCTGCGCGGAGCAAAGATTCATTTCGTAGGCCAGCGACTGCATGTCATAGTCGGCCATCGCGATGGAAGTCGCGCTAAATGTGTTGGTTTCGATAATATCGGCGCCCGCTTCGAGATAAGCGCGGTGAATGGCGTCGATCACGTCGGGCCGCGTGATGGAGAGCAAGTCGTTGTTGCCCTGAATATCTTTATGAAAACCGGCAAAACGCGTTCCCCGAAATTCGTTTTCGGTCAGTTTATATTGCTGGATGAGGCTGCCCATGGCGCCGTCCAGTATCAATATCCGTTCTCTGGCTATTTTTCCGAGGTCGTGCATGGAGGTTTGGTCAATTGTTTCTGCTGGAAAGAAATTTTAGAAAGTGAAATGCAAAATTAGGTAATTAATGTTAAATTGTAAATTGTAAATGGTAAATTGTAAATTGTAAATGATGAATGGAAAAAGGTAAATGGTAAATGGAGCGGAAATGGGTAAATGCTGAAAAATCCCCTTAGAAGAGCCATGACGATTGTAGCTAAATAACTACAATTTCACCCGATAAGATTT
>JBBRMZ010000153.1:0-11201 GCA_038230555.1 Chitinophagales bacterium
AAAGTCGTTTCTGCCCAAAATAAATATTAGAAATATTTCTGTTGTTTTCAATAAAAAATTTGCTTTTGTAAAATTACATTATTAGCTTTGCATATACAAAGAAGGTTAATCAAAACTTAACCCCTTCGCAACAGAGATCGCTTCCGGCTTTATTGTTAATATCCCTAAACCACGCCAAAAAGTTAACTCGTGAAACGAAAAACCGCTATCCGCTATCCGCTATCCGCTATCCGCTAACAAAAGCGATTTCTCCTTTTTTAGTTCCCTGTTACTTCCTTTTTATCGGTTATTTTTTCAAACCGCCGCCCAGTCTCCTTAGCGACGTCGCCTGAATTCTCTCCTCGCCGACGCGAGCTCGCGGGAATTCTAACGCCTGTTTTTCTGTTTGAAAACAAGGGGCCTGCCGTTTCTCTGTCTGTATGGAGCGAAGCCGCCCTTAATTTGCCGTCTTTTTTTATAAACCAGAAAAAATCATTGTCATGAAAGTACGCGTTTACTTCTATCTAATCGCTTTCTTTTTCCTTCATATTTCCTGTCACAAAACGCCGACCGAATTTCAGGACTCTTTTTCCTGCAAAGTAAACGGGAAGTTGTGGACGCCCGCAGGCGTAGTTAACGACTTGGGAGGATTGCCTCTAATTTGGGTTTATCAGAATTATTATTTGGATTCGATAGACATCATCACCCGAAGGGATATAAGAGATAGTCCGATACATTCACTCTCATACGAATCTATTACCCTACATCGTATTGGTTTAAAAGTCAATAGTTATACAAATCTTAAATATAATGAGATTTATAGCAGAGATCTTTGTGGAGCCTATTTTACGGATACCACTAAATTGAATTTTATAAAAACAACTGCGGTAGATACTATACAAAGAATTGTCAAAGGAATCTTCCAATTCGAATGCAATGGTACTTCTTGCAATGAAAATATAAAAGTTACGGAAGGTCAATTTGAAGTAAAATACTGAACGCTATAACCATTCCTAATTTTTTAATCAAGTAAATTTTTTCTTTATGAAATCTTTATTTTTAGCGGCGGCTATGCTGCTAACAGCCATTGCCATGTCTCAGACCAGTACGGTGGTGGACAGCGGCGGCGATTATGATTCGCAGATCCAATCCACTTTTCAGTTCGTCTCTACTGCGGGAGCGACCACGGGGAAACTGATTGAGCGCGCGCCGCGCTTAATCAACATTGAGGACTACAACGGTTCCCGTTTGGCGGACAGCCTGACCATGAATTTCAACAAATATATGGCGATGTATATTATGGGGTCCGCCGCAAGTTATACCGGCTCGTCTGGCTTGCCCGATCCGGACTTAGTATATAATAACCGCGCAACGATTAACGGAGCCCAAGTTATTTATTTACTGGCGCAACGCTACAACCAATTTGATCCTGCCGCGGCAGCCCGCGGGCAGATTAGGCAATTTGGAAACGGCCTATCAACTCTTACCAGCTTATTTGGAAACGGCCTATTCGCTTCTACCAACTTATATTTAGAAGACACGCTTTTTGCCGCCGCCATTCAGGATACCGTTTTTCAGACGGGAACCACGTCCTTTATTTTGCCGGCGAGCGCCATAGTCAGCAACTGGGGAACCGCGCCTTTGCAAAACATTTCCATCGATTGGGGAGACGGGCTTGGAAGCCAACCCTATACTGTAGGGCAAACAACTTCGGTAAATTATTCGACGGCGGGGACCAAAAAAGTAATTCTTTCTTACACTCTGTCCAATGGGAAGATATTGCGAACCCAGTTTTCAGTACAAGTAACGGGATTATTGAATTCAGTGCTTGGCCCAAATGCACCTCTTCTTGGGCTTAGATATCAGAAAGACGCCGCTCATTATATTACGATTCCGGTGACTGCTTCCAAATCTTATTTGGGATTAGTAAATAGCGTGGATATTGACGTATTTTTTGCCTGCGACGACAAAAAAATAAGAAAGCCTTTAATTTTATTGGACGGATTTGAGCCTATGGATCATAATTCCGTTAATTTTCAAACTATATTGGATGCAATAAATTTTAGTGCGACTCCAAATAATAACGAACTAGGTATTGATTTCCGCGATGCAGGCTATGATTTAATCTTTGTGGACTGGAACAAAAATAAGACCGATCAAGGCAGGGATTATATTCAACGCAACGCTTACTTGCTGGAAGCCATTCTCCAAAAAGTGAACGATATGAAACGCGCCAACGGGAGCGCCGAGCAGAACGTGGTGATCGGCTTCAGCATGGGCGGCGTTATTGGGAAATACGCCTTGTTGGATATGGAAAAAGACAATCCGACGGCGGCAAACGGCGGTCACGACGCGCGGCTATTTATTGCTTACGACGCCCCATTGAAAGGCGCTAATATAAGTTTGGGCACTCAACATTTTCTTCGACATTTTTCAGAGTATCACATCGGATTTACCTCGCTTCGTCATTTTGACGCTAAACTACAAACTTCTTTTGACGTGATTCATAGTCCGGCAGCCACGCAAATGCTTATTTACCAAGCAAACGACCCCAATCCTTATGCGCCGGCAGGGCATCTTAATTTTCAAAACGAACTGGAACATCAGGGAATGAACGGCGACGGCGCCTTGCAAAAATGTGTTTTTAAAGCGATTACCAATGGTTCTGTCACGGGAAAGCAACAATTCAACGCCGGAGATATCATGTTTTACGGAAAAGGCAGCTTACTGGATCTAGCCAATTTTAATCCTTTTATAACCGTCGCCATTGATATATATCAAAATTTTAATGGTTTTGGTTCCATTGATTTATATGCTTTTGCTTCGATATGGTCTTTACCCGTTCAAGGAGGAGTTGGAAAAATTTATGATGGTTTCATCACTTCTTATACCCGGGTGGCACTTATAAGCATCCCTCATCAACAACACTATTCTATTACTGTTTCGGATTCAAAACCTTTGGATACGGCGCCGGGCGGATTTACCGCTTTGGGAAAGAAAAGCATACCGTCCGTCTTTACTTCCGTCAACCCGCTTTTTTGTTTTATTCCGGCCGTCAGCGCGCTGGAAATAAAAAATCAACCCTTTTTGGATAATTTGAACCTTCCTATTTCAGACATATCGGGAGTAACTACCGCCGGACTGACCAAGGTTAAATCGTATGACGGCGCCCGCAGCGGCTCGCAGGATATCGCTACCGGTTTGAACGATTCCATATCCGGCCCCGACAATCAGCAGCATGTGAGTTTTTCTTATCGCAACACGGGATTTTTGCTGTCCGAATTGCTTCCCTATAACGGGCTATCTAGCTTGCCGAATGGGACGCTAGACAATAGAACGTATAATTTTGGCGTCAACTCCAACATTTATACAGCGCCGTCGCCCGGAAATTTGATTCCAACAAATGTCAGCCATACCATCAATTATAATCTGACCATTCAAAACAACGGCAAATTATGGGTGAATAGATCGGGAAAAATAAATTTTACCGATCAGAATAATCCGGTAAATACCGTCAATGCCGATTACTTGCTCACGGTGGGCGGCCCGGGATCTGGTTGCACGCCGACGTCTGGCGCGGTTATCAATATCAATAATCTGGGAGAGATGCGGATCGGTCAGGGCGCTATTCCGCTCAACAACACCGCCACCGTTCATATTGTGCAGGGCGGCGAAATTGACGTCAACAAAAAGGGAGATTTGGTCGTGGAAAATAACTCCACGCTCGAAGTGGACAGTGGCGGCGTGGTGAATATCAAAAGCGAAGGATTCGCCTGCGCCATGTGGGGCGCCCATATAGTGATCAAAAATGGCGGCGTGGTGCATTTATTTGCCGGAGACACTTTGCGGATTTCAGAATATTCGGCGCTGACCGTCGAAAGCGGAGGAAAACTGATTATTGACGCCGGCGCGATGTTGCAACTCTGGGACGGGCAGGCGCCCAACGGTCAGGCGACCGTTTGGGTAAAAGCCGGCGGCGAGATGGTCGTCAACGGCAATTTTACTTTTTCTGGCAACGGTTTCTTTCAATTTGATTATGGCCATAAATTAACACTGAACAGCGACTGGGCGCTGAACGGGTACGACAAAGCGCATCGGTTAATTCAGTTGAACGCTCCTCCTCAACAATCCTTAAGAGCGAGTAACTGCTTGGATATTAGCGGTCACGCTTTCACGCTGACCAATTGTTTGGTGGCGTCGGGCGGGAATACCCTAATAAAAGTGCATAATGCGCCCTCTTTTACTGCGACCAATGTGGCTTTTCAGGGAACCGTTGAAACCATCGGCTTGTACAGCGACAATGTGGCGCTAACACAGGCAACCGGATGCGATTTTACCGGGTTACTGACCGGAGCATGGATTACCAACAGTCCCAATGCATATCTTATCTCCAACTGCCATTTTTCCAATTGCGTGTACGGAGTTACGGCAGACCATATTGGCAATGACTCCCAGATTACGAATTGCCTGTTTGACGGCAATACCAATGCATATCCCAATCCTACTGAAAACGTCGCTATTTCTTTGAGCAATATGTTTACTGCCTACATTACTAACACTACCGTCACAGGCGATCAGCCTTACGGTTGGGGTCGGCCGTTAACCGGCGTCCGTTTAAACAATGTGGATTTTCCAGGCATGGTGGGCGGAGTAATAAAAAATTGCACCTACGGAGTCGACGGCAGAAACGGCGCCAACAATTTTATTATAGGGAAAGGAGGCGTCATCAGCGGTTGTCAGACAGGCGTTACCATGATCGGCACGGGATTGTTTGGCAAACCCTATGGAGCTTTTTTAATGCTTTGCGGCGCATTAAAAGGCAACCATACGGGCGTTTACGGTACCGACGTTCTCCTGTCCATTGACAACACAAATATAGCAAGCGGACAGTTTCCCAATCTTTTCAGCAATAATTCAGGAGATAAACTGTTCGACGTTTGTTACGTGCAAAGAAGCGATATCCAAACCGTCTTTGCGCGCCAGAATCTTTGGCAGTGGCGCAACAATTTGGGATGTCGTTCGCCGGCTCCGTCTTCTGACTGGAATTTACAGAGCGGATACTCGTTTCTTTGCCATATTTTCAATAACATGACGCTGGACAGATCCAATGTGGCCACGCAATCCACTCCTCAATGCGATTTTGGACCGCTTGATTGTCCGTCGCAACTTGTGGACGGCGGACCAACTTCGCTTACTTCGTCTCCCTCCAGCGCTACCGGTTCCGCTAAATTCAGCGCCGGTTCGAGACGCGCCGCGATTTCGCCAACTTCCGTTATGGTCGACGGCGTCCTGATAGATTTGGCGCCACAATACGACTCGGCCAAGGCCGCGCTGCGGGCGCAAAATATTACGCTGGCGCAAACCTTGTTTTTACCAATCGCTTCCATACCGGACGCGGCGCGTAATCCCGCTTCTTCGGAGGCGCGCCACATGATCGACTTGGCCCGCATTTTTGTCTCGGGAAGAAACATGGGTAGCAAAAAAAGGCAAAATAATTGGGTGGAAGGATCCGTTTTATCCATAATCAATACCGACACGGGAACGGGCGCGAACCTCTATCCCAATCCCGCCGATCAATATTTCCGGATTGAACTTTCCGAAGGCAGGCATGAGATCCGCGCATTTAACGCCGTCGGGGCATTAGTTCGCTCCGTAAGCGCCGACGGGTCGTATGAAATGGATACCCGTAGCTGGCCCAGCGGATTGTACACGGTGGAAGCGGTCAACACGGCGACCCATGAAAAATGGCGCGGCAAGGTAATGATTCAAAAATAAAGGGCAAATATTCTGATATTATAAAGAATAACTATCTCAAATTTTTGGCGAAGACGATAACCGACGCATCAGAGAATGCCGCTCTACAATAACAGAGCGGCATTTTTATTTGTTTAATTTACCGCCCGCAGCTTTTCAAAACATTACCCCCAGCCGGATAGTAATCGCATTAATGGTTGCCCTGGAAGCGTCGGGTTTGGCGCCGGCGGTGGTATAAATCGTGTTTCCGTCTTTTTGCACCCCGGCAAATCCCTGTTGGTAATAGAGGCCGGCGATTATAGCGGTGTTGTTCGCAACGGTATATTCAACGCCGCCGCCGATACCCCAGGCGATATTAAACACGCTGACGTCGTTGGATATGCTGATTTTTTCCTGATCGAACCTGGGACTGTTGCGGATGGTCCCTTTGGCGTCGGTTCGGAACCCTAAGTAAAAAGCAGGTTCTACATAGTACCTGAAAAAGCCAAATTCCTGGGTGCGCATACGGAGCCCCAGCGGTATTTCAAAATAGCGCAAGTTATATTTTAACTCTGTTCCCATCTGAAACGTATCTTTTGACGTATAAGGGATCGTGGCGTCCGCCGCCGAATTACTCCAGAAATTCCCTGGCTGGTCGAATAATAATTTGCCGCCCGTATTAAACTGAAGCCCGATACCGGTCGTAAAAGCGTAATTATCGCTAAACCGGCGCTCTACCAGCACGCCTAATTTCAGACCCAGCAAACTTCCGTTCCCATTGATCTTTTGATTATCGGTCGTCATCCAGCTAAAAGACGGGCTTGCCTGAAAGCCAAAGTGATAATCGCCTTGTGCGACAGAGGCATGCTGTATTAAAAAGAGAAAAGCCGGTAAGTAGAATAATCTTTTTATCATAATAATGGGTGATTTAAAAAGGGATGAATAATGAGTTATTTTTATTATTAAGCGCAGTCTGCGGGACGGCGTCCATTTTACGACGGCGCCAAATTAACGTCCTGAAAGTAGAAATGGCTGCTTTAGATTGAAAAATTTTAATATTATAGTTTAAACTTGGTCAAAATTGACGAATTTTGCCCACACAACAAAAAGAATCGTTCATGGCGAATAAAAAGAATAAAGTAAAACCTGTTAGTGTTGATTCAATTTATAAAAAAACCATACCGCAAAAGTCCGCAACGCCTGTAACGCCGCAAACCGCTTCTTTTTGGAACAATACGCGCCTGCAATCTTACGCGCTCGTCATTTTTGCCGTTGTTCTGTATGCTAATACCCTTTTTCTTGATTTTGCCCAGGACGACGCCATCGTTATTACGCAAAACATGTTCACCAGGCAGGGCGCGCAGGGAATCCCGGGTATTTTTCAATACGATACTTTTTACGGTTTTTTTAAACAGGCGGGTAAAGATAACCTGGTGAGCGGCGGGCGCTATCGCCCTTTATCGCTCGTCCTTTTTGCTATAGAATACCAAATCTTTGGAGAAAAAGCCTGGATTGGCCACTTGGTCAACATCCTGCTCTTTGCTTTGACAGGCTGGCTGCTGTACCGGCTTTTATTGAAATTATTTAGCTACCGGCCTGTTCCCATCGCCGACAACGCCGGCGGCGCTTTCAACCCAAATATTTTTATCCCTTTTTTGGCTGTTCTGCTTTTTATCGCCCACCCTATTCATACGGAGGCAGTCGCTAACATTAAAGGCCTGGACGAAATCCTGGCGCTGTTGGGCAGCTTCGGAGCGGTCTGGTACTCTCTGATCTATTTTGAGAAAGGCGGCGTTAAAAACCAGGTTATCGCGGGCGTTCTTTTTTTCATGGCGTTGCTGTCCAAAGAAAATACGATCATGTTTTTGATCGCAACGCCGCTGATATATCGTTTTTTCACGTCGGCGACGGTCGGCAAAGTCGTTCAGCAAATGATCCCATTTGCCGTTTCGACGCTCGCTTTCCTCGTTATTCGGGCTAATGTGATCAAAAATCAGTTCGGCGGCGCGTCTGACGAGCAACGCGAACTGCTCAACGATCCTTTTCAAAAGATTGTCGATAATCATTATATCGCTTTTTCCGGAACCGAAAAAGCCGCAACCATCCTATTTACACTGGGTAAATACGTTTATTTATTGATCTTTCCGCACCCGCTTACCCACGACTATTATCCGCGCGCCGTTGGGATCATGGATTTCGGCGACTGGCAGGTATGGCTGAGCGTCGCCGTGAATGGCGCTTTAATCTATTGGGCGATAAAAGGCTGGAAAGATAAAAAAATAGAAAGTTTCAGCATCCTGTTTTATTTCGCTACCCTGTTCATTGTTTCCAACATCATTTTCCCGGTAGGGACCAATATGGCGGAACGGTTTGTTTATATGCCGTCCGTCGGGTTTTGCCTGCTGGCCGCCGTTCTCGTATATCGTTTTTTATCCAGGCAACCGGGCCTTTTGACGGGCGCTATTGCTGCCATCCTGTTGCTTTTTAGCGTTAAAACCATGAGCCGCAATCTCGTCTGGCAGGACGATTATACTTTATTTACAACTGACGTGGAAACTTCGCCGGGCAGCGCCAAAGTACAGTGTTCCGCCGGCGGGAAAATGATTGAAAAAGCGACTGATAAAGACCATCCGTTACCCGAACCGCAGCGCTCAGAGATGATCCGGCAGGCCATTCCGCATTTACAAAAATCGTCCGAAATCCATCCGCTCTATAAACAACCGCCGTTATTGATGGGCAATGCTTATTTTTATCTTCAAAACTACGACAGCGCCATCATTTGTTATCAAAAAGCCCTCGCGCTGTCGCCCGGCTTTGCCGACGCCCAAAAAAATATGGCCGTCGCCTATCGCGATGCCGGTCAATATTGGGGCGAGCAAAAAGGGGACGTCAATAAAGCGCTTACTTATTTAAATAAATCCTACGAAATGGTGCCCGCCGATGCCGCAACCGCCCGCCTCCTCGGCGTCGCTTATGGGATCAGCGGCAACAACGCCCAAGCGCTGACCTATTTCGGCAAAGCTGTCGAGTTAGATCCTGCCAACGCTCAAAGCGTATACGATCTAGGCTCCGCTTATATTAACTCCGGCAATCAACCCAAAGGCCTCGAACTCCATCAAAAAGCGCTTCTTATGAATCCAAACCTTCTAAAAAAATAACTTATACCCATTTATAATCATTCATCATTTATCATTCATCATTTTATAAAGTGAATTCAAAAGTAGGCTTAGAAGTTGTTTGGTGGATTGCGACGGGACTGGCCGTCGCCGTCGTTATGTTCCCTATCTGGAGCGCTTTCCCTCCCCCCGGCTTCCCGTTCAGCAGTTCCAATGTGGTATTTATTGTTGCCTTTATTACCTTTACCCGTTATATTTTTTTATTAAAATACACTTTTCTGGCCTACCGGCAATATGTAAAGATTGCTATGATCCTGGTCGGCCTGATGGTCACCTTGAGCCTTATTATTCAACTCAACGATTTTCAACGTCTCGCCAGCGAAAGCATTGCCGGGGATATTATGAAAGGCGTCAGCATCGAAAAACAGGAAAGCGTTTGGAGCTATATTAAAACAGAGTTGCCTTTATTTGCCATCGGCAGCATCATCGCTTCTATCGTTTTGCCCGTCCGTTTACTCATGTCCGTTTGGCGCGTCCGCAACCAGGCCGGAGTTTAAAATTTGCGCTGAAAAAAATATTCCTCACTCATAAATATTAAAAAAGTGTCAGAAGTAAGCGAATTCAACGATTACCGCGCCCGGATGAACGACAAAATCCTCGCCCACGATAACAAAGTCATAAAACGTTTCTGGAGTCTCGACTCTCAGGCTTACGCCGAAGGGGCGCTGGACGTCAAAACTAAAGAATTGCTAGGTCTGGTTGCCTCCATGGTTCTCCGTTGCGACGACTGCATTAAATACCACCTCGGAAATTGTTATGAACTCGGCGTCAATAAGGACGAAGTGTTTGAAGTATTCGCAGTGGCAAATCTGGTCGGCGGGTCAATTTGTATTCCGCATACGCGCAGGGCGGTGGAATATTGGGAAGCGTTAGAGGAGGAAAAGAAGTAATAACAAAAGAGA
Source organism: Chitinophagales bacterium (assembly GCA_038230555.1). Taxonomy (GTDB): domain Bacteria; phylum Bacteroidota; class Bacteroidia; order Chitinophagales; family Saprospiraceae; genus JAAFJT01. The sequence continues at coordinate 9,791 of JBBRMZ010000153.1, forward strand.
TTATTTTTTATATTTAACTTTAACGTTTCCACCTCGGCTACCGGCAAACCGGTAAGCTCGGCGACGAATATAATGTCCAAACCTTTGCGGAGCGCCGTTTCTGCTATTCCTTTGCGACCGGATTCCATTCCTTCAAGAATTGCTTTTTTAACAGCGTCCTGAAAATCAATCGCTTTTGTATAATTTTCGCTGGCAATATCATGCAACTCTTTCAGATAAGCATTGTAGGCCTGTCGGTCTTTTTCTGATAATTGTAGCTCGTCCAATTTTTTATTGGCCTCCTTAATTCCTTTAGCGGAAAAAGTACTTCTAATCTCGGCATTTTTGAAAAAATAGATCCATTCGTCCAGTTTGTCAATTACCTTGTTTTCAAATTTACCGACTTTAATAATCCAATATTCAGGATAAAGATCCTGAACGGCGATCTTTTTATATAATTCAACCTGTTTTGCAGAGAGATAAAGCGGGTCGTTTTTGTGGTAGCCGGTAAAAGTAGTGGATCCGTGATAGACATAATCTTCACACTGCCCCAGATCAAAATAAGCAATAGTAATGGCGATTACTTTTTTTACGGCTGAATATGGTTGCCCGGCGTTCATTTGATCGATAATAATTTTTGAAACGCCGTACAACATTCGTTGAAAATAATCAAATTCTTTACTGTTTTGAATTTCAATAATGATCAACTCTCCTTTAGCGTTTTCTACTAAAATATCAACCCGATTAAACTTGTCGGTTTCGACAGATTTATTGGTCTCGCTCTCGAGAATTTGTTTTATAATAATTTCATCGTGCAGCAATTCTGAAAGGAAGCCTTCCAAAATATCAAAATTAGCTTTGTTGCGCAACAGCCTTTTCATCGCCCAATCAAAACGGATTAATTTTTTTGCCATATCATTATTAAATTTTTAGACAAAATTAATATTAAAAATGAATAGAACGAACGGAAGAAAAAATCGAATTTTACTTTTCATCATATTGTCGGCTACTTGTTAAACCTAACTTTAGTCCTTTAAACCTGTATACGAACGTCCGTCGGACCTTCAATTTAGTTTTTAAGCTTATATTTATAATCCGGATTATCCAGCGCCAACACCCAGTCCTTCTCCGCGCCCAAAACAGGCGGCGTAAACTCCATGGCGCCCTTATTTTTAAACAATCCGATCCTGACCGCCGTCGCGTCGCGGGGATTGAACCACCACGCTGAAATTTGATTGGCGGAAATACTTATGGAGTTGATCGTTACTGTTTTTCCGACCGGTAAATAGACCATTAGAGTTTATGTCAAATGGATTTTATATAATACGCGCGAGAGTTCATAATTTTGCACGATGAAATATACTCAATGGTTAAAAAATCCTGTTCGTTTTTTGGCAATGACGGGCTACAGCGTCGAACGTTTTGAGGCTCT
>JBBRMZ010000154.1:0-11187 GCA_038230555.1 Chitinophagales bacterium
GTCACGTCGCCCGTGCGGATGTCTTCCCAAAGCGCGTCTTTGATAAACTGGTCGATGTAAACTTCGTCGATTTTATATTTTTCTTTTGACATTCGAATATTTGTTATTTTTGTTTGGGATAAATAAGCGTCGCCAAATTTTACACAAACATACGAAGCCGCCGGATTCAAAATTAAAAAAGCGTTTAAAACTCAAGGATTATACCGTTTTATTTATATAACTTCCTTTAATTACTGGCAACATTGAAAACTACTTTACTTATAGTCGGATTACTGGCTCTTTTTGCATTTGAAATATCGAGGGTTTATTTTATCATGCCATTTCCCGGCAGCCAACAGAGTAATACCATCTCGTTTGCATATTGGATGGATCAAAATATTGGATGGCTCAGGCTCGCGCTCTTAGCGATGATTGCTTACCCTGTCTATCGTATTTTCCAACAGCGCGGGGTTTGGAAAAAAGCGCTATTACTCCTTATTTTGGGGCTTTATACGGCAGTCTTTTACTTCTTTAATTTCAAATTTCTGGCCGATAAAATGTTTTACCAGCCTACCGTTAAAACTTTTAGCGACGCTAACGCCAATAAAATAGCCGGTAATAAATTGGTTATCGGACTATCCGTGAACGGACAAGCGCGGGCGTATCCGATCCAGCTCATTGGTTATCACCATTTGCTCAGGGATACGGTCGGAAACGTCCCAATCCTGGTTACCTATTGTACCGTTTGCCGGACGGGCAGGGTTTTTAGCCCGATAATAAACGGTAAAAATGAGGCCTTCCGTTTGGTCGGCATGGATCATTTCAACGCAATGTTCGAAGACGTTACCACTAAAAGCTGGTGGCGACAGTCCACGGGGGAAGCCGTGGCGGGGCCGCTCAAGGGAATGGTTCTCAATGAAATACCTTCGAGCCAATCCACGCTGGCGGCCTGGCTGGAAATCTATCCGAATTCGTCCGTTTTACAGCCGGATACTTTTTTTAACCGGCAATATAAAGATTTAGCAAATTATGACAACGGAACGATTAAAGGAAGTTTAGAAAAACGGGACTCGGCTTCCTGGAAGTTTAAATCATGGGTAGTCGGCGTTTCACACGGAAGCGACGCTAAAGCATACGATTGGAATGAGCTGGCAAAGGACCGATTTATCGAGGATTCGTTACCGGGGCTTCCGCTTATGGCGACCATAGAACAGGATACGGCTACTTTTCACGTCTGGAATAGGAGTATGGACGGTAAAACGTTGCATTTCATGAAGGCGACGGACGGCGTTCACCTTGAAGACGCAACTACTCACTCTGTTTGGGACGCCACGGGACTATGCGTTTCAGGCTCTTTGAAAGGACGGCAGTTAGAGCCTATTCAGGCATATCAGGAGTTTTGGCACTCCTGGAATATGTTTCATCCTAAAACGTTGACGTTTGATTACCCCAAAATTTAACCTGATTTTTTGAAGGGCGCCGAAGTTTCCACACATTAGAAGCGGGTTTTGAACTAATAAAAAAAGTTAAACGTTTACAACAAGTCTAAAAACATAGCGTATGCTTCTGATAAAAAATATCACTTTTATTTTAATGCTTCTTTCAACCGGCGCGAGCGCTTCCGCCCAAACCATTCGGATACTCTATGTGTCCGATAAAATAGATTATTGTCCGGGCGTGGGAGATCCGCATAAATGCCTGCTCGTTCGGGAAGATACCTGTTTGGAATGGACTTATTATCCGTTTTCTATCAAAGGTTTCAAATATCAGGAAGGAACGTCATACATTCTGTTGGTGAAAGCAGATGAAATTAATAACCCTTATAACGACCCTGCCGCAGTAGAATATAAGCTGGTACGAACTTTGAAAAAAGAAACACCCCATGCTTCGTCTAATATACAAAATTCTGCCGTTAGTGCTGCCGGCGCTCCTTTACGAACGACAGGGCTTTCTGGGGCCTGGAAACTAACCGAATTGAATAGCCGCCCGATCGGAGATAGTTCCCGTATTTCTATCCGCTTTGCCGATTCCAACCGTTTTGGGGGGGACAGCGGATGCAACCATTATGGAGGTTCTTACACGCCCAACAACGATTCCATACATTTTAGTATGGGCCCAATGACGCGCATGGCCTGTTATCCAAACGAAATTATGAAGCTGGAATCTGAATACCTGCAAACATTGCGTAAAGCAGTCGCTTTTAAGAAAGACGCCGCTTTGCTTGTTATATTAAGCGCTGATGGAAACGAAATCGCAAAGTTTACGCCTTCGTCTAAATAAAAAGTCAAATAACTTTTTATATGTGTTTCCGTATACTGGATGGTAGCCGCCTTTCCTAGTAACATATTACCTTTTTTATGAAAAAACCTTTAAAAAAAGAAAAATTAGTATATAAACCTCATTTTGAAGGAGGCGATAAAGCCATCAACGAATTTATAACCGCGCGTTTACAATATCCGCCGGCGGCTAAAGACGGACAGATAGAAGGCACGGTTCACGTTAATTATTCCGTCGACCATAAGGGAAAAGTGATTGATACTAAAATTATCTCCGGTTTCGACCATGAGTGCGAAAAAGAAGCACAACGGCTTGTAGCTTTATTGCAATTTACCGTTCCCAATCAGCCGCGCGGACTTCGCGTGATGTTTCATAAGGATATTTTTATTCATTTCCGGCTTCCTAAATCTGTTATAAACGCTTCTTCGCCCGCTCCTTTCCTGCATTATGTCCTTACGCCGCCCGCCGCTGCAAAAGCGCCTGCTTCAAAAAACGGCTTGAAGCCGACCGCGCAAAACTACCAAATCGTCATTCGGCTGAATAAGTGATCCAAATAATGTTATTTTTGCAAACAACTTTTGTTATGCAAAGAAGAACCCTGCTAAAAGGAGCGGCGCTGTTACCGGTCGCCGCACAAATGGATTATAAACAAGATAATTTGTTCGGCTGTAAAAAAAAGACGCTAAAACCGGCGCGGCTGAAGGAAGGCGACACGGTCGGTATGATTGCTCCCTCCAGTTCTGTAAGCGCAGAAACGCTGGCGAGAGCAATCGCCAACATTGAGAGCTTGGGCCTGAAAGTGAAAACAGGAGATAATATCCTAAAATCGAAAGGCTACCTAGCAGGAACGGAAAAAGAGCGGCTGGACGATCTTCATAAAATGTTTGCCGATCCCGCTATTAAAGCGGTCTGGTGTGTTCGGGGCGGCTACGGCGCCACGCGATATTTGCCGCAGATTGACTACGCCCTGATTAAAAAAAATCCTAAGATATTTATCGGATACAGCGATATAACGGCGCTGCACCTGGCTATACACGAAAAAACGGGCTTAGTTACGTTTCACGGTCCTGTAGGAACAAGCGATCCGACGGATTATAACCGCCTGCATTTAAAAAACGTATTGATGCACCCTTCGCCGCAATATTTAATTCCGCAGGCGGAAGAAAATCTGAAAAATGAGGGTAATCTGTATAAAACGGAAGCCATACATCCGGGAAAATCTGCCGGAAAATTAATTGGCGGGAATCTATCCCTGCTTTCCGCTATGGCCGGCACGCCCTATGGTCTTAAAAACCTGAAAGGCTGCCTGTTGTTTATGGAGGACATAGAAGAACGACCTTACCGGATAGACCGGATGCTGACCCAACTCCTGCAATCCTGCGATATAACTAAAGCCGCCGGTATAATTTTAGGGGTTTTCGAAGGCTGCAATCCGAAGCCCGACGAAAATTCGTTGAGCCTGATGGAATGCCTGACCGACCGTTTGGCGCCTTTGAACATTCCCTGCATGTATGGGTATTCTTTTGGGCACATCAAAAATCAATGCGTTTTACCGGTCGGAATCCAAGCGGAAATGGACGTCCAGGCGGGAACTATCACGCTGCTTGAACCGGCAGTATTATAAAAATATGGCGCTTATCGGGGCGAATTATATTTTAACGTTCAATTAACCAATAAGCTTTATTACTTAACTTTCCTGCAACAATATAGAACCTGAATTTTAGTTATATTATCTATGAAGAGATAACATTATTTTAAAATTTAAGGATCTATTATGAAAAGGTTTGCCGGTCGGTTTATTAGTCTTTTTTGCTCCCTTCTTATTATCCCGGTTGTTTTTACGCAACCGATCTCCGTTAAAAGAGTACCGCTTTTAACCATGTACGGATTCCAGGTAAAATTCCCAAAAGCGACAGGCGCCAAATGGGAAAAAGAAGGGGACAATTATGAAGCCTCTTTTAAATTGAAAGGAGCTTCTGTATCCTCGCTGTTTGACGCGCATGGCGCCTGGATACAGACAGAAATTGCCATATCCAAAAAAATTCTCCCGGAGGCGGTGAAAGCCGTCATTGCTTCAGATTTTAAAAAATATCCGCTGATCCGGGCGGAAGAGTCGCATGCGGCCAATAAAGACGTCGTTTATGAAGCTGTCTTTAAGAAAAACAAAAAAGAATGGGAGGTGCAGTTTGACGAAGCAGGAAATATTTTAAAGAAATAATTCTTGTCACTGATTTTATGCTCCTTCCGCTCTATCGTACTGTCCGGTTGCTCCATACACTCCGTAAATAAAAAAGCCGACCATAACAATAGTGAATATAATTAAAATAGTGATCCATTGAGTGATGGTCTGCGCGGCGGAAGGCCCGGTTGCGGCGCTCATTTTACCTGAACCAGCGCTGACCAGAAAATACTCTGCGACGCAGGCAAGCGAAATCCAGAGGCCTCCCAAGACTCTTTTAATTAAATTTAGGATATTAACCGGTATAGTAATGAAATTCGCTAAAGCGCCTATAAGGATAAGGGCTATTACAAAGGTTTTATTATCAACAAGATTTAACATATTTAATTTGATATAAGTATTTGAAAATAGAGTAAATACTCCCGACCGAAAACAGTTTATTTGACCCCGCGTTAATCCGCTACATTTTCTTCCATTTTATTGGACAAGAAGAACGACCCGATTAGAAAGCACAGGGCGGTCACGCTAAGCGGATAAACCAGACCGGCATACGGGTTCGTTGGATTATAAGAACTGATCAGCGCTCCAATAAAGGGAACCAATCCGCCAAAAACACCGTTGCCAATATGATAAGGTAAAGACATCGAAGAATAGCGAATACGCGTCGGGAAAAGTTCGACCAAAAACGCCGCTATCGGACCGTACACCATGGTTACAAATATGACGAGTAAAAAGATCGGGAAAATAATAGACCATTTGTTAGATTCTGATAAGGTCATTTTTTCCGTTACTTTGGGGGCATAGGCGGCGGGCTTCCCGGCTGTAAAAAGAATAGTTTCTACTTTCTTGGTATATTTTGAACCGTCTGCATAATATTTGACAGTATCGGACGTCATTAAAGAATCTGCCGTTCCAGACGCCGGCGCCTTTGCCAGCTTAGTCATGGCAAGTTTAATTTCCCGTTTATCCAGCGTTTCCAGCGCCGCCTTCGCTTTTGGAGAAGCAGTATTATACAACTGTTTAAAAAGCGGTACGGTAAATAAAAGCGCAGCGGCCATACCCGCCATCATGATGACTTTCCGCCCAATTTTATCGGATAGCCAGCCAAACAAAATAAATCCTCCGGTCCCTAAAAGTAACGCATAACCCAACCAGGAATCTACCTGCAAACTGTCCATTTTACAGGTGTTCTTTAAAAATAGCTGCGCGTAAAACTGGCCGGTGTACCAGACAACGCCCTGACCCATTGTCGCGCCAAACAAAGCCAGCAGCACCATTTTAAAGTTCTCTTTCTTACCGAACGAATCTTTTAACGGATTGGCCGAAGTTTTTCCTTCCGCTTTAAGTTGCGTAAACATCGGCGATTCTTTCATCCGTAAACGAATAACAATAGAAACTGCCACCAGTATGATCGATACCCAAAACGGCACGCGCCATCCCCAGTCGCTAAATTCGGCAGGCGTCATACTTTTTCGCGTAATAATAATGACAAAAAGAGAAACGAAAAGGCCGAGCGTAGCCGTCGTCTGGATCCAGGACATCCAATAACCGCGCGTACCCGGAGGCGCGTGCTCGGCCACATACGTTGCCGCCCCGCCATATTCGCCGCCAAGCGCTAAACCTTGTAGTATCCTTAAAACCAGGATTAATAAAGGCGCAAAAAACCCGATGGATTCATAGCCTGGAATGCAACCGATTAGAAAAGTGGAGCTCCCCATTAAAATGAGCGTTACCAGGAAAGTGTATTTCCGGCCTATCATATCGCCCAGCCGACCGAAAAATAAGGCGCCGAATGGACGGACAATAAAGCCAACGGCAAAAATAGCCAGCGTTGAAAGTAAACCGGCCGTCGGGTTGGAAGCAGGAAAAAACTTGGCGGTGATCTCTAACGCTAAAGAACCGAAAATATAGAAGTCGTACCACTCGATTAGCGTTCCTACCGAAGACGACGCTATCACCGAGGGTAAACTGCTGGGTTGGTTTAAATTGTTATTTGCCACTACGGAAAATTTTATGATGCTGTTTAAAAGTGATTTTCCGTAAAAATAAGAATTTTTATTGGCGTCCCTAGTAAATTGCCATATCAAAATACTAAAGTTCCTTCAAAAAACCAATTATGGAGAATCAGCCGGATGGAGCGAATGCGCAGGGACTAACCGGTAACGAAGGATTTTATTAAATTCTTCATTTTAACGGTTTTGGGCGGTCGGCGGAACGGTTAATTTGAGAATCAAAGAATCTCAAGCCGGACCGTTAAATCGCTAAAGCTTCAAACCGGCTCAATATGGGTCAGCACGTCGCTCACCCAGGGGCGAATGAGGCGGAGTTTATTTTTTACTTCGTGACCGATGTCGTGGCCTTCCCGGACGCTAAGGGCGCCGTCCACGATGACATGAATGTCGATATAATAATCGTAGCCCATTTTTCGGATAAAACATTTGTCAATCCCTTTTACGCCGGGGACGGTCATAGCAATTGCTTTGACGTCTTCCACCAATTCTTTTGGCGGCGCTTTATCCATGATCTCTGAAAAAGCGGGTCTGAAAATGTGTATTGCATTGTAAACAATGATGAAAGACGCCGCCAGGGCTGCCCAGTCGTCGGCTGCCTCGAATCCTTTGCCGCCGATCAGGGCTATGGAGACGCCGACGAACGCGGTAACGGACGTGATTACGTCCGCGCGGTGGTGGGCGGCGTCGCTTTTGACGGCGGAACTGTTAATCTCCTCCGCTGTCCGGCTCGCATAACGAAACAACGATTCTTTGATAATTATAATTCCGCCCAAGATGGGAAGCGTGTACCAGGCAGGCAGTTCATGAGGCGTAACAATGTTAACGGCGCTTTCAAAAGCGATGATCGCCGCGGCCGATAACATGGCCAGGGAAACGAAAACGGCAGTCAGGGGTTCGGCTTTGCCATGCCCGTAAGGGTGGTCCTCGTCAGGGGCTTTGGCCGCTAATTTTATTCCGAACCAAACGACGATGGAAGTAAAAATGTCGGCGGTACTTTCGGTAGCATCGGCAATAAGGGCGTAAGAATGACCCAATACGCCGGCAATCGCTTTGATACCCGCTAAAAAAAAATTAAGCAGGATACCCCATAAAGTAACCCGAAGGCCGCTGGCTAAATCTTTGGCGCGGCGCGTTTCAATATTGGTTGGATTAAACAAAAGACGCGTAGCTAGAGATAAGTGATGCGTGATGAATTGTGTTTCTACAACTTATTAATTATCAGCATGTTATATAAATTGAGAAAAATATCTGTTTTCTTTTGGCGTTTAACTTGTACAAAGTACGGTCTTTTTTTAGTATAAATGCGAATAATGGGTTAAAAACCAGCAATAGCGGTTTGACGCAGGGCTACCTTTTGCGGATAACCCACTCTACACCATGATGAATACGGCGTTTTTGAGTTACTTAATCGTTCGACCTTCTTCCAAATCAAATACATTCTGATGGGTGGGTTAGAGCTGACTCATACCTGACTCATACCTGACTCAGACATGAATCAGACATGAATCAGACATGAATCAGACACGACTTATACCTGACTTATATGTGCCTTATATGTGCCTTATATGTGACTCAAGGGGTTTATGAAAACGGATGGTAATTAAGGATGAACGGACCTTCAGGTCGGGATTTAGGGGACAAAAGGGGCTATGCTCCCATCGTATCCGCTTCTGATTTTCGGGTCTATTGTCCCGGCGCCTTTTTTGGGCTTTTTCAACCCATTATTCAAATTATAAGTTATAAAATTAACGACGTCTGTGGGTTATCTTTTTCGGATCAGCCATAAGCCGAAAAAAGCTAAGGCTCCGTTGAGAATCAATAATTCAAAACTGAATTTATAACCGAACCAGGCCTGCGAGTTTTGCCGGACGATATAGCTAACGACGGGCGCGAGGAGGCAGACATACGGCGCCCAGCGGTCTCGAATGTTGAATCGCGTGTATAAACCAAAAGCAAATAAACCCAATAGAGGCCCGTAAGTTATACTGGCAGAATCGTAGACCAACTGGATAACGGCGGAGCTATTGGCTACGTAAAAAACCATGATCAGGACAAAAAAAAGCGCAGAGAAGCCTATGTGCACCCATTGGCGCGTACGGCCGTTGGCGTCGTCGTTGACGTTCTTTTTTTCAAAGCCTAAAAAGTCGATACAAAAAGCGGTAGTGAGCGCCGTCAAAGCGGAATCTGCGCTGGCATAAGAGGAAGCGATGATCCCTAAAATAAATAAAATTCCGACGAGGGGCGTAGAATAATGAAGCGCTATCGTTGGAAACAATAAATCCGTATCTGGTATAACGGTTTTTGTCAAGACGCCATTTTTTAAAACCTCTATCGTTTTTTCAGGGATAGAAATATGGTTTTGAGCGGCATAAATGAATAAAAGGATTCCCAGGGACAAAAAAAGTAAATTAATGAAAACAATCAGCGAGCTATAGGAAATCATGTTAACCTGCGATCCTTTCAGCGTTTTGACCGTCAGCGTTTTTTGCATAATATCCTGATCCAGACCGCTCATGACCAGGGCAATACTGGCGCCGCCCAGAAATTGTTTAAAAAAGTTTTTGGAATCGCCCCAGCCGCCGTCGAAATAAAATACTTTGGAGCGAGGATCGTGTTTAACGACTTCGATTAGCTGGCCAATATCCAAGTGCATTCGTTGACCGATTAAAATAATGGTCATGATCAGCGAGGCAATCAGGAAAAAAGTTTGCAATGAATCCGTCCAAATAATGGTTTTTACGCCGCCTTTGAAGGTATAACTCCAGATCAAGGCAATGGTAGTCAGGGCCGTAACAGCAAACGGGACGTGAAACAGCGGGTCAATGACAAAAGAGTGCAACACTTTGGCCATCAAAAATAACCGTAAAGCCGATCCTACCGTCCGGGACAAGATAAAAAATGCCGAGCCGGTTTTATAAGCGTTAACGCCCAGCCTTTTTTCGAGATAGGTATAAATGGAGGTGAGATTCAGGCGATAATATACCGGCAATAAAATTAATACGATCAAAGAATAGCCCAGCATAAATCCGAAGACTGTCTGCATATAGGACATTTTATTGGCGTCCACGGAGCCGGGGACTGAAATAAAGGTCACGCCTGAAATGGAGGTGCCGATCATTCCAAAAGCGATCAGGTACCAAGGCGACCGCCGGTTGGCCATAAAAAATCCCGAATTGCTCGCGTTCCTGCTCGTCAGACTGGCTATGCCGATCAGGCAGAGAAAATATACAACGATCAATCCTAAAATTAGCGACGGGGATAAAGGGGCGGAAATCATATTAAAGGTTGAAGTTGGTTTTGAAATGGCGGTTTTGCAAAAAAATAAGATAAAAAATTAGTTTGGGTACAGGATTGAAAGGCGGATTATCCGATAATTTATAATAATTTATCGCTTCATAAAAGACTGGCAAATTTCTTAATTTTGTTCAAAGTTTAATTTTTATAAAACATACTTATGAGAACTCAATTTTATGGCCAAAAAATATGCCTCAAAAAAACCGGTTAAAGATACGGGTCGAACGGACAAAAAAGAAGGAAACGCTTATGATAAGATTTACAGACAAATTGCCGAGGTTAATTTCCTTCCTATGGCGGAGGAAAAGATGGGCGTCAAATTCATTAGCTGGATACCACTCCAGGAAAAAATACCTACGAGTAACGAGCGGGAGGTAGATTTTTTGTATAAAATTACCACGGAAGACGGAATTGAAACGTTATTACATATTGAGTTTCAAACAGAAGACGATCCCAAAATGATTTTTCGGATGATCGAGTATCACGGTTTTTTGATTAAAAAACATAGGAAACCGGTCCGGCATTTCGTTGTTTATTTTGGCGCCAAGAAACCGGTTATGCGAACGCAATTACTACCTGAAGAAATTTTCAGCGGATTTGATCTGATAAATATTGGCGAAATGGATCCGAATAGTTTTTTGGACGCCGGTTCGCCCCAAAGTATTTTACTGGCGGTACTGGCCGATTATCCAAAGGAACAAACGGAAGACGTTTTGCGTTTAAGTTTCAGAAGGCTAAAAGAATTAAGCGTAAATAACAATGAATTTAGCGAATATGCGGGTATGCTAACCACGTTAGCCCGTCTGCGAAAATCAGAAGATTTAACCATTAAAATCAAAGAAGAAATGCCGTACAGAGTAGAAGTAGAAAAAGATCCTTATTTTATTCAAGGAATTGAAAAAGGGAAAAAAGAAGGAATTGAAAAAGGAGAATACAAAAAGAACTATGAGTTTGTAGTCAACCTTCTAATGGAGCAAACATTTTCTGATACAAAGATAGCGGCCTTGGCTAATGTCGATATATCGTTTGTGGAAAGGGTGAAAGTGGATTTGTTGAATAAGCATAAATAGATTTATAAGATTATGGACGCTCAATCAATAGTAACAAAACGAATTATGCAAAAATATACTTTAAACATGAAAAATCCGTATAATTTTTGTTCTAAACAATAAAGCGCTTGATATTTACTATCACCTCTTTATCGTCATAATTCGGTAATTTTGTTAGTTTTAAATGGTCCTCAAAGATCTTAAAACAATAATTTGTTGGTTTTTACAGTTTATATCCTACCATTCAACCGGCAACATCCTTTTTTTATTTTTTTAATGACCGACGGCGCCTTGTCCGTTTTTTACTCGTTTGTTATGTAGTAAACGTTATTTTTACTCCGACTTTCTTTTCCTTTTATTATTTCAATTAGCGTCTTTTTTATTATCATGAAAAATA
>JBBRMZ010000155.1:0-11155 GCA_038230555.1 Chitinophagales bacterium
AATAATATGTGCAGAAGTAGTAATACAATCGAATGAGTTCAATCTCTTTCATGGCGTTTATCTTGTAGTTTGATATCCACAAAATTAAACCCTTTTGTTATTCCCTACTTCTGCTTTTTAACCCATTATTCGCATAATTTACAATTTACAATTTACAATTTTTTATACCGCCTGCTGCGTCGTGTTGAAATAGCAATAAAAAAAATAGACGACCATCGCTACCAGAAAGCCCAGAAAAGACCCAAATAAAACGTCCTGCGGAAAATGCTGTACGAGGTAAACCCGCGATACCCCGACCAACGCCGCTAATATAAAGAAAAACATCTGCATCAGGTCAGATTTCGCAATCGTAAAACACAACAAAGAAAATAAGGCAAATGCAGACATGGTATGCCCAGAGGGAAAACTATTATAGCCGCGCATCACTTCGACGCCTGGAACCAAATGTAGGGTTTTGGCTAATCCGTTCATTTCCAGGACCATAATGGGACGCGGATGGCCAAAATAATCTTTAATAAAATAAGAAAAAAACATAACTAAGATTGCAACGATCAGCGGTAACAGCGTAAATTTTCGATCTTTCCATAAAAAATAAGCAGTAGCTAAGACGTAGGGAATAAATTCGCCCATCAAAGAACAAAAAATGAAAAAAGAATTCCCGACTGACGAGCGGTGTTCGCTAAAGAAAAGAATGGCGTCTTCTTCCGGGAGCGTCTTGTAATAATACAATCCGAGGATCATAAACAATGAATAATATACAAAATACGGCGTATAATCTTTAAAAAATCTAAATATCATAAGAATATTAAGTCGGTATTTTTCGCGGACAAGGGTCGGATGGACAGGCGCAAATAAGTATTGTTAAAACCATACGGTCGAAATTTAAGGCCGTTGGGGTAGTTGATCCGCATCTGAAACGACGCGTTTCTGCCGAAAATAATTCCTTATTTGATTCAGCGTTTTAGCGGGATCAAACGAAATCATTTTATAGTCGTTCATCGCGCGATAGGTGAGAAAGACGCCTACTATGCCCATCACAATGCAGGGCGCCCAGGCGGCGGTATATGGAGATATTTTAGCCGCTTCGTTGTAATTTTTGCAAAGGATCAACGAAATATAATAGATCAGGAAAAATACGATGGCAATTAGGATTGGGAAACCAAAGCCGCCTTTTTGAATAATCGCGCCCATCGGGGCGCCGATAAACATGAAAATAAAGCAGATGAGCGCAATTCCGTATTTAGAATTGAGTTCGTAAATATATTTATTGAGCGACTGTTTAATACTTTTTAAACCGACTATATAAGACTGATCTTCGTTGATCGCGCCCCGGATTCTGGAAGCGGCCCGGTCTTTAATACCGTTCCACTCGTCTGCCGGAACGCGTTTTTCAAGATCGTAAAAATTATTCGCCCATATTTTGGCCGGAGGCGCCGGAGCGGGGGGCGCGATATTCGTGAACGCTTTATTGGCGGACGTGGGCGTTGTAGAAAGAACGCTTTTGGACAAAGGCGATATATTCTTATTTTTGACGTCCGGCGAAGCGCCTGAAGGAATGGTCTGTTTTAAAGTTTGCGTTCCCGTAGTTGAATATACGATCGTACGCGTAGAATCGGTATGCAAAACAACGCCTTCCGAATGTTTGGAACTATCCCCAGCCATTGGATCGGGAACTTTTAGTGTTTGGTAAGGCGTAAAGTTATGCCAGTTGTTTATGGTGAATTCTTTAATCCGGTCCTGATAAACCGTTTGAATGGAATCAATATCATGGTTGAGCTGTTTCGCTCCTTTCATTTTTTGATTCGACTTAAAGAGCGACTCGTCGGTTTTAATATTGTCAAACTGGGTAAGATCAAATATTTTTTGCCACGATTGGAAATGAATCCGAACGAACGGATACTGGCGCTTCCCGTTTTGACCGGTTCCCGTTTCCTGGTATTGCGTACCGTCAAAAAGATTCATCACCATATACCGCTTATCGTCGGTCGTAAACATTTCTCCGCTTTTGGCGCTAATCTGATTCACCAGGTCGGGATTGACGCCTTTATTACCATATATCAATACGTCCTGCAAACTTTTACCATCTCTTCCTTTTTTTCCTATGCGCAGCGTGTAATCCTGGAATTCATCGTTAAAAACGCCTTCCTGTAAGGTAAGGGCGGGGCGCGATTTTCGTATATCGTAAAAGCGGGAGCTAAACTTCAGGTTTGCCCAGGGAATCACCCGGTCCGATACGAAAATAGAAAATAAGGAAACGCAGACGCCGATGACGGCCAGCGGCGCCATAATGCGCAGCAAGGATACCCCCGCAGATTTAAAACTGGATAATTCATAACTTTCCGCAAGGTTGCCCATTACCATCACCGAAGATATTAGAATCGCGATCGGCAAAGCCAAAGGGACAATGGTCATGGACAGGTAAAAGATCAATTCCGCCATGACAAAAATACCCAGTCCTTTACCCATGATTTCGTCGATATACAACCATAAAAATTGCATAATCAGCACGAAACAAGCAATCGCAAAAGCAACCGCAAAAGGCGGAATAAATGCCCGGATTAGATATATATCCAGTTTCTTCAACAATTTCTTATTTATGCGAATAATGGGTTAAAAAATCCAAAAAAGCCTTCGGGACGATAGCTCCGAAAATTGGAAGTCCGTACAACGGGAGCCTGGTCTATTTCATCCCGTAAATTACGACCCGGACGTCCGTTCATCCTTATTATTCGTTAACCCCCCGAGTCATACATAAGCCGTACATAAGCCGTACATAAGCCGTACACGAGTCATGTATAACCGCTTCCTCAGATTGTGCTCAGTCTGAGGAAAGATCGAACTAAAAGGCAACCCAGCAACGCTGTATCCATAATGGTTTATAGTTAAATATCCGCAAAAGGCAGCCCGATATTTAACCCCTATTGCTACTTTTCAACCCATTATTCGCATTATTTATATAGCTTTAAAACGTCCTTACTTAGCTTAAAATTTTTACGATTTTACAACGCTAAAGTTCCCTTATTTCGTAAAACCGCGAATTAGATCTAAACCATTCACGTAAAGCAATAGCGCCATTAATAAGAAGAAACCGGCCGTTACCGCTTTCTCGATAAACTTATCTGACGGCTTAATTCCGGTGATCATTTCCCAAAGCGTAAAAACCACATAGCCGCCGTCCAAAGCCGGAATGGGCAATAAATTCATAAAACCCAGGACCATCGATAAAACGCCGGTAATGAACCAAAAGCGATACCAGTTCCAAACTTTTCCGTATTGCTGAGCGATGGAGCCAAACCCGCCCAGGTTTTCTTTAGCGCTCAGCTTACCGGAAGCGATTTTTCCAAGCGCCGAAACCTGTAAGGACAGATTATCCCAGCCGTTTTTCAAACCCGCCGGAATGGCTTCGCCCAAAGAATAACTTTTTGTGTTCATCTCGTATACGGAATCTTCCGACTCGGCGTAAAAGCCTAAACGGCCGTCGGCGTCCAGCGTGGGCGTCAGCGTCAGCGTATCCTTTGCGCGGGCAATATGAATGTTGACGGCCTCTTTTTTATGGTTGGCCAGCAACTGCGGAATATCGTTATAGAAAGCAACCGGCGCGCCGTTAATCGCTAATATTTTATCCCCTCTTTGAAAACCGGCTTTTCCCGCGGGTTTGTCTTTCATAACCGAATCAACGACCGGCGGTATAGGTAAAGAAAATAAGGATTTTGTCTGATTGGTCCGGAGGGCCAGCGAAGCCGCCATATCGGCAGAAACGGGAAGGTCAATAATGCTTCCTTTGCGGTCAATTTTGATGGAACGGGCGTTATTAAATACAATTTCATGCTGCACCAATGCGGAACGGAACATATCCATTTTCTGACCGCCTACGGAAATGATCTTATCTCCGGTCTGTAAACCTACTTGTCTGCCCAAGGAATCGGCATAAATACCGTATTTTGCGTTATCGTTGGTCAGGTATTTCTCTCCATATCCCCAAAGCAAACCGATAAAAATAATAAATCCCAGTATGAAGTTGACGGTCACGCCGCCCAACAAATTAATGAGCCGCTGCCACGCCGGTTTTGCGCGAAATTCGTAAGGTTCCGGGGTATGTTTCAGATGATCCAAGTCCATACTTTCGTCTACCATGCCGGAAACTTTTACATATCCGCCCAGCGGCAACCAGCCAATTCCATATTCCGTATCGCCGATTTTCTTTTTCAGCACCGAAAACCAGGGATCGAAAAACAGGTAAAACTTCTCCACCCGCATCCCAAACCATTTAGCCGTAAAAAAGTGACCGCATTCGTGCAAAACTATTAAAATGGATAAACTCAGCAAAAACTGGCCAATCATCACAACATTACTCATATACAATAATTGTTTTTAAAAAAAATAGACGCAAAATTAACGTTTTTTAGCAACCTTCGCGTCAAAAACGGGTAATATTTATTAGCAAACGTCGTCCAGCGTTTTATGCCGTTCAACGACGGCAAATCAGTCCGCAAAAAAGAACATGATTTTATTTTATACTAACGACGTCCGTGATCGCCAAGCGTACCTTTCGGAAGAGGAATCTCGACACGTTACACAGGTTCTTCGACTAAAACAAGGGGTGCCCGTTTTTTTTGTCGACGGGATGGGTACGTTGTATCAGGGAATTTTATCGGAGCCCGTTAAAAAACAAGCCGTCGTTCAAATTATTAGCCAAACGCCAGACTACAAAACCCGGCCTTACCGTTTGCACATCGCAATCGCGCCCACTAAGAACATCGACCGCTTTGAATGGTTCCTGGAAAAAGCGACGGAAATGGGAATCGACGAAATTACGCCTTTACGTTGCAAGCGTTCTGAAAGAACGACCGTCCGGCCGGATCGCTTGAACGGCGTCTTGATTTCGGCCATGAAACAATCCTTACAAGCTAAACTCCCTGTATTAAACGAATTAACCGATTTTGAAGTACTGATGCGCAAAATCAACCGCGATGACGAAAAAGCCGCCCAGAAATTTATTGCATATTGCAACGACGATCAGATTAGTTCATTGCAAAGAAACTATCAAAAAGGAAACGACGTTATTATCCTGATCGGACCGGAAGGCGATTTTACGCCGGAGGAAGTGAAAAAAGCCTTCGAGTCGGGTTTTACGGGCGTCAGTTTAGGCGAAAACCGGTTAAGAACAGAAACGGCGGGGATCGTCGCTTGTAATACAATCTGCTTCGCGAACGGAATATAGGGTTTGAATGTAATTTACTAGACAGGTTTCGGGTCAGGACTAGACTTTTTTTAAATCAGGTTGCGCTCATTTAGTTTTAAAATGAATAAAAAATATTTCAATCTCGCTTCATGGCTCCCGGCGCTTTCCATATGGGCGCTCTGCGCCGCTTTTACTTTTCCGTCCGGCCCTAAATCAATGGTTGCGGATAATCCGCCCCCTTTAAAATTAGCCCTGTTAAAATACGCCGGCGGCGGCGACTGGTACAACGACGTTAATTCCCTGCATAACCTCGCCGCTTTTTGCAATACCAACCTGGGCATGAATTTCGACAAGGAATACGTCACGGTGGAAGCGGGCGGCGCGGAGATTTTCAGTTGTCCGTTCGTCTATATGACGGGCCACGGCAACGTAGTTTTTGGTGCTCAGGAAGCCGAAAATATGCGGAACTACCTGATCGGAGGCGGTTTTTTATTCATCAACGACGACTACGGGATGGACCCGTTCATCCGGCCCGCGTTGAAAAAAGTTTTCCCCGAACTGGAGTTGATTGAATTGCCTTTTACGCACCCCATTTTTCACCAGAAATACGAATTCCCCAACGGCATTCCCAAAATCCACGAGCATGATGGCAAGCCGCCTAAAGCCTACGGACTATTTTGGCAAAACCGGCTGGTGGCTTTTTATAATTACGAATCCGACCTCGGCGACGGCTGGGATGACGTGCATCACGATCCTGAAGAGATCCGTACGCAGGCGCTGAAAATGGGCGCAAATATCGTGCAGTTTGTTTTTCAGCAGGGCGGAGACCGGAAGGAAAAAAATAATGGCGCGGCAGGCGACAAAAGAAGTTAAGGTCGGCGTTTTTTGCTAAATTAGCGCTATCATTTTGTTTGACGCGCTAATTTAGCAAAAACCAGCCGATAATGACTGACGCTTTTATATTTGACGCCGTTCGCACGCCCCGAGGTAAAGGTAAACGAAACGGTTCCCTGCATGAAATCCGCGCGGTGGAATTGCTGGCCACTACCCTCAACGCTATTCAAAAACGCTCCCATTTAGACACTTCGGAAGTGGACGACGGCATCTTTGGCTGCGTTACCCCCATTGGCGAACAGGGCGGAAATATTGCCAAAACCGCGCTGCTGTTCGCCGGATGGGACCAGTCCGTTCCGGGCGTCCAGATCAACCGCTACTGCGCGTCGGGCTTAGACGCCGTCAACCTCGCGGCTTTGAAAATCCGGTCGGGATTGGAAGACCTGATCATTGCCGGCGGCGTGGAAAGCATGAGCCGCGTCGCCATGGGCAGCGACGAAGGTTCCATTATGTCGGACCCCGATTTAGTAAGCCGCATCAATTACATACCACAGGGCGTTGCCGCCGACCTGATTGCCACCATAGAAGGTTTTTCCCGCGAACAGTTAGACGGTTATGCCGTCCGGTCGCAAAGCAGGGCGTACGGCGCGCAAAAAAACGGGTATTTTGATCCTTCCATCGCGCCCATCCTTGACCGCAACGGACTCATGGTGCTTAAAAAAGACGAATATTTACGCCCCAACACAAATCTTGAAACCTTGGCCGCCTTGCCCGCCTCTTTTGAAATAACCGGGCTTATGGGCTTCGACGAAATGGCCTTAAAGAAATATCCATTTTTAGAAAATATTCAGCACGTCCATACTGCCGGTAATTCCTCCGGCGTCGTGGACGGCGCCGCCGCCGTCCTGTTGGGCGCAAAAGAAAAAGGCGAAAAACTGGGTTTAAAACCCCGCGCCAGGATCGTGGCCACCGCGACGGTCAGTACCGACCCAACCATCATGTTAACCGGACACGTGGCCGCCGCGCGTAAAGCGCTGAAAAAAGCCGGTATGACCGCCAAGAACATCGACCTCTGGGAGGTGAACGAAGCCTTCGCAGCCGTCGCCCTCAAATTCCAGAAAGACATGGAGATAGACGATACCATCCTCAACGTCAACGGCGGGGCCATCGCATTGGGCCATCCGCTGGGCGCAACGGGCGCTATTTTACTAAGTATCGCGCTCGACGAACTCGAACGCCGGAACCTAAAAACCGCCCTGGTCGCCCTTTGCGCCGGCGCCGGTATGGGCGTCGCGACTATTATAGAACGAGTCTGATTGAGAGTCAACGATTTATAAAATTCATCATTCATCATTCATAACTCATCATTATTTATGATTCGTTACGAAAAAGATCCTGATAATATTGTTACCCTGACGCTGGATATGGAGGGGAACAGATATAATATCATCAGTCATGATATTGCGCATTCGTTTATTCCCGTTCTTAAACACCTGAAAGAAGAAAAAGCCAAAGGCGCGTTGCGGGGATTAATCATTACCTCCGCCAAGAAACATTTTCTGGTAGGCACCGACCTCGAATTTTATTATCAGTGTACGGACGCCGCAGAGGCCTACGAAAGTTATCACAACATCGCCCAGTTTTTCCGGGAGCTGGAAGGTCCGGGCATACCCGTGGTCGCCGCTTTAAACGGTACCGCCCTGGGGCCGGGTTTTGAAATTGCGCTGGCCTGCCATCACCGCATCGCGTTGGATAAAACGGATATTAAAGTCGGACTTCCGGAAATCTCTTTTGGACTGATTCCCGGCGGCGGCGGGGCGCTGCGATTAATGTGGTTGCTGGGCGTGGAAAAAGCGTTCCGGATTGTGACGGAAGGCAAACGGTATACGCCCAAAGAAGCGCTGGCCATCGGGATCATCGACGACGTGGCCGCCGACGAAAAAGAAATGATGGAGAAAGCGAAGGACTGGTTACTGGAACGGCGCGAAGCGCGCCGCGAATGGGATTCAGCAGGAGGCGCCATCGAAGGCGGCGCGGTACATTCGGAAAGCTCCGGCGATATCATCCGGCGTCTAACGGCAGAACAATATAAAAAATATTATCTCAATTATCCCGCTTACCAGACGATTTTGCTATCCCTGGCCGAAGGAACCCGCGTGGATTTTGACACGGCCTGTAAAATACAATGCCGATACGCAGCCGAACTGGTTTTGTCGAAAGTGACGAAGAACCAGTTAAAAGCGTTCTGGTACGACCTGAGCGCCATCCGCAAAGGTGAAAATCGGCCCAAAGGGTTTGGCAAATTCAGACCGAAGAAAATAGGGATCATCGGCGCCGGCATGATGGGTTCTGGGGTCGCGTTCAGTTGCGCGATGGCCGGCATGCAGGTGGTGTTGAAGGATATTTCCCGTTCGGTCGCGGAAAAAGGAAAAAGTTATACGGAAGAAAAAATAAAAACCCTCGTTCAAAAGAAAGAAAAGTCCGAGGCTGAAGCCAAGGTCATTCTAGACCGTATCACGGCGACCGAGCAAATCCAGGCGTTTGAAGGCTGCGACCTGATCATTGAAGCGGTTTTTGAAAATCAGGGACTAAAATCCAAGATCATCAAAGAAGCGGAAGAGTACCTTGATAAATATTGCATCATTGCCAGCAATACTTCGACTATCCCCATTACCAAACTGGCCAACGCCGCTTCCCGGCCCGAAAATTTCTGCGGGATGCGCTTTTTCCGGCCCGTCGACGAGGAGCCGCTGGTAGAAATCGTTAAAGGCGAAAAAACGACGGACGAAACCATCGCCCGCGCCTTCGACTTTATTCAACTGATCCGAAAAACGCCCATCGTGGTCAAAGATAGTTGGGGTTTTTATGCAGGCCGGGTGCGCAACACGTATATCTTGGAAGGCGTCGCTTTATTGCAGGAAGGCTATCCGGCGGCGCTCATCGAAAACCTGGGTCTCCAGGCCGGCATGTCTACAGGTCCCCTGAAAATGGCGGACGAACTTTCGCTGGAAGTCGTTCTCGAATACGAGCGACAGGCGGCAGAGCTATACGGGCCGAAATATATCCGGCATCCCGCCTCCGATTTCCTTGAAAAAATGATTGAACTGAAAAGAACGGGCAAGGACGTCCGGCAGGGTTTTTATACCTACTCAAAGGAAGAAACCCCGGCTCTTTGGACCGATCTACCGCAACTGACCGATCCAGCGCTGCTCGTCAAAGGGAAATTTATTGCACAGGAACTTTCTCCCGAAATCCGCATCGAACTGACCGAACGGATGATGTTTGCGCAGGTCATAGAAGCGGCGTGGTGTCTGCAGGAAAAAGTGGTTCGCTCGGTCGAAGAAGCCAACATTGGCAGTATTTACGGCTGGAAATTCCCCGCCTGTTACGGCGGCGCGATCCAGTATATTTACGATTATGGAGTCGACGTTTTTATGGAACGGCGGCTGGAATATCGTAAGAAATACGGCGCGCGGTTTAGGGCGCCGAAGTGGTTGTTGGAAGAAGGGAAAAAGGCGGCGCCGGTAAGCGTTCCTTCCATTGCGATATAACACATTAAGCGCTCATGCCATAATGATGCAATCCCTCCTGAAGGCTGTGATGAAAATCTTAAAGGTTTTAAATATTTCCATTACTTACCAAAGCCCGTTTATGAAAGAATTTGGTTCATTAAAAACAACGGTAAAAGCATGTGGCAAGCGCTCGTCAAAGTAGGCGACCGCGAGGCGGCTATATTAACCGAAACGGACGACCGTCCTTACCGGTTTGATTATTTACCGGGATATGCGGATTCGCCCGTCTCGCTGACCATGCCCGTCGCGGAAAAAGGATAAGAATTCAATACTTTTCCCCCTTTTATCGAAGGCGTTCTGCCCGAAGGTGGATAATTGGAAGGGTTGTTGCGAAACCTGAAAATTGACCGCAACGATTATTTTTCTCCATTGCTACAAGTGGATAGCGATCTGGTGGGGGTGGTTACTGTTTTTGAAATATGAACTACTGCCGCATCACCTACGCACCCTGCGGCCGCAGCGCCTACAGTCCGGAAGGCTTGGCTTTACTTTCGAAAAGCCTGACGGACTTGCACGATTTACTACTTTCAGCCGATCTTTTTTCACGCCTGCATTTTAAAAGACCGGATTTCCTGCATCAGAACGACGCTTTCCGCCATTAATTGATCGCGGATTTCGACAACCCATTCCAGCGGAGTTTCCAGAGTTTCGGAAATGTCGGATACGGTTAAAAGGCCTTTCATCAGCAAGCGGGCAATATTTTTTCTTCTTTCTTCGGCTCTGCCTCTTGCTTCGCCTCTTGCTTCGCCTTCGGCTCTGCCTTTTTCCTCTCCCAACTGAATAAGTTGATCATACGTGGTCATAAACGCTGATTTTATGGGCTGCGACAGTTCGGTTTCAGACAATTTCTCTATAACCTCCTCCGGCGCCAAAGGCCCGTATTGAAAAAAAAACTCTACAAAACTATAGTAAATTTTGCTTAATATAGCGAATTAAATGTTGAGTGATGGAATTCAATGAAATAGTAGTAACGTGGATTTATCCAATTTTAATAAAAGAAGGGTTCCAGATTATTGAGAATCGTAAAAATTATTTGCATTTTAAATCGGATAATGTTGGAATAACCATTAGCCGAAACCAAATGGAAAATTCAAATATGATTCAATTTAGTCTTGGTGAAAAAACGTATTATTCGCTTGATGAGAAAGCGGTAAAATATTTATTTGATAAAGAAATTAAAATAGACGCCGTCAGTCCGAAAGATTTTATCTCAAACTTAACTTTATTCTTACAAGGATATGGTAGATCGTTATTGGCAGGCGATAAGACATTCTTTGACAAATTTAAAGATTTTGTACATAAAAACAATAAAGAATATACAGATCATTTAACAAAAAGCCAGATTCTAAACGAAGCCGATAAGGCATGGAACAAAAAGAATTATTCTGATTTTATCAAATTTATTAATTTTCTTGATAAAGAAAGTCTAAGTAGGTACAGTTAAATAAACGCTAAAGGTTTTAAGTAAAATCAATGCGATATTTTTCGGAGTAAGCGCAAATAATATTTCTAACTGCCTGAGCAAGCGTGGCGCCGTTTAAATAATCACCTGGTTTTAGCCATTCAT
>JBBRMZ010000156.1:0-11069 GCA_038230555.1 Chitinophagales bacterium
CGCGGGAATTCTAACGCCTGTTTTTCTGTTTGAAAACAAGGGTATTGCTGTTTCTCTGTCTGTACGGAGCGAAACCGCTTTTAGTTTGCTGTCTCTTTTTATAAACCAGAAAAAATCATTATCATGAAACTACGCTTTTTCTTTTATCTAATCGCTTTCTTTTTCCTTCATATTTCCTGCCATAAAACGCCGACCGAATTTCAGGATTCTTTTTCCTGCAAAGTGAACGGGCAGTTATGGACGCCTGCCGGCATAGTTAATCCGCTGGGGGGACAGCCGCTAATTTGGGTTTATCAAAATTATTACATGGATTCCATAGTAATCAACACTGAAAGAGATATTAGAGATAAAAGCGGTAATTATTCTCTATCTTATGAATGGTTTAATTTATATAAAATTGGTTTGAAAGTAAATAGTTTTACGGAAATTAAATATGATCAAGCTTATCATAAGGACGGGTGCGGCGCTTATATGACGGACACCACTAAATCCAATTTCATAAAAACAACCGCGTTGGATACAGTCAACAGAATAGTGAAAGGAACCTTTCAATTGGAATGCAACGGTTCTTATTGCCATGACAACGTCAAAATCACGGAAGGTCAATTTGAGGTAAAGTATTGAATGCTGCATCCATAAATAAAAAACATACAGTCATGAAATTATACTCATATATTGTTATTATCATTTTTTTACTTCTTCATATTTCCTGCCATAAAATGCCGACGGAATTTCAGGAATCATTTTCATGTAAAGTGAACGGGCAATATTGGGAACCAAATGGAACTACTGATCCGCTTTTTAATATTCCTCCAATTTGGGTTGTTAAATATAGCTTTTTTAATGCAGTTTCTATCAATGCTTTTAAGGACTATCCTAAATCTGAAAGTGTCTCCCTACCCTATGTAGAGCTAAAAGATAATAAAATTTTAGAGCTAAAGAATGTGCTAGTTTATTCTAAAGAGGGATGTGGAGGATATTTGCTGGATACAACAAAATTAAATTTCGTTAAAACCATTACTTTAGATTCTACCCGAAAGATATTAAAAGGTATATTTCAATTTGAATGCAATGGTACTTCTTGCAATGACAATATTAAAATCACGGAAGGTCAATTTGAAGTAAAATACTGAACGCTATAACATTTAATAAAAAATATACAGTCATGAAATTATTCTCATATATTGTTATCCTCATTTTTTTACTCCTCCATGTTTCCTGCCATAAAACGGCGACCGAATTTCAGGATTCTTTTTCTTGTAAAGTGAACGGGCAGTTATGGACGCCCGCCGGCTTAGTTAATCCGCTGGGTGGATTGCCGCTAATTTGGGTTTATCAAAATTATTACATGGATTCCATAGTAATAAACTCTAAAAGAGATATTAGAGATAAAAGCGGCAATTATTCTATATCTTATGAAGATTTTAATTTATATAAAATTGGTCTGAAAGTAAATAGTTTTACGGAAATAAAATATGATCAAGCTTATAGAAAGGATGGGTGCGGCGCATATATGACGGATACCACCAAATCCAATTTCATAAAAACAACCGCGTTGGATACCGTCAACAGAATAGTAAAAGGAGTATTCCAATTTGAATGCAACGGTTCTTATTGCCATGATAACGTCAAAATCACGGAAGGTCAATTTGAAGTAAAATACTGAACGCTATAACCATTCCTAATTTTTTAATCAAGTAAATTTTTTCTTTATGAAATCTTTATTTTTAGCAGCTGCCATGCTGCTAACGGCCATTGCCATGTCTCAGACCGGCACGGTGGTGGACAGCGGCGGCGATTACGACGCTCAAATCCGATCTACTTTTCAGTTCGTCTCTATTGCGGGAGCGACCACAGGGAAACTGATCGAGCGCGCGCCGCGCTTAATCAACATCGAGGATTACAACGGTTCCCGTTTGGCGGACAGCCTGACCATGAATTTCGACAAATTCATAGCGATGTATATTATGGGATCCGCCGCAAGTTATACCGGGTCGTCTGGCTTGCCTAATCCAGACTTGGTGTACAACAACCGCGCAACGATTAACGGAGCCCAGGTTATTTATTTACTGGCGCAACGCTACAACCAATTTGATCCTGCCGCGGCAGCCCGCGGGCAGATTACGCAAATTGGAAACAGCCTATTCGCTTTAAACAACTTATTTGGAAACGGCCTATTCGCTTCTCCCAACTTATATTTAGAAGACACGCTTTTTGCCGCCGCCATTCAGGATACCGTTTTTCGGACGGGAACCATGTCCTTTATTTTGCCGGCAAGCGCCATAGTCAGCAACTGGGGAACCGCGCCTTTGCAAAACATTTCCATCGATTGGGGAGACGGGCTTGGAAGCCAACCTTATAATGTAGGACAAACGGCGCAGGTGAATTATTTGACATCGGGGACTAAAAAAGTAATCCTTTCATACACGCAGCCCAACGGAAAAATACTAAAAACCCAATTTTCGGTTCAGGTTTCCGGGGGCAGTAGTTCTGTGCGCAGGCCGGAGACAATATTAGGCGGATATAAAGAGGATGCTACTCATCACATTACTATTCCAGTAACCGCTTTAAAATCTTATTTTGGTTTAGTTAACAGCGTCAATGTTGATGTGTATTTTGCGTGCGACGATCAGAAAATCAGGAAGCCGCTCATCTTATTGGACGGGTTTGAGCCTATGGATCATAATTCTGTAACTGCCTCTGATATAATAACGGCGTTAACATTTTCTAACACTCCAACTAATAATCTATTAGGAGATGATTTCCAAAAAGCCGGATACGATTTAATCTTTGTGGACTGGAACAGAGAAAAGAACGACCAGGGAAGGGATTATATTCAGCGTAACGCTTACCTGCTGGAAGCCATTATCAAAAAAGTGAACGATATGAAAAGCGCCAATGTGAGTAGCGAGCAAAACATAGTGATAGGCTTTAGCATGGGCGGCGTTATTGGCAAATACGCCTTGTTGGATATGGAAAAAGACAATCCGACGGCGGCAAACGGCGGTCATGATGCCCGACTGTTTATAGCTTACGACGCCCCATTGAAAGGCGCAAATATAAGTTTGGGCACTCAACATTTTCTTCGACATTTGTCTGAATATCACATTGGATTTACTTCTCTACGTACTTTTACTAAGAAATTACAAACTTCTTTTGACGTGATCCATAGTCCGGCGGCCACTCAAATGCTGATTTACCAGGCTAACGACGTTAATCCGTATGCGCCTGCCACTCATCTAAATTTCCAAAATGAACTGGAACATCAGGGAATGAACGGCGACGGCGCATTGCAAAAATGTATTTTCAAGGCTATTAGCAATGGTTCCGTAACGGGAAAACAACAATTCAATGCCGGAGACGTCATGTTCTTCGGACACGCTAGTTTACTCCAACTGGCCGATTTAAATCCCTTCGTGTCATTTTATGCTCAGTCGTATTTGAATTTAAATTTCTTTGTAGCGATCGATCTCGACGCCACAGTCGTGATTAATTCCTTACCTGTCCAAGGGGGTGTTGGAGTAATTTATGATGGTTATATAAAGTCTTATACCCGTGTATTAAATTTTCGTATTCCACATGAACAACATTATTATGTTCCTATCTCGGATTCAAGACCTTTGGATACGGCGCCCGGCGGATTTACTGCATTAGCACAAAGCACCCTGCCTTCCGTTTTTACCGCAGTTAATCCATTATTTTGTTTTATTCCAGCAGTTAGCGCGCTGGAAATAAAAAATCAACCGATTCTGGATAATTTGAACATTCCTATTTCAGACGTCTCGGGAGTTACTACCGCCGGACTGACCAAGGTCAAATCGTATGAAGGCAGCCGGGGCGATGGCGCTAATGACAAAGCAAAAAGTATAAATAATAAGGATTCCGGCCCCGACAATCAGCTGCACGTGAGTTTTTCCTACCGCAATACGGGTTTTTTGCTGTCTGAACTATTGACTGATACCAAGCTAACCGTCTTGCCAAACGGTACGTTGGACAACAGAACGTATAATTTTGGCGTCAATACGAGCGTTTATACGGCGCCTGCGGCCGGAAATCTGATTTACGTCAACGTAAGCCATACCATCAATTCCAATCTGACCATTCAAAACAACGGCCAGCTCTGGGTCAACAGATCGGGAAAAATAAATTTTACCGATCAGAATAATCCGGTAAATACCGTGAATGCCGATTATCCGCTCACGGTGGGCGGCACATTTTCGGGTTGCACGCCGACTTCTGGCGCCATCATAAACATCAACAATACGGGGATAATGGACATTGGTCAGGCAGGCAACCCGCTTAACAACACCGCCACCGTACATATTGTGCAGGGCGGGGAAATCGACGTGAATCAGGGCGGACAATTAATTACGGAGAACAGTTCCACCATTCAGGTAGAAAGCGGGGGGGTACTGAACATTAAAAATGGCGGATTCTCCTGCGCCATGTGGGGGGCAAAAATTGTGGTTAAAAGTGGCGGCGTGGTGCATGTATTTAGCGGCGGAACCTTGCGAATCTCCGAATACTCGGCGCTGATCCTCGACGGCGGTCAACTGATCCTCGACGCCGGCGCCACTTTGCAACTTTGGGACGGACAGGCGCCCGGCGGGCAGGCGACCGTTTGGGTCAAAACCGGCGGCGAGTTGGTCGTCAACGGCAATTTTACTTTTTCCGGCAACGGTTTCTTTCAATTCGATTATGGCCATAAATTAACACTGAACAGCGACTGGGCGCTGAATGGGTTCGACAAAGCGCACCGGTTGATCCAGTTGAACTCCTCCACACAGGTTCCGGCGGTTATCACTTCGCTGGATATCAGCGGTCACGCTTTTTCGCTGACGAACTGTTTGGTAACGTCCGACGGTACCACGCAATTCCTGGTTCACGATGCTCCATCCCTAACCGTGACCAATGTGTCGTTTCAGGGAACGAGAACCACCATCGGCATGTCCAGCAACTATGTGGGTGTGGTTGCTGTAAATAATTGTGATTTTACGGGTTTGAAAATTGGGGCCCTAATTACAAATGCTTTGTCCAATAACTCAACTGTTATTGGAAGTCATTTTAGCGCCTGCATCTTTGGGTTAAGCGCGTCAAATGTTTCCCTTGGATTTACAGTTGCTAACTGTCTATTTGATGGATATTCAAACTCTGATCCCAATTTATACGGTAACATTGCCATATTAATATCTAATTCGGGTAGCGTCTGGATTTCTCAAACTACTATTTCAGGAGGCAACGTCCTTAATCTGGCGCGTGCATTTACGGGAGTCCAGGTTACAGAAATTAGAAATTTAATTTTAGTTGGAGTTACTATTAAAAATTGTATGTACGGAGTTAATGCAAGTAATAGCAGTATAATCAATCCAGGAATTATATTGGGACAATGCTCGATGATCAGCGGATGCCAAACAGGAATTACTATGCATGATGGGGTTTTTTATATGCTTGGAAGCGCGCTGATTGGTAATGGAACGGGAGTATATGGCAATAATATTATTCTTAACATAGACAATTTTGTTCAGGGCAAACCAGGCTCCGATCAAGCTGTAAACTTTTTCAGCAATAATTTTGGAAGCAAACTCTTTGATATCTGTTACCCCAATCTTGCGGATCTTGCTATTATTTACGCGCGAAATAATATCTGGCGATGGCCGACATTCGGCTTTTGCCGTTCCACCCCCACCCCGGGACTTGACTGGAATTTAAGGTACACATCGCCTGGAGAAAGTTGCAGCTCGCCTGGAAATTCTAATATTATATTGGATAGATCGAATGAGACTTCATTAGCGCATTCTTCTTGTAATTATGGAACTACAGCCTGTTTCGCCAATGGTAATCCTACGTCGCTGGCGTCAAATCCGACTATTGGAACTGTCGCCTCCACACTCAGCGCGCGTTCAAAACTTGTCTCCAAGTCTCTTACTTCCGTCATGGTCGACGGCGTCCTTCGTGAATTGTCGTTTCAGTATGATTCCGCAATGTCGGCGTTGCGCATGCAAAATTTGAGGTTAGCGGCCGCACTGTTTCTCCCTGTTGCTTCCATTTCAGACGCATCCCGCAACGCAGCTCCCTCTCAGGCGCGGCAAATGATTGATGTGGCGCGCATATTTTCTGATCAGGGAACCGCAGCAAAACAAAATAATAACTGGCTTGAAGGCACCATTATATCTATGGAAAACGCAAATTCAGCAATGTTTGCGAAACTTTACCCCAATCCGGCAGATCAATATTTCCGGATTGAACTTTCCGAAGGGAGACATGAAATTCGGGCCTTTAACGCTGTAGGGGCTTTGGTTCGCTCCGTAAGCGCCGACGGGTCGTATGAAATGGATACCCGTTCTTGGCCTAGTGGAATGTACACGGTGGAAGCGGTTAATACTGCGACCCATGAAAAATGGCGCGGGAAAGTAATGATTCAGAAATAAAGGTCAGTTATTTCAATTTTATAAACAAGAGCCGTCCCGGAAAAATCCGGGACGGCTCTTGTTTGCGTCAAAGTCAGACTTTGTCTTTCTTTCAATAAGTTAGATTAATTCTCTACCTGTTTGCGCGTAACCGTATTATTGGCGCTTGCTAAAGCCTGTTTTTTCTGCGCAACGGTCTTTTCGGCGGAAGCCGTTCCCGTTTTCATGGCGCTTCCTTTAGAGCAGCAAGTTCCTGCGGTTCCTTTTTGGCAGCAGGCGTCTGTTTTAGTACAAACTTTTGCAGTAGAAGGAGCATTTTGAGCGCTTGCAGCGAAAGCGACTGCTCCGGCGAACGTTAAAGTCAATAAGATTTTTTTCATCGTAAAAGATAATAGGTTTGAAAAATGGATCCAAAGACCAAATATAAAAGTATTCCCGCCAACCGCCAAATATAAATCGAATAATTCTGCCGCTTTAACTTTCCTGACACGTTCGGAATGCTGTTTATTATGTTTACTTTTGCGACGTTTTTTAAGGATGAACTCAAAAAGTTATTTATTGAGTTGCATTTTTGCTATTTCCATTTGTAACAGTCATCATTCATAATTCATCATTTTTGAACTTTGTTTAAGAAAAAGATCAAAACGGCCCTCATATCTGTCTATTATAAAGACAAACTGGAGGATATTATCCGCGAACTAGCGCGACATAAAGTAAAAATATATTCCACCGGCGGCACCCAGCTTTTTATCGAAAGTCTCGGGGTAGCGGTAGAGGCTGTTGAAGACCTTACTTCCTACCCCTCTATTCTGGACGGGCGCGTAAAAACTTTACACCCCAAAGTTTTTGGCGGTCTGTTAGCGCGCCGCGAACGCGACCACCTCGCGCAGCTCGAACAATATAACATACCGGAGATCGACCTGGCCATTGTCGATCTTTATCCATTTGAAGAAACAGTCGCTCAGGGGGCCAACGAAAACGACGTTGTAGAGAAGATCGATATTGGCGGTATCTCCCTGATCCGCGCCGCCGCTAAAAACTTTCACGACGTGGTCGTCGTCCCGGGCAGGACCGAATATGAACATTTCCTCGAAATATACCGCGAAAAGAACGGTTTCACGGAACTCGACGACCGCAAAGAACTGGCGCGCCGCGCGTTTAACGTCACCAGCCATTACGACGCCGCTATTTTTCAGTATTTCCTGAATCCTGCCGCCGCGCCGGTTTTCAAACACAGCCTACTGAAGGCCGAGCCGCTCCGGTATGGAGAAAACCCGCACCAGTCCGCCGTATTTTTTGGGGATTTCCATCAAATGTTCGACCTGTTGCATGGAAAAGCGCTTTCTTATAATAACCTCGTCGACGTGGACGGCGCGGTGCGCCTGATGCGCGAATTTGAAAAAGCCGATCCGACGTTTGCCATCCTTAAACACACCAACGCCTGCGGCGTAGCCACGCGCCCGACTATTTTGGACGCCTGGCAAACGGCGCTGGCCTGTGATCCCGTTTCTGCATTTGGCGGTATCCTGATCTCCAACCGGACGATCGATCTGGCGACGGCCCAGGAAATCAACCGGTTATTTTACGAGGTACTGGTCGCCCCTGATTATGAACCGGACGCTTTGGAATTACTGAAAACCAAAAAACAACGGACTTTACTCCGCATCAAAGCGTTTTATCAACACGCGACCAGTTTCAAAAGCCTGCTCAATGGCGTCATTCAGCAGGACGCCGACCTGAAAACCGAGACGGCGGAAGACCTGAAATTCGTTACCGTCCGCAAACCTTCCGAGGCGGAAATCGAGGATCTGCTATACGCCAATATCTGCGTGAAGCATTTAAAATCGAACGGGATCGCCATCGTTCGAAATAAACAACTGATCGCGATGGGCTGCGGACAAACTTCCCGCGTCGACGCGCTGCAGCAGGCGCTTGTCAAAGCGAAACATTTTAACTTCGACGTCGCCGGCGCAGTCATGGCCTCCGAAGCGTTTTTCCCTTTTCCCGACTGCGTGCAGATCGCCGACGAAGCGGGAATCAAAGCCGTCATTCAGCCGGGCGGTTCCGTAAAAGACAAAGAAAGCGTCGATTATTGCAACGATCACGGCGTCGCAATGGCGATGACGGGGATCCGGCATTTTTTACATTAAGAAAAATGAATTTAATCGTCGATATAGGCAATACCCGCACTAAAATCGCGCTCTTTGAAAAAAACACCCTCGTCAAAAAAGCGTTTTGGACGGATAATGCGTTAGAGGAACTGAACGGACTGTTAGGCAGGGAAAAAATAGACGCGTCTGTCTTATCCGTTTCCGGTTCGGAAAACAGAGCGATAGAGACGCTTTTAAAAAGCGCCGGTTTTTTTATCCGGCTGGACTCCGGTACGCCCGTTCCAATCATTAATAAATACAAAACGCCGCAAACGTTGGGCGTCGACCGCCTGGCCGCCATCGTCGGGTTATATGCTTTAAATCAGAAGGATCCATTGAACGGTTATAATGTAGCGATCGACACGGGAACCTGCGTCACCTACGATTTTCTTTCCAAAAATAACGAATACCGGGGCGGAAATATCTCGCCGGGTCTACGTATGCGCCTACAGGCTATGCATCATTTTACCGCCCGGTTACCCCTGGCTACGCTGCAAAACCCGGAATCCGGCTTTATTGGCGACGACACCGACAGCGCTTTAAGGTATGGAGCGTTGGCTGGATTGAGGGCCGAGATCAGCGGCATGATCCTTTTGTGGTCAAAAAAACTGGAACCCGTCCGGGCCGTTCTTTGCGGCGGCGACGCGGAAACGATTTTTAACTACGAGCCTTTACACAACGCGTTCCACGAACCTGATCTAACCGCGATCGGTTTAAATTATATCCTGAATTTCAACTACAAACCAGAAAATAACCTCCCCTCGTCCCCTTAGGAGGCGCTCTCCCCAATTATAATTAGCCCAATTTACCATTTACCATTAACCATTAATAATTAATAATTTTGCATTTTTCAGTTGACCCGGTATGTTAAAAAATATAAAATTTTGTTTCCTGTTATTCCCGCTTTTTACGACCGTTGGAGTCTTCGGGCAGGTAGTTGACAGCCATTATAAAAATAATCAGCCCAAAGAAAACTCTCCGTTTTCAGCGCTGGGACTGGGCAATATCAACCCCTCCTATTTTTCCGTATCTTCCGCCATGGGCGGGTTAACGGCGGGCTATCAGGATCTGTCGTCCCTGAATTTTGAGAATCCCGCCGCATCGACCGCGCTCCGGGTAACCGCTTATGAAGTGGGGCTGTATGTAAAAAATAATACGCTCACCGACGGGAAGGGGAACAGTTTCAACAGCCGCAGCGGCAACCTGGGCTATCTCGCGCTCGGTTTTCCGACTTATAATTCCCTGAACGAAATACTGGACCGGACCGAACGAAAATTTCGTTGGTCGATGGGGTTTGCTTTAACGCCGTATAGCAGCGTCGGTTATAATATTTCCACGCAAACCAACCATCCGGCCACAGATACCGCTCAGGTGATCAGCTACGAGATTGGCAGCGGCGGAACGTACCGGCTAATCTGGAATAACTCCGTCGAATACAAAAATTTGTCCCTGGGCGTCAACGTCGGGTATATTTTTGGAAATATGTCCTACGATAAACAACTAACCTTTAGTAATTTCAACGGCGCCTATTCAAATATATTTAACCAGGATTATTCCCTGACCGGTTTCACGTACAGCCTCGGCGCGCAGTACGATATTCAAATCGGCGCCTCCACCAAAGCCAAACCGACGCAAAAGCATTTGATTCTGGGGGTTTACGGAACGCCTTCGACGTCGTTCTTGACGTCTTCCAATACTTCCCTGCGCATCCTGTCGTCGCAGACCCCGACCGACACGATCAACAATATCACAGGTCAGGCTGGCAAAGGACGCCTGCCCGCTTCTTTGACCGCAGGATTTATTTACGAATATACCGGACGCTACCGCTTTGGAGCGCAATATAGTAAGACCAGTTGGAGCGATTATTATAACGACGCAAAACCAGGCAGTTTAAACGACGCGTCCCAAATGACGGTCGGCGGCGAATATGTCGCCAACGCCGCTTCTTATAAAGGTAAAAAAACCAGGTACCGCTTAGGATTCAATATAGGAACGGATCCGAGGAGCTTCGCCGGTTCCCAATTAAATAGTTTTGGGATCACGACCGGCGTTGGATTGCCGCTCGTAGTCCGGGAAGGATTGTTGGGCATGATAAATGTAGGATTGGAATATAGCCGCCTTTCGGCCGGAAATAGTCTTATCCAGGAGAACGTATTCAAATTAAACGTCGGCTTCACCTTGAACGACGGCAGTTGGTTCATGAAAAAAAGATACCAGTAAAAATTAATTATTTAAATCACCGGATAATTTTTAGATGGCGCCGTCAACATCGCCCGCTTCGTTCCCGGAAGCGATCAAATTTCCCTTTTTTTTCCTGATCCTGATCTGGACGATCCAGTTTTTAGAAAACCTGCTTCAGATCGATCTGGGTTTTCTCGGGATCCTGCCCCGCGAACTTTCGGGGCTAAAAGGAATTATTTTCGCGCCGTTATTACATGGCGGCTGGAATCACCTGATCTCCAACAGCGTTCCCTTTTTAGTGTTGTCCGTGATGACGCTGTATTTTTATCCC
>JBBRMZ010000157.1:0-11038 GCA_038230555.1 Chitinophagales bacterium
CTGCAAACCTACGCCGCCGGATTACCCGAAGTGGTCGAGTTGGTTTATAACCATGCTATTCAACCAGGCGACCACTTTTTGATGAAACCTGGGTACGAGAATTTCCAAGCCGTCGCTCAAGGAGAAATATTGGCGACCGACCGGAATGGCGACGTCCGTTCGCCTATGGACGGGCGGATCCTGATGCCGCTTTATCAACCCAAAGGTTCGGACGGTTTTTTTTTGGTGCGGGAGAAAAAAAGTTAAGCCGCCTGGTCATTACAGAACCCAACAAAATTGCGGATGATCCGCGCGGTTTCTATTTTAGAACGGAACATGCCCATGTGGGCCACTTTCGGCAGGATATGAATATCGGCGACCTCCGCGAGATGGGTCTGGCGCAAACTAACCTCGTATGAAACTACCGTATCTTGTTTTCCAATAATAAACAGAACCGGGCAGGCAAGGGCTGCGATGGCCTGGGACCGGTCGGGGCGGTTAATCATGGCCTCCTGGGCGCCAATAATGGCTTCCGGCTTATAAGTTGTCGCCTTCAAAATAAGGCTGTTGATCAGAAAAGAGTTGCTAGAAACAAATAATTCGGCAAACAGTTTGGGGATCATTTGTTTCACATACAGGATATGCCCGTTACGGCGCACAAACGCAATGGCGCGCTCTCGCTCTGTTTTCTTAGACTCCGAATCGGCAAACGGATGCGAATGAAACATGCCGAGACCTTTCAACGCTTCCGGGTAACGATGTGCAAAAGCGGCAGCCGTATAGCCGCCTAAAGAATGGCCGATCAGAATGCAGCGACCGACTCCAAGGTGGTCCAGCGCAGCTTTGACAGTTTGCGCGGCCATATCAACTGTGTTCTCGTCAGGCAGATCGGAAGCGCCAAAACCGGCAATATCTACCCGGATAATCTTGTAATCGGGTAATTCCGCAATAAAATCGTCCCAGATGGCGCTGTCTTCACAAAAACCATGGAGCAAAACCAGCGGCTGACCGGAACCGATCGTATAGTAAGCAACGCGTTTGCCTTTAAATTGGAAGAAGGGCATGATAAGGAGTTATGAATTATGAGTTATGAATTTTTTAACTCATTCATTATCAATTGATTACAATAGTTATAAACAGGGCTTGTTTTTGGATTGCCACTTAAAAGGACGAGCGTCTTTTACTCTGTGTAAACGACTTTATTTAATAAACGCAACACAAAAGATAGTTCCAGCGTCGTATTTTTAATCGATTGTTCAGGCAGCGTTCCCTGCGTTCGTTGCCCGGTCGTATAGTCGAACATCGTCACATTGGGAATCGGGGCAGTATAATACTGATTGGAAAAGTCCTGATGAATATTGAGTTCTAACGCCCCGCCCACCAGTTCCGAAAACTGGAAGTCATAGCCGCCGCCCAACGTAGCCCCATAATTGATCTTATTAACGCCCGCGCTGGACGGATAAAAACTATAGGCGTAATAACTGTTCGGGTCGGGCGCCTGCAGGTTGGTGCCTATTGTATATTCCCCGCGAACGCCAAAGGTAAAATAAGCGTCCTTGGAGCCTAAAATATCTTTTTTCTTAGCGCCGAGCAGCAAAGCAATATTTCTGAACTGAAAATTAACCGATCCGCCCGGCGCGTCGTGGTAGGCGCCCGTGGTCGGGTCGAAATACCCGCTGCTGCGGTAACGAATAGCGCTTCCGCGGATGTGGTAGCCGATTTGAGCAAACAGCGAGGAGTTACTGTTTTCAGAATAGGTTTCTATCGCGACTGCGGCGTGATATCCATATAGTTGCGAATTGGTCGTCGTACTGTTATTCCATCGCTGGAAACCGAGCGAAGGCCCCAGTTTAAAATTGTACCAGTAACTTTGTCCATAAGACGAGGCGGCGACCAATACAAGCGCCGATAGTAAAATGTAGCGCATACGAAACGTTCAGTTAAAAAATAAAAACTTAACGGAATATCCGTTCAGGCAAAGATAAGGTTTCCTGTAGTATTAATTTTGATAGTATGACAATTCTTTATTGAAACGTTGATGCGAATCCGTATTTCAGGGGTCTTACCTGATTCTGAGTTTTTGTCCGATCTTAATGGTCTCCCCGGTCAGGCCGTTGAGTTTTTTAATGGATTCGACAGTCGCGCCGTACATTTTTGAAATCCTGTACAGGTTTTCTTTAGCGGCGACCACGTGATATTCGCCCTCTGATGCGGCGGCGGCGGTTAAATGATTTTGCATACGCGCGGCGGGCGCGGCGGTTATTTTGCGCGGCGGATAAACGACCGGCTTATAGGTTGTCGCCGTAGAATTTTTTTCGCGCAGGGGAGGCCGGGGCACCTGTCTCGGGGCAGGATACCCGTTTGGGGCGGCCGCCTTACCATAAGTTCCGCCGGTAGCGCGCATATTTGAGTTTACGCCGCCTGAACTTGCCGACGTAGAGGGAAAAGAATAATTTGGCCGCTCCGTTTCAAAGGTCGTCCTTTTTCCGTCGACGCCCATGTTGACGAGCGAATCGTAGGGATTGACGAAAGAACTGTTTTTATTATTGTCCATTCCTGCGGCGACCGCAGGCGACGGCGCGACTGCCCCGACGTTTTGCAGCATCCACTCTCCCGAGGTATCGCGCAAAGCGGGCGTATGCGCGCTTTCAAACCACCCCTTGCGGAGGAGGAGTTGTTGACCTACGGCAGGTTGCATGGCTAACGCCATTTTATTTTTTTTATATAAAGAAGCCAGACGGATACCGTAAATTTGGGAGACGTCGTACATGGTCTGGAAAGGTTTGACGACGTGATACTTCTCCTTTTTATGATACGCCCGCTTTTTTTGCGCTAAAAATACCGGCGTATTTTCGGGCAACGTCCGGTTGGCAGGACCAATTTCTTCATTAAATTGTTGGAGATCGGGTACGGAAACGCCGTATCTTCCCGCCACTTGTTCCAGCGTCATTCCGGGCGCCGTATAAGCAACTTTGACGTCGTTGACGTAAGTAACTCCTTTAGAACTGGTTTTTCCTATCGGTTCCAACGGATCGGTCGATCTTTTGGAATCATACTCCTGAAGGCGATAAGTAGCGATCAATTTTAAAAGGCCGTCGCTAAAATTCGGATTACCAGAGTATCCCGAGCGCTGCAAACCGTTGACCCAGGCGGTATAATCTTTAGGGTCCAGGCGAAATAAAAAAGAGAATTTATTGTATCTGCCCGGATTGGATAAATAATCAGAATGCCCGTGGTAGGACGCCTCCGCGTCTTTATACTCGCGGTAACAGGATTTGACTCCCCTACCCTTTTCGTCAACTTCATTGGCGGCGACAAAATACATCCCGCCTGTCCAGTCGGTTCCGCATTTTAATCCAAAATGGTTATTGGTCGCTTTCACCAGTTCATTTCTTCCCGCGTCCGTTTCTGTGATCGCCAGGGCCAGTTTAACGCTGGCGGGAATACCGGATCGCTCCATTTCCCGGACGGCGATAAATTTATAGCGGTCGATATACCTGACGCGCGCCGAATCGTCGGCGCTTTGCGCCATTAAAGTTGTAAAAGCGAGCGCGGTAAGGCCGGCGCCCAGGGTTAACGTTTTGACGTTCACTGATTGGATTTTTAGTTTGAGCATAGCGCTTCGTTTTCTTCCGCCGTAATGTATGATGCGGCTATCTGATTTTTAGCGACTGACCTATACTAATCGTATTTTCCGTCAGGTTGTTCAATTGTTTGAGCTGGTCCACCGTCAAATGGAATTGACGCGCTATACCGTACAGCGTTTCTTTAGGTTTAACAATATAATAACCGGCGCCGTCCGTCGTTTGATCGGTCTGTACAGGTTGCACGGGCGGGCGGTAAACCGGGGGCCTGGGCAGGGGCGGTCGCGCAGCCGGAACGTTATTTGCCGGCGGACGCGCATTATCGTACGCGCCGGACGGCGTATAACCGGATGTGTTGTTATAGGCAGGCGTCGGCGCTTCAAACCCGTCGGGCGTGATATTAGCGGGGTTCGTACCATTTCCGTTTGGAACAGTCCTGCCTGCATTCGGATTGTAGTTATTATTATTGGGATACGGATTATCTCTTGAAAAATCTGTATTTCCGTTATTCACATTAGAACCGTTGTTGGCCTGCGAATTGGTATTATAATTTCCGTTATTGTTGTAATTGGGCTGAGCGCCGTTGTTATAGCCGCCGTTATTAGTCTGCGGATTGTTATTGTAATTCCCGTTGTTGTTATAATTGGGCTGGCCGTTGTTATTGGCGCCGTTATTATTCCCGGTATTATTGTAATTGTTGTTATTGCTATAAACCGGCGTAACCGGTTGCGACTGAGGGGCGTTATCCAGCGTAGGATCGCGCAAAGCCGGGGTTTTCCAACTTTGGAACCAGCCGCGCCGCAGGATAATCTGCACGCCAAAATCCGGTTCGGTACCGGGTATCATCTCGTTTTTGCTGTATAATTTACTTAAAATGATTCCGTACATCTGCGAAATCCCGTACATGGTTTCATATTTTTTTACGGTATGGTATTTATTATCTCCATGCCAGTAGTTCCGCTTTTGTTCCAAAAAAATAATCGTTCCGGGCGGGAGGATAGCGTCCGGATTTCCTGCCTGCTCGTTATAATCCTGCAAATTTTGTAAAGGCGTTCCGTAACGGCCTGCTATGCCGGACAGCGTGATTCCGCCGCCTGCGATGACCGCTTTCCGGTTGTTAATCGTTTGCAACTGATCGGCGACCACGCTGGGCGCGACAGCCCCGTTATTCCATGCGCCATTATTATTGTTGTTATAGCCGTTATTTGCCGTATTATTCCAATTATTGGCTGGTGCGCCAGCATTGTTGTTCCAGTTATTATTCGGGTTATTATTCGGAACGGTAGAGCCCGTGCCGTTCCAGCCTGCGTTCGTATTGGCTGGCGGATTTTGGACGACGGGTTGTCCGCCGTCTAATTGGTTCAATCCATAAAGGTCGACGGTTTTAATGAGTAAATTCCCGTAGCGCTGGTCGGTGGCGTATCCCGCTTTAACTAATCCGTTGGCCCAACTTTTATAATCTGTAACCGGCAGGCTAAACAAAGAAGCATATCGCGGCTTGGCGCGCAGAAAATCTGAGTGATCTTTATAAGATTCCGGCGCGCTGCTATAGACGCGGAAAAGCGAGGGTACTAAATTACCATGCCCGTCGCGGTCGTCGTCTACTTTTGGGTAAGTAGGCCCGTTCCAGTTCATCCCTTTTTTGATTCCAAAATGGTTATTGGCGTTTAGGGCGAGTTCGCTTTTGCCGGCGCCCGATTCAAAAATACCCTGTGCAAGCGTTATGCTGGCGGGAACCCCCGACCGATACATCTCTTGAATCGCGCCTGTCTTATATTGTTGAATATACTGTACAATATTCTGATCTTGCTGGTTGCCGGTAATGGTGGAGAAGACCATCGGAAGGCGGCCCATATCAAAATGATGAACGGCAACGTCCGGATCCTGATTGGAAGGATCCTGGGCGTTTAATCCTAAGGACAAAAGCGCCGCCCAAAGGAAGGAAGAAAATTTTACTGCTGATCTCATGGTTAGTCGACATTTTTACCGGTGGATAAATATAGGGAAAAAAGATCGGAATTACAAATATAAGCGAATTACCTGACTTTCAATTGTTGTCCGATCTTAATTCCGTTATCCGCCAAATTATTCATTCTTTTTAGCTGATCCACCGTAAGACCATACCGGCGGGCAATACCGTATAAGGTTTCGTGCGGCTGAACGGTATAAAGCGACGGATTATTGGAAGGCGCCGGAGCGGACGGGCGCGTTACGGGCGGACGATAAACAGGCGTATTATCGACCGGCGGCGTGTAAACTGGCGGGCGGTTAACCGGCTGATCGTCGTTTACGGTTGGCCGGGAATCCATACCGGTTGACTGGTTATATGGGTTAGTGGGTTTATTCGGATTGGAAGCGTCGAACCCTTCCGGCGTAATATCGATGGGCAGGGTACCGTCGCTGTTTGGCGTTCC
Source organism: Chitinophagales bacterium (assembly GCA_038230555.1). Classification (GTDB taxonomy): domain Bacteria; phylum Bacteroidota; class Bacteroidia; order Chitinophagales; family Saprospiraceae; genus JAAFJT01. The sequence goes on from JBBRMZ010000157.1 coordinate 5,978, forward strand.
CGCCGGCGTGGGACGCGGCGGATTATTTCCATTATTTTGGGCCCCGCCCGGATAAGTCTGACCGGAACCATTTGGATTCGTACCAGGGTAACCCGTATTAGCCCCCGAACCATTTGGATTCGTACTTGGATAACCCGAAGCGGAACCTGAACCGTTTGGATTAGCGCTTGGATAACCTGAATTTGATCCTGAACCATTTGGGTTATTTGGATAAGCGGGCGGATTAACCGGAGCGGTTTGCGGAATTACATCTAAAGACGGATCGCGCAGTTTGGGCGTTTTCCAGCCCTGGAACCATCCGCGGCGCAGGATGACCTGCTCGCCGACGGCGGGTTGGGTTCCCTCCTGCATATTATTTTTGCTATATAATTTATCCAGCCGGATACCGTATTTCTGCGAAATGGCAAACATGGTTTCGCCGGGTTTGACGGTGTGATATTTATTATCGCCATGCCAGCTTTTGCTTTTTTCCTCTAAAAATACGATGGCGCCGGCAGGCAGCGCATAATTAACGGGGCCGGTCTGGTCGTTATACGCTAATAGTTTTTGTAGCCGAATATCGTATCGGCCGGCGACGGCTTCGAGGGTCAGACCGCTGTTGGCCACGATCGCTTTCAGGCCGTTGATGTTTTGCACCTGGTCGGAAGCGACGAGGACCGGCTCTGGCGCGTCGGGACGGTTACCGTTACCGCCCTGCTTTCCTTCGGGCGCTGAGGAGCCGTCCAGCGAATATAATTGATATAATTCAACGGTGCTAACCAACATATCGCCATAGCGCTGGTCTGTGGCATAGCCGGAGGCGACTAAACCGTTGGCCCAGCCCTTATAATCCTTGGGATTCAGATTGAATAAAAAATTATATCGTCTGCCGTTGCGCAGAAAGTTTGAGTGGTCGGAATAGGATTCCTGCGCGCTGTTATAGACCCGGAAAGGCGACGGCACCAACGTTCCGTTGACGTAATCGTCGTCTTTAACGTAATAGACCGGGCCAGTCCAGTTCATACCTTTTTTGATACCGAAATGATTTTTAGCAACGCGCGCCAGTTCGCTCGTGCCAGCGCCTGATTCGATCACCGCCTGCGCCATTGTGATGCTGGCGGGCACGCCCGCGCGGTACATCTCCGCGACTGCGGATTGCTGAAACTGGCGGATATATTCGTTAACCGATTGATCCTGCTGTTTTCCTGTAATCGTTGAATATAGATTAGGAAAACGCCCCGCGTCGAATTGGTACGGGGCCACGTTAGGATCTTTTGGGATCAGGCCCGAGCCTGGGGCGTCTTGGGCAATTGCGGTAAAAGAAAATAGAAGCGCAAAGGAAAGCGCCGGGAAACTAAATTTAGGTTTCATAGTTAAAAGTTGTTTTTAGTGAAAACGAAAAAGGGGGGTAATCGCGTATGGGAGACAAATATAAGTAAATTAGAAAGACCCCGACGTCATAAACGTTTTATTGTTTCGATTCGGTATAAAAAAGCCGCGTTCTCTCTTCAGAGACGCGGCTATTATCGTTTTGAACGCCCGGTTGAAGATTAAACAGACGGATTGGCCGGCATATTCGTATTATTATTTCTTTCTATGGCCGGATACGGATAAAAATTCCGGTTCCGGGTCAAATAAATACAACCGGCTACTTTACCGCGTTAAAAGATGTACCCGCTTCGCTGCGGGACTATTACCCCAAAATTATCGGTTCCCCGATAATTGACGATAAAATAACATCAGCCGCAGAAAGAATATTTACTTTTGCGTTGAAAACAGGCGCCTTTAAAAGGCCTGTTAAAAAATTACCCTACTTATTGTTAAGTATCTATGAACAGATTTATTTCGCTATCGCTCGCTTTCCTATTTTTTAGCGTCCGGCCCGCTTTTTCGCAAGGCGGTTTCTGGGCCCGCTCGCCGGAGTTTAGTCCCGCGCGGTTCTGGCCAATAGCGGGCGGCGGCGCGCTGATCTACGGCGCTTCGCTGGTCGGGCTGAATAACGTCTGGTACAAGCAATATCCGCGCTCCAGTTTTCATTTCTTCGACGACCATAAGGAATGGATGCAAATGGATAAGGCGGGACATATTATGACCGCCTATACGGAAGCAAACTGGTCGTACAACGCTTTTCGCTGGGCGGGGGTAAAAGAGGGAACCTCTATCTGGCTGGGCGCTGGAACCGGTTTTCTATTGCAGTCCGGCATTGAAGTTTTAGACGGATTTTCGACGGAATGGGGTTTTTCCTGGTCGGATATGCTTGCGAACACTATTGGAGCGGCTTTGTTTGCTTCCCAACAATCGAAATATGGCGAACAACGCATCATTTTAAAAGTATCTAATACACCTGTCCGTTATGCCGTCACGCCCATTGTTTCTTTGGATGGAACGTCGACATCGTCGTTGCAGGAACGGGCAAGCGATCTGTTCGGCGACGTTTATTCGCAAACCTTTTTTAAGGATTATAACGCCGTTAAATTTTGGGTGACGGTCAGCCCCGACGCTTATTTGCCTGCGGGGGTACAATATAAACCGGGCTGGCTCAGCCTTTCAATGGGTTACGGAGCGGGCAATTTATATGGCGGTTTTGCCAACAAATGGGTGGCTAAAAACGGCGCAGTATACGAGTTGGGCCAAAAAGAGTATCCGAGGCTTAGAATGGTTTTGTTTTCCTTAGACGTCGACTTTGCGCGTATTCCCACCAAAGACCCATTTTTCAGGGGGTTTTTTCATACCATTAATTTCATTAAAATACCCGCTCCGACGTTAGAGATCAGCGGAACGGGTAAAGTAAAATTCAGGTGGCTTTACTTCTGACATTTCAGGCCGTCGGAGGTCATTTTATAGGTGCGGACGCCGTCAGACTCACATTCGCCGTCTTCTACAAAATCCATATTAAGATTTATCCTGTTCTTGTTTTCTCCTTCATAAATAGAAATCGTCTTACCTACGGGCATATTAAGCGTCAAATTTACCCGTTGGTTGCGCCATTGGGAATCTTTCGGAATATTAAATCTATTGGATAACCGGATGGTGTCGCCGTTAATTACAGGCTGGTACTCAATGGCAGCGGCTATTCTTTTTGCCTCGAACGTAGAAGGCCCATTCGAAGTCACCTGGCGCGACAATGAGAATTGCGCTTCGGCGCTTTTGACGATTTTAAGGTTAACGTTCCGGCTTAAAACGTCCTCGCCGTCTATAGAAATATAGCCGAGTTGCACGTTAAAATCTCCATCGTCTGAAGAACTTTCATTTGCAAGAATGGTTAATTTGTCCGTAGCGGGATTGCGCAATGGAACATTTTCCGTAAGTTCCGACCTATGCGCCCACTGTTTAGCAAAATGCACTCCGAAGATTGATAAACTGATGGCGTTAATGGTAAAAAATACCCACAGGCCTGCTTTCCAGAGCGGATCCAATCGTTTGCCCGTCGTTAACCGGCGCAGCATGAAAATCAGGGAGATGACCGGGATTAAAAAAAGGAACGCGATATTGACGACGCCCACCCAGGAAAAAGCCCTCGATCCGGCGCCCATGAAGTGAAGAAACGGATAAGCCGCCGCCACGCCAACCGCCGAAGCGATCCAGCCAATTAGAAAAACAACGATCAGTACAAACCCTACAATAATAATGATCGGACGCGCTAAATGACCGATCGCGCGGATAATCCCGGTGATCAATTCGCCGATACGGGAGGCGGCTCCTTCAAAGTTTTTACGCGCGCTGCCGTCTTTAAAAGAACGCTCGGTTTTAGCGCTGAATCCGGCGATAGTTTCTTTGAGGTTATTTACCCCTTCTTCGACCGACTTGGCAATGGTTTCCACCGTGGCCGGCTCGCCGCGCATGGCGAGCCGATCTGCGGTAGTTTTTGCTTTCGGCATCAGAATCATCAAGACAATATATAAAGGAAAACCAACGCCGCCGCCGAAAAACAGCACCGCAAATAATATACGCACCCAAATCGGATCAGCAATCCCGAAATAGGCGGCCAGCCCGGAACATACGCCGGCAATTTTCTTATTTTCCGGATCGCGGAACAGCCGCTTGCCCGTAGAACCCGTTTGGCCGCCAAACGCTGAACCCGGGTTTGGCCCGCTTCCCGATGCGGCCTGACGCGGCTCCTCTACCGGTTCGGCGCCAAAGTCTTCGGGTTTCCCCATGACGCTAACAGCGTTTTTGACGTTGCGGAGGTCGACAATGGTTCGCCCGCCCATCGCTTCCCGGAATAATTCCGCCAAGCGGCTTTCCACGTCGCCAATAATCTCTTCGTGACCTTTGGAAGCGCTAAAATGGTTTTTAAGAGCGCGGACATAATTGTCCAGGTATTGATAGGCGTCCTCGTCGATGGTGAAAGCGTATCCGCCAAGATTGATATTAATTACCTTATTCATTTTGATTGTATATTGAAAATATTTTTTAATAGAGTAAAGCTGCTCGCGTTTTGTGCAAAGTATAAAGACGTGTTAAAAATAGTCTTTTTATGCGATCAAATACTGTTCTTCGCCTTTTAGCATGTCGTGCAGGATGAGCGCCAGTCTTTTACGGGCGCGGTGCAGTTTAATTTTTACGGTATTGGCTTCGATTGAAATCTTTTCAGCCATTTCATCCAGCGATAATTCTTTCAGATAAAAAAGGTTTATCATCAGCACGTCGTCAGGCGAAAGTTTTTTCATGGCCTGCCCGATAAAATATTTTTGTTCTCTTTTTTTGGAGGTATCGGCGGAAAGATCGCTAGGTAAAGTTTCCGCTTCGTCTAAAGAAGTCGCGTATCTTTTAGCTTTTTCTTTCCGGGTCAGCGCGGCGTTCAGGACGATCCGGTAAAACCAGGTAGTGAATTTTGCTTCTTTCCGGAAGGTGTGCAAAGCTTTAAAAGCGCCTATAAAAGCGTCCTGCGCGACTTCTTCGGCTTCCTCGGGGTTATGCAAGATTTGAAGGGCAATGGTGTAGGCGTAATTTTTATGCCGGTCGACCAATGCGCGATAGGATTGCGCGGTCGCTTTACCCGCCAGAATTTGTTCCACTAAAATATGATCCGCCGCCTGTTGATATGAATGAGTCATGATATAATTTTTAGTTTTCACCGTC
>JBBRMZ010000158.1:0-10853 GCA_038230555.1 Chitinophagales bacterium
CAGATGGAAATGCAGTTTTTCGTCCGTCCGGGAACCCAGAAAGAATGGTACGAACACTGGAAACAGGCGCGCATGAAATGGCATCTCGCTTTGGGCACCCCGCAAGAAAAACTCCGTTTTCACGATCACGACAACCTCGCCCATTATGCGGACGCCGCCGTGGACATACAATATGAATTTCCGTTCGGCTTCAAAGAATTAGAGGGGATTCATTCCCGGACCAATTTTGACCTGAGCGCGCACCAGGAATTGTCGGGCAAAAAAATGCAGTATTTTGACCCGGAGATCAACGAAAGCTACGTGCCGTTTGTCGTAGAAACCTCCGTCGGCTGCGACCGGATGTTTTTGAGCGCCCTTAGCCAGGCGCTCAAGGAAGAGCAGGTTCCGGACGCGCAAGGGGAAGATTCTACCCGCGTGGTCCTGAAACTCCCGCCGTCGATTGCGCCGATCAAATGCGCCGTGCTGCCGTTGCTGCGCAACAAGGAAGAACTGGTAAAAGCGGGGGAGGATATTTTTAACCAACTCAAATTCAGCGTGGACTGCCAGTATGACGACAAGGACGCCATCGGTAAACGGTATCGCCGCCAGGACGCCATCGGGACGCCTTTCTGCGTCACGATCGACTTTGAAACCCTGGAAAATCATACCGTTACCCTCCGCGACCGCGACACGATGAAGCAGGAGCGCATCGCCCTCAAGGACGTGGAGCGCATCGTTTTGGAGAAAACCGATATGCGCAAAATTTTAATTTAATGATGATGAATGATGAATGATTTAAAACATTCATCATTCATCGTTTATAATTCATCATTTATTTTTCTGGTAGTCTTCCCACTTTTGCTTTTTATAGGCTTCTTCGCTCGTATATTTTAGTTCTGGTATGATTTGCACTGCCGTTTTATAGCCCTGCGAGATCATTACGCGCTCGAATTTTTCATTCAGGTAAACGATGGTCGGGAAAGCGAGCTGGCCGTCGAGGAGCGAATAGGCGAGCGAATGGACGCCAGAATTTCCTTGTTTTACATACTCGAATTTCTGACCGTTGAACTCAATCGGCGTCTTTCCCTCCGCGTCCATTTTGACGCAATAGAAGTTTTTATTCAGGAAACTGACCACCTTATCGTCCTGGAAAGTCTCGCGGTCCATTACTTTACACCAGCCGCACCAGCTTGTATAAACGTCTACAATGATTTTCTTCGGGGCGGTTTTATTCAATTCGACCGCTTCCTGCCAGGAATACCAGTGGATTTTTTCAGCCGCAGGTTTTTCGGCGCGGACGGGCGCTGTGGCAGGCGTCGACTGGTTAGCCTGGAACGCAGCCGGGCCAAGCAGGACAAACGAAATCAGCAATTTCAACATAAGGATGGAGTTTTAAGAAAGCGACGGAAAGTAGAAATAAACATTAAACGTTGGAAAACTGTTAAAAGCGCGATAAAGATACGGCTTTTCAAAAATAATTCTGATTCTTCCAGTGTTCAAAGCGGGCTCCCTTTAACATGGGTACTGTTTTGCCGGTATAGGTTTCAATAAAAATCATTCATCATTCATCATTCATCATTTCCTACCCATTTACCATTAAAAAAAGTAGTCGTTGCCATTGGCGGCGCCAGCGGTTCCATCTACGCTAAAGTCTTACTGGATAAACTGGTTGGGCTACAAAGTCAAATTGCAGCGGTCGGGGTAGTGATGAGCGACAACGCAAAATATAACTGGGAATACGAATTGGGGAACGCCGGGTATGATCAATATCCTTTCCCCTTCTACGATAAGAATGATTTTATAGCGCCGTTCGCCTCCGGTTCCGCCAAATACGACACGATGATCGTTTGCCCCTCCTCGATGGGTTTGCTGGCCCGCATCGCTGCGGGGGTTTCCAACGACCTCATTACCCGCGCCGCCGACGTCGTCCTGAAAGAGCGGCGCCGCCTGATCATCGTCCCCCGCGAAACGCCGCTCAGCCTGATCCATATCAATCACTTCAAAACCCTCACCGAAGCGGGGGCCATTATTTGCCCTGCCGTTCCCAATTTTTACAGCAAACCGACCACCATCGAAGAAGTTGCGGCTACCGTCGTCGACCGCGTGTTAGACCTTGCAGGGTTTGATTTGCCGACGTTTAGATGGAATGAAAGCCCGGAAGAATGAATATGTTATAAAATAACCGGAAATTCATCCATAAGGTTTTGCTTTGGGCGATTTCGTTCAAACGCCTCCAGCTTCGCCGCGTGCATCTCCTTAAATATCCGCTCTGCCTGTTTTAAAAACGCCTCGTCGGCGATTTTTTGGACGTCCTCCGCTTTTTCCATTCCGTCGTCTGTCCGGAATTTATAGATCTGCTCGTAGAGGTCGTCCTCTATTTTTATGGACAAGCGGTTATCCATTTTAAAGATCGTGATCTTAAAAACCGGGTGCGGGATGCTTCCAATGATGCGCATGTTATGTAGCTGTTAGCTATTAGCCTTTAGCCGTTAGCTGGTGATTTATTGATGAAAATGGATAATTCCCTGCGAAAGCGCCCGGTAGACGTCCGCGAGTTCCGGAAAATGGGTTTCTATATATGCTTGTTGCCGTTCTATGGTTTTCAGATCGCCCCGCCGCGCCGGGCCTGTTTGCGCGTTTGCGGCGCCCAGGTCGCGCGCTTTAGCAAACGTTTCTTCGATCAGCGGTTTTAACAAATCTGCGGGCAGTTGTTCCGCTTGCAGGATTCGTTCCCCCGCGCCCAGTAAAAAGTTGGTAAAGTTATTGACGAACACGGCGGCGACGTGTAAAACTACTCTTTTTTCGTCGGTTATCCGGTAAACCAAAGGGCTTAATAAAGCGGCGGCTTTTTCTAATACCACAAAGTCTTCCGGCGTTTGAGCGTCGATTAGGACCGGTATCTTTTCAAAATCGGGCGTCCGGTCTGCTGTGAAGGTTTGTAAAGGATACAGAACGCCAAAGCGTTTGAAAAAAGGCGTTAATACGGCGGCGGGCGTCGAACCGGACGTATGGACGACCAGGGCGGTTGCGGGCAGAACCCGCGCCAAAGATTCCGCGACTCCGGCAATCGCGTCGTCGCCGACCGCGATCACGTACAAATCACTGTTCAGAAAAAGATCTTCATAGCGGCCGGTTATGGCGGGCCGGACAGGGAATGCGGCGCTCCAGGCCAGCGCTTTTTCTGGACGCCGCGAAAAGACCTGCGCGACTACGCCGCCGCGATTTATCCATCGGACGCAAAGATTGCGAGCCACATTGCCGGCGCCGACGAGGGTAATGGTCATGGATAAAGTTTTTCTTTTAGTGAAAATCACTTTTCCGGATTTTTTGGCTTCGCCAATTTTGTTAACCCGACATACAATATAGATCTTCACCTCAACTCCCGCAAATATAATTGAATCGTATTATTTAAACCCAGGTAAAGGGCGTCGGCGATCAGCGCGTGGCCTATGGAAACCTCCAGCAGGCCCGGGACATGTTCTTTATAAAACCGGAGGTTGTCGAGGTTCAGGTCGTGGCCGGCATTTATTCCGAGACCAAGATCGTTTGCGGTTTTCGCCGCCTGGCGGTGGGGGCGAACGGCCGCTTCCGGGTCTTTAAGAAACGCTTTGGCGTATTTTCCGGTGTACAACTCAATGCGGTCGGCGCCAACGGCTTTAGCGCCTTCGACCATCCGTTCGTCGGGATCGACAAAAACGGACACCCGGACGCCCGCCGCTTTGAACGCGGCGATCTTGTTGGTCAGAAAATCATGCTGCCGGACGGTATCCCAGCCGCTGTCGGAGGTAAGTTGCGAAGGGTCGTCCGGCACCAACGTAACCTGATGCGGTCTGTTGGTTAAAACCAAATCCGTAACCCGTTGATCGGGATTACCCTCTATATTAAATTCCGTCGTAATTATTTCTTTTAGCGCCGGAATATCGGCATACCGGATGTGGCGCTCGTCGGGGCGGGGGTGGACGGTGATCCCCTGCGCGCCAAAGCGTTCGCAGTCTGCGGCTACCCGGAGCAGATTGGGGAAATTTTCACCGCGCGAATTGCGCAACAAGGCGATCTTATTGATGTTTACGCTTAATCTGGTCATACGGCAAGGGCGTTTATTTTCGGAGGGCGTCCGGCGAAGGGTTAATTTGTAAGGTCTTTTCTTATTATCAATTCCTGCTGTATCTTCGCGGCGTCAAATTACGCCTTGTCGGGATAATTGGGAAAAAATATTCGCGCAATTTCAATCAAAGCAATTTTTGTTCAGATGACGACAGATCAGGAGGAGGGAATTTCTACAGAAAACGAACATTTTGAAGCTCCCTGGCCGCAGCGGGCGTCGCCTGTGACGATACTGGCCGTTTTTGCCGGCCTTTTCTTTTTATGCAATTTATTGGGCGGCGGCCTGACCTTACTGATGGCGCGCCTTGCCGGGATTAATTTCCAGGAAGCCTACCGGCAGCTCTCCGGCGCTTCTCCGGTTGGCTCGCGCAATTTTGTGCGCGCCGTTCTGCTGGTTAATCACTTATTCAGTTTTATTCTCCCCGCCGCTCTGACCGCCTGGATCTTTTACAGAAAAAACGCCCCTTCGGAACTGTATTTGCGTAAAACGCCCGACCTGCGGAGCGTTTTACTGGCGGCGGCGCTGTTGATCGTTTCTATTCCCTGCGTGGAATACCTCTACGCGCTCAATATGAAAATTCATTTGCCGGGTTGGATGAACAATATGGAAGAGCAGAGCGACCAACTCATTAAAGGCATTCTGACGACCGACCGCCCCTATGAATTTATTTTCAACCTGTTCCTCATCGCTATTATTCCCGCTATTGGTGAAGAAATGGTTTTCCGGGGAACCATCCAAAAGCAGTTATCGCGCATTATCCCGAACCCGCACGTAGCGATCTGGACGTCGGCGGCCATTTTTAGCGCCGTACATTTTCAGTTTCAGGGCTTTTTTGCGCGGATGTTCCTCGGCGCTTTGCTGGGATATTTATTGTATTGGACCAAAAACCTGTGGGTTCCGATGGCGGCGCATTTTCTGAACAACGGGCTCCAGGTAGCCGGGTTATATTTTTCGGGCCTGAAAGCCTCCGACCTGGATAAGCTGCAAAAAGATTCGGACGTGAATATATTAATGGCGCTAGCTTCGCTGGTCATGGTGGTCGGTATCGGCCATTTTTTTACCGATCATTATTTAGATAAAGCGGAATCAACTTAAAGGGTTCAAAATTTAAGTCGATTGCTATACTGCCAACAAAAGTAGAGGGCGGTTGACGATTAGCAGCATTACGCGGTCATGAAAGAATGGCAGTTCATCACTCATCATTCAACACTCATCACTATTTGCATTTTACCCTTTTGAACGATGTTTACTTCTAATTCGCGAACCATGTCTTTATTTCGCACTCCCGCTTTTCGCCAGCGTTCGATTACGGCGTTTGTATTCGTTACGGTGATGCTGGCCGGATTATTTTGGAACGAACTTTCTTTTCTCGTTGTGTTCGGGATCGTCGCCATAGGCTGTATGTGGGAATTTTGGGAAATTACCATACCGCCGTCGAAAATGGGTTTCTATAAAAAACTCGTTGGCCTGGCGGCAGGGCTGGCGATCTACTACACTTTTTACTCCATTTTTACGCCCACGCCCGAATATATTGTCCGGGGCTGGCGCTACTACATCATGGACGGGCGATTTTATTCCGGGTTTGCGGTAACAACGCTTTTTACCATCATTCTGTTTTTCTCCCTGATCATCCTCGAATTGTTCGACCGGTCGCGCCGGTCTTTCCACGACGTGGCTTACATCGTTATTGCCATGTATTATATTGCGTTTCCGTTCGGTCTGCTTCATCAGTTGGTGGCGCTGAGCGGGCCGGGCTTTCAGCCGCGCATTGTTTTTTACGTGCTGTGGCTCAACTGGACCAACGATACCTGCGCGTATATTATAGGAGCCCGTTTTGGAAAAACGCTCGTTGCCCCTGCTATTTCTCCTAAAAAAACGTGGGAAGGTCTGGCGGGGGGCTTATTAGGCTGTATTGCGACCGGTTTCCTGTTCAATTATTTTTTTAAGGACGCCACTTATGTCGACTGGCGGATCATTGGCGTCATCGTTTCGGTCTTTGGCGCTTTGGGCGACCTCGTGGAGTCGATGCTTAAGCGGAGCGTCGGCGTCAAAGACAGCGGTTCTTTTATGCCCGGCCACGGCGGTTTCCTGGACCGGTTCGACGCTTTTATTTTTGTTATTCCCTTTGTGGCGATCTATTTAACTTTAATGATCCACTAATTAAATATGAAATATGAAATATGAAATATTTAGCGGCGTTCCTTTTTTATTAAATGATTACCAATGACTTTTTATAAGCTACATAAAGAAGGGAGATTGATCGTAATTTTAACGACTTTATTGTTAATTTTAATCAACTTATGCATTGTATTATGGCGTCCGGATTGGCATTATCCTACAGTATTTATCTCTGTAGTTCTATATGTATTGATCCTGCAGTTTTTTCGCAACCCGGAGCGGCCGATCGAGACAACAGACGACCTCGTCGTTTATGCGCCTGCCGACGGAAAAGTGGTGGTTATTGAAGAGACTTTTGAACCCGAGTATTTTAAAGACCGCCGGATACAGGTGTCTATTTTTATGTCGCCGCTCAACGTCCATGTCAACCGGAACCCCGTGGGAGGCGTCGTCCGGTATTTCAAATACCATGCGGGCAAATACTTGGTTGCCTGGGATCCAAAATCGTCGACCGAAAACGAACGCGCTACGATCGTCATAGAATCGGGCGCCCGGCAGGTTCTTATTCGGCAAATTGCCGGGGCGATGGCCCGGCGGATCGTGAATTACCTTAGGGAAGGGGAGCAGGTCCGTCAGGGCGAAGATATGGGCTTCATCAAATTTGGTTCGCGGGTAGATTTATTCTTACCTTTGGACGCCCATTTGGAGGTTCAAATCGGGCAAAAAGCGGTTGGCAACCGCACGATCATCGCCCGGTTATAAACGCCAGCTCACGTTTTTCTTATTAGCTAACGGCTAATAGCTAACAGCCAACTATGACGACTACCAAACCGCCCGCCCGGTTTAAAACCTTTGTTTTCCTGCTGACGGTTACGCTGATACCGGTCTACCTCCTGTTTCAAACCAAAATTCAGGCCTATTATTACCTGAAAGCCAATTGCCGCGAGCAATGCAAAAGCGAATGGGATGATTTTGCCGTCTGGACGCCTCCCGGGTTCACTACCTTCGGGATCGATATTTCCCATCACTCTTGCCACATCGACTGGGACGAAGTCCGCAAAATGCAGATTAACGGCGTCGGGGTGCAGTTTGCCTATATGCGGGCCACCAAAGGATACGACGTTGATTTTCTGTTTGCTGAAAACTGGGAAAACGCCCGGACCGCAGGCATGATGCGCGGCGCTTACCATTATTTTAAACCTTTGCTCGAACCGGAACTCCAGGCTCAAAAGTTTCTGCATTCCTTCAAACTTCAGCCCGGCGACCTAGCTCCCGTGCTGGACGTCGAAGAAGGCAAAGGACTCGACGACGCTTTTGTCATTGCCGGTATCGACCGCTTTCTCGCCGTCCTGTACGACCAGACCGGCGTCCGCCCGATGATCTATACCAATCAATACTATTATAAAAAATACATCGCCGGTCGTTTTCTTCAATACCCTGTCTGGATCGCCGCCTACGGCGTTCAGCACGTTCAGCTCTCCGACCGCCGCAACTGGCGTTTCTGGCAGTTCTCCGAACTCGCCCGCGCCAACGGCGTCTGCGAAAAGATCGATTTGAATGTGTTTGCCGGTAATTATCAGCAGTTGCTGGGCGTGACCGTCAAATAGTAATATTCTTTTATCATTTTAGCGATCTGATTTCGCCGCTTGCGGTTAGAGAGTTAATAAAATGACGCCAGACATTTATTCTTTATTCTGCGCTCAGGTATGGCTCAGATATGGCTCAGGTATGACTCAGGTATGGCTCAGGTATGAAGCAGGTACGGCTTATCTACGACTTAAGTACGGCTCATCTATGGCTTAAGTATGGCTCAGGTATGGCTCGACGGTCGGCCTCTTGCAAATATAAAACTTAGCTGGAACAATTGGATATTGCGTATCCGACTTTGGTAAAATAATAAATAAAGGGAATCAGGGAGCGAACACAGATATAGGTGACTTATCAAAAACAGCGCAATCTTTCATAATACTCTACTATTTTTACTATATTACTATTTGAAATTAGCCGCTCTCCTTTTGCGTCTTTCTAGCTTTCCAACTCCACTTGTTTTTTTATAAAATAATTTAAAATATTTTTTACTTTTATTTGCAAACCTCTGTTATATCATTATATTTGCAATTATATGAGAAAGCAATATATTCAATTTGCCAAAAACAACTGCTTTCTCTATGAAAAACTTCCATATCCCCGCTATTTCTTCCGACGCGCGTATTCTATCTTTTAAACGACCGCCGTTTATACTTTCGCTTTATTTTTATGAACAGCTCGCTTACTGGTCGGTACATATTCTATGGAGACTAGAAACTTACCCTCTCTCGCCTTTAGCCTGAAAGAAAGGCATCGGCAAACAGCCATTCTTCATTTCGAATCAATTTTTAAACTGCTATTAAAATCAGGTGTTTGCCAAAACGAGGCTATCTCACGCAACTATAAATTGAATAACTAAATTTCCGCTTTATGAGACAAGTAGGCGTGATTAAATCCTATAATCCTGAAAAAGGATTTGGTTTTATTGAAAATGGTGATAAACAACTTTTCTTTTTTCATTCCAGTAAGTTAGAAAAAGGATATAAGCCGTCGGCGAAAGACACCGTCTCTTTTCAAAATATTGTCTCGAAAAAAAAGCCAGGCAGTTTCGACGCTATTGACATTAGTAAATCAAATATCGTTGTAGAAGACATTTTTACATTGCCCGTTTTTTTAGGTTCTATAGCTTGGTATGATAATGAAAAGGGATTTGGAATTATAAAAAGCTTAAATCAAGAAGTGTTTCTACATCATTCGGCCCTCACAGACTCAACTCATTCCCTTTTGGAAAATACTAAAATGGTTTATATTTTAAATGATCAAAAAAAAGCAAAAAGGGCTAGAACTTTCGAAGGTAGCGTTTATGAAAATAATGGTTTCCTATTATTGGATAATCTATTCCTTTCAAAAGAAACAGTACTTCAAAAATATTTAGAAGGTAGTCTTGATTTAAAAATATCAATAATTGTCAATCAGCCTACAATATTTAAGGCTAACCAGCTGATAGATATATTTTTACAAACCGATATGCCTAAATTTATTGAAGAAAATGAGGCGTACTTGCCAATTAGGGAATTTGTCAAAAGTTTACACAAAAAATTTCAAGACAATGTATTGAAAGTCAAATTAGTTCAAATCATAAATGATATATCTACTGATCAAGTTAAATTAATGATGTGGCGCGATGGAATTTCAGAAGATTTAAATCTTGGCTATGTTTTAGCAAATTATAAAAAATTTGACAATTTAAGTATAGATGCTTTGTTAAATAAGTGCTTAAATGAGGATGTGACTACTGAAATCAAAGAATGGATAAAAGGGGAAATTGGATTAACGGCCATAGAGAATGATGAAACATTTAATTTGTGCAGAAATATACCTGATAGATTTTTAGGTATATCCGAGATACCGAATATGATATTTAGTTTGTGCTCCCCTGAATATAAATATAGATTTATTAAGGAAGGATTAATTAAATTGCAAGCTGGCAAAGAATTATTAAACTTTGAAATATTAAAATTTAGTGTTACGGGTTCAATAACACAAGTACAGAGTTATTCACTAAAAAAATGGGTAGAATTTTTGTTACTATCAAAGAAGTATGCTATGTCTTACAATAATCAAATTGTTGAGATAATAATACCTTTTACAATTAAAAATGATAGATTTGAATTGTGGTATCAAGGATTATTAGGTGAATATTTTGATATTGAGTCAACAATCAAGAATTATTCCAATCGTTTTGAATATAGTAAAGAAGAAATTATCAAAAGGCTTACAAAATCACAACTGGTTTTAGTATTAAATAAATTGCTTAAAGAGAATGTAAATATTTCTTCAGAGAGTATAGAGCAATTCATTCCTATTTTCCGAAATTTAGAAAACAAGAATTATTACTTTGAAAAAATAATTGAGAACTGCAGTAGTGACGAAGAAAGAATAAGTTTTATGCTTTTGTTGGATGATATTGATTCAAAAACTGCATTTTTCTATTTTATAAGAGCAAAAGGTTTTCAAAATAATGAAATACTTAAAAAATTGAATAATGAACAAAAAATAGAAATTCTTATAGAATTCATAAATGGAATATCTGAGTCAAATATTATTGAAAGTTTTGAAAAAATTATTGACATATCGTCTAATTATAAAAGTTGGGATAATGAAAAAATAATACAAGACTTGGTTTTGCCAATGTCAATTCTTAAATTTAATAGATATTACCAATCAAAGTTATGGTTTTATGAATTAAATAAAGAAATTGATCTCGACTATGTTCTGAGCAATATTTCTGAATTTAATAAAAGTTTTACTAATAAATTTGCTAAAAGCTTAAAAGATGAAGACTTAGCTGATTGGATTAATCATAAAATAGTAGGATATATAAAATCTGATATTGGAGTAGAAGTAATGGCCTCTTGCTTCATTAATCTTTCACTGTTTTTTGAACGGCGACAACGAAAATATGTAGAAACTGAAACATATCTCCGTAAGTTGCTTAGGCAAATTGAAGTTGGTGATTTGTTATCATTTTTTTACGGTTTTACATATCATGCGAATAATGGGTTAAAACAGCCAAAAAAGCAGCGCTGTGACGATTGAGCCGAAAATATGCGTCATTAAACCG